>NZ_JADNQM010000009.1:0-294389 GCF_046269425.1 Amycolatopsis sp. cmx-11-12 | reverse complement strand
CGCCGTCGAATGCGGCATCAACCGGCTCAAACGCTACCGAGCCGTCGCCACCAGATACGACAAACTCGCCGTCCGCTACGACACCACCGTCACCATCGCCGCGATCAACGAATGGCTCTAACATCTGAAACAGGCCCTAGAGCGTGTCGCCCAAATGGGCAGAGGGGCGCACGGCAGACTGTCCGGGTTACGGCTTCACGATACCGGGCCTTGTCGGACGAGCAGTGGAAGCGGATCGAGCCGTTGCTACCCGCGAATGCCGGTCGGCGAGGGCACCCGTTCAGTGACAACCGCGGGGTAATCGAGGAGGTCATCTACCGGTCCCGCACTGGATCGCGTTGCGTGATCTGCCACGCGAAGAGTTCGGACCGTGGAGGACAGTCTGGAAGCGGCAACGCCGGTATGCCGGCGACGGGACGTAGGACCAGGTCCTGGCCCGTCTGCGGGCCGAGGCGATCACCGCCGATCAGGTCGACTGGAACGTGTCGCCGAACGCGACGACCAACTGTGCACATCAGCACCGCACGAACACGACCTGCCCGGACCAGGACACAGGGGCGACGTCGAATCACACGCCGCCCCCGGTTGGGTTCGTCCACCACCCGCTCGAGGGTGAGCGCGAGCCTGCCGGTCACCACATCGGGCACTCACGCGGCGGGCTGACGACGAAGGCCCACGCCGCGGTGGACAGCAGGGCGCCCGCTTCCCGTGGTGGCCACCGGCGGACAACGCGACGACGGGACGATGCTCCAAGACGCCCTGGCCGATATCCGCGTCGCCCGACTGGGGCCGGGGCGTCTCCGCACCCGACCTGACGCGGTCATCACCGACCGCGCCTACGCCAGCGGCAGGTCCCGACGGATGCTCACCGACCGCGGGATCAAGGCGGGCATCCTGCGGAAGAAGGACGAGACGGAAGCAGCTCGGGCAAACGCGTCCGATATGCCAGCGCTCAGGGTAGTTTCGTCGTCTCGCCTCAGTACTGTACTTCCACCCACTTGCCAGGCTCATTGGCCAGTATCCGAGGAGCGAAGCACGGCCTCGTCGACCCACTTGGGGTGTCGCGGAAACTCGCGCTAGCCTACCCGGGTAGACCCGCATTTTACCTAGTTCGGTGATCGCGAGAACGCACAAGTAGATCTACCATCAACATGGCGTCAACGAATGTCTGGACCGCGTTGAGCAGACCTCAGACCAAGACACGGCCAGGCAACGGCAACTGCATGCATTTGCAAGCGGCCCAGAATCGGTCCAGAGATCCATTGTGGACGTTCACGACAGCTAACACACCAGGTCAACGGGGCACTCAGACGACGGCCTGCGCCAAACTTCGCTTAGTGCGACATGATCCCGAACGCCGAGCACTGGCGGGTTTCCGTGCACGAGGCACAGGAATTGCAGCACGTGATCATGGGCTACCTGCCGGGCTACGCGACCCCTCGCATCGTGTGCGACGTTCCCTACGTGGGGAAGCGGTGGGTGCACCAGCTCGCAGAGTACGACCGCGAGTTGGGCATCTCCTACTGGACCAAGAACTACCGGACCGGGATCGAACACGAGGACCCGGAAGCCTTGCAGCGTCGCTACCCCTACTACGACCCGATCTCGACCCTCCCCGAAGCGGGCCAGCGCTGGTGGCGCGACCAGCCCCCGACGGCCTGACCGGCCAGCCCGTCAGGTAGGTCTCAGAGGGGGCGTTTAGGCTCATGTGCGAGCTTCAAATGTCCCTCCGTCGTACCGGCTGTTTGTGCTGGTCAGGGCCGGTTGCGACCGGACCTCAAACGGCCCAGAATTCCACAGTGGACAGTCGGGCGGCCCGGAAGCTAACCCGAGTGAGTCACTCAACGGCATGCCGCCCAACCGTATCCCGACCCTTTCTTGTCGCATTCTTCACGCGAGGTCATAAGGAGACGTCGAGGAGTTTCTCGATTCGGCACTGCGAATTCCTTTCATCAAGGTAAAAGTGTATGGCGCGAATGTAAGTTTCTGATCGACTATCACTGCTCCATTGATTACTGACGGCTGTTTCGTCACAGTCCGCCAGGGCCGTGGACCTGCGGCAAGAGCCCGACCGTCGCCGCGCCAGGGCGGGGCGACGTGGGTGATACCTGCGGGTATCAATCATATTTTGTGGGTGGCCGAGAATCGGGTGCCTCGCGTTCCGAGACGGAACTTCGCCCGTCGATGCTACGTCGGTACTCCGACAAGACCATCAGCTGCTACCGCGCCTGCCTCGCGCACTACCAGCACTGGTGCCACATCCGCAGCTACCAAACCGGCACGACCGCGATCACGACCGCCAAGCTCCTCGTGTACGTCGGCGACCAGATCACCCGCTGGGACGACACCCGCGACCAGGACACCGAGGACTACCCCAAGTACCGGCCCGACGCCATCCGCCAGACCACCAGGACCGCGCCGCGATTCCCCGCCCGGTTCCCGACGACGGCCGCGAGCGGCCATGACCACCCGCGAAAAGGATCTCGCGCTGGCAAAGCGAGTTAGGCCCCGCCCGTCCGATCTGGACAGGCGGGAGCATTTCGCGGAGTGGGCTCGGACCTTGAAGTTACTGCTCCGTGTCCGGTGGGCCCAGCGTCGGTACCGGCGTCGTCGCGAGCAACCGCCACGGGCGTCACCTGCGGCTCGGCGCGACCGAGTACGTGCAGCTGCGCGACGAACGAGGTCACCAGGGTGATCAGCGTGGCGAGCGCCGCGACGATGTTGTCGAGCAACGTCGCCTGCGCGGCGTTGTCGGCCAAGGCAAACGGACAGCAAAGTATCGGCAAAGCGAAGGCGGACAACCTTGTTCTCAGCGGCGGGAAACAACCCGCTGGTTGAGAAAGGCAACGAGATGAGCTTCGTGAAGAAGACGGGCACCATCACCGCGCTGACCGGCGCGATCCTCGGCGGCGCGCTGCTGAGCGCCGCCCCCACGATCGCCGCTCCCGTCTCCACCGACGGTGTCGTGGTCATTCAGGGGGGCTGCGGGGAAACGAAGAATCCGACCGTCGGCGGCGGCGCGGCTGGCTGGACCATCACCTGCGGCGCCGGCAAGATCCGTGTCCAGGGCTGGGTCAAGGACACGGACGCCGACGGCAAGGCCGCCGAGGTCTACGGCTCCTGGGGCTACGACAACGCCAGCTTCGGCACCGTCCGAGCGGGCGGCGAAGGCACCAAGAAGACCTTCGACAAGTCGCACAAGGGGACGACGGTCTACCTGTACCTCCGCGTCATCTGACGCATCCGACCTGGTCGAACAACGCGGGGGCCGGTGACATACCGGCTCCCGCCTACCGGCTCACCGGGCTCCAGCCCGACGGCATCCTGCTGCCGCCCGCGCGGGCGGCAACTGACCAGAACCGGTACGTCCCGGCTTTTGTCCTGGTGTTGACCAGTTTCTGTCGTGCAATACCGGTCCGGGCACGCCGATGATGATCGTCATGACCACCTCGACGACGGAGCGGTCGTGGTGTCGGCGGCCGCGCGGAAGGCCTGGTGCTGCCGCCTGCAAGCCCCCTGGACTCCTACGCCGCGGTGTGCGAGGCCCTGGAAACCGCCGCGCGCCTGCGGGACATGCCGATCACGGCCGTGGTCCGGGGCAGCGCCGGCGACGTCACCGAGAGCGTGCTGCTGTGCGACCTGAGCGCGCGATTCGGCACACCGGAGATCTCCCGCTACGAGGATCTGGTGGACCTGCTCACCGCGGCGACCGGATGGCGCCGCCGCCCGCCCCGAGCCGTTGCCGGGGATCGTGATCCCGCTCGGTCTGCGCCGCGGCTACCTCAAGGTCGCGCCAGTGCACCCGTCGCGTGGCTGCCGGCGGCGACGGACAAACGCCGCCCCGAAGGGTTCGCGGGTTCACCGAATTCGCCGGCCGGGCCACCATCCACCTCACCCTGCGCCAATGCGGTAGTTGCGTGCGCAAGGATCGTGTGGTTTGAGCAACGACCGGATAGGGAAGCATGGGACCATGTCGAGTCCCGTGGAGGAACAGGCTGTCCCGTCGGAACACCAGCGTCGGCGCAGACGCTGGGTAGCAGAGCACGCTGGAGTGCTGACCGTTGCCTCGGCCGCGGTTTTCGGCGCGATGGGTGTGTTGTACGGCTCCTGGACAGACGCTGATGTCAGTTGGCTGAACCCGGTGGTGGCAGGTGTCATCGGAGTGGTGTTCGGCGGGCTGCTCGGTTACGGCGCGTCCACGGAAGCTCGCGAGTCGCAGCCGAAGGGCGTGCGCCGAGTGGTGGTCATCGTCGGAGCGGTGCTTTGTGCCGCGGTGGTCCTGGGTATGTGGTACCTCCGCCACCAGACGCTCTACTGAGGGGAAGACAAGGTGGCAGGTCGGGTGGCTCCCGATACCTGCTGCCGCAAAGGTTTCTGCTCGAAGATCACCACGTCTAGCGGGCATCCTTTGTGGACAGTAGTTCAGGGGAACCGTCCGCGCCGCCGAACACCAGCTCGTCGTGCCGACGGCACAGCAGCCGGACCTTGCGTCGCCGTCCGGCTCGATCCGCTTGGCCTCACAGGAGGGCTCCGACTCGGCGCGTTCACCTGTGTCCAGCGCACTCCGGGGATTCCGTCCGGTTATTCGGATCTTCGTGGCCGCCGCCGATATCCGAGAAGCGGCCGGCGCCTTGATCGGGCGCCGGCCGCGGACGGGACGGTCAGCCGCGGGCGACCTCGCTGGCCGTGGTGAACTCGTATCCTTGCGCTCGCAGGCCGAGGACGACCGTGTTCAGGTGTTCCACCGGCAGGAACGGGTGGAAGAAGAAGCTGGCCACGTTGTCGCGGACCACTTTGGACTTCGCACTGTCGGCGAGCAAGTCTGCGGGCAGCCGGGCCGGGTGCTGATTGAACGGCTCCGGCGCGACGTGGTCCAGGTTCTCGGGTATCACTACCGCACCGTAGACATCCCTTACCGGGTAAGGGAAGTACTGACCGTACTTGTTCTGATAGGACACCGTCGAGGTGGAGCCGCAGGCACCGCGCGGGCAGTATCCCGCGTAATAGCTGCCCTGGTCGTAGCGCGCCGCGAAGTGGGAACTGACCTCCTTGTAGTCCACCGCGGAACCGCCGTAGTGCGGGAACTCGAACACTTCCGGCTCGGGCAGCCCGACCCGGCGGAACTCGCCGAGCCCGGTGGCGATACGCCCTCGGAACCATTCCGCGGAATCGCCGGGGACCGGGCCGGTCTCGACGACGTGGTTGTTCTTGTCGACGATCGCCGTGTAGAACTCGTAGTCCGCCGCGCTCGCCCCGCCGTAGGGGTTCGCCAGCTCTTCGAACTGGTGGCTGTAGCCGTGCATGATCAACGTCGCGCCGCGCCGGATCGCGTGGTGCAGCGCGTCCACCAAGGCCGGGCTGTCCACGAGCCGCGCGAAGGTCGGCCTGCCGCCGTTCGCCACACCATGCGGGTCCGCGTAGTACGGATAAACCGCGAGAGAGAACGGAACCCCTTGCCCGCCCAGGAGATCGGCGATCCGGCGGATCTGGCCGGGGTCGGTGCGCGGGCCGATGTCCTCGATCCGCACCAGCGCACGGTGCCGTTCCACGGTCTTCGGAGCGAGCGTGCCGAGCAGGATGTCGGCGGCGGCGAGGTACCGGTCCCCCTCGTTGACGTAGGAGAACGGCGCCTCGGCGAGGTAGGTGAAGGTTCCCGAGCGCATCGCCCACGGCGCGTGCTCCCCCTCCGTGCCGTGGTCCGCGAGCACTTCGTTGACCGCAGGGTTTTCCCGCCGCACCAACGGAACCGAGCCGATCTGGGGGTTGCGCTCGAGCGACACGTTCTTGTAGCGGACTTCGGTCGGCGAGGTCGGCGTGCGGCCCACCGGCGTCCAGCCCCATCGCGCAGTGATGCCCGGGTCGTGCTCCACCAGGCGATGTACGTTCTCGCCAAGCCAGACGACCGGCACCTTCGCGGCCGCCACATCCGCGAGCAGTGCGGCGGGCAGCGCCGCCTCGCTGATCGAACCGACATAGACCAGCGCCTGGTATCCGCCGATCTCGCCCGCCTGGTAGTCGGCCGCGGCACGCATCGTCCAGCTGCCTGCCCGCGAGACCAGGTTCGCGGTCTGCATCGCGTACGCTTCGGCCATTCCGGCTTCGTCCGCGTTGGCGGCCGGGTCGGGCGCGTCCCGCTCACCCGCGTCATAGACCACCAGTGTCCGGTGGGCGCGGTTCCCGCCGGGGCCGGGGCTGCCGACTTCGCTGCCCATCGCCAGCCGGTCGCCGAGGGAAACCGGGGCGGCCGCGGGCGAAGCGAGTATCGCGTCGGCCGGGCGCGTGTATACGACCAGCATCACCAATCCGGTCGCGACGACGACGGCAAGCGCCGCGAACCGCAGCCCGGCGGGAGTTCGCCGTCGCCGGTGTTCCTTCCGGTTCCGGGTCATACCAGCACACCTCCCGACACCGCGGTGAACTCCTCCACCGGCTCGGTGCTCAGGCCGAGCAGCCTGGCCAGCGCACGCTCGGTACGCGACGCGGCCCTTCCGTCGCCGAACGGATTGCCGTTGCCCATCATGGCCGCCCTTGCCCGCGGGTCGGCGAGGAGTTCCGACGCCGTCCGCACGATCAGTTCGCGATCGGTGCCGACCAACCGCGCACAACCCGCGTGTACCGCTTCCATCCGTTCGGTGACCTCGCGCAGCACCAGCACGGGCACCCCGAAAGTAGGCGCCTCCTCCTGGATCCCGCCGGAGTCGGACAAGACCAGCGTGGCGGCCGCGAGCACACTGGCCAGTTCCTCGTACCGCAGCGGCTCGGTGACCACCACGCGCGGCTGGCCGCCCAGCTCGTCGTCGACCAGCTCGCGTACGGCCGGGTTCGGATGCGCGGGCAGGACCACGGACACGTCGGGGTGCCGGGCGACCAGTTCGGTGACCGCGCGCAGCACCTGCCGCAGGGGCTCACCCCAGGACTCGCGGCGGTGCGCGGTGACCAGCACCAGCCGCCCGCCGCGGGTGGCAGCCTCCACGGCCGCGGCGACCCGCTCGTCCCGATAGCCCACCGCCCCGCGATCGGCGATCGAGCGGATCGCGTCCACCGAGGTGTTGCCGGTGACCACGATCCGCTCGGCGGGGACCTGCTCACGAAGCAGGTTGCCGGCCGCGGCCGAAGTCGGCGGCAGATGCAAGGAGGCGGCTTGGGTGACCAACCGCCGGTTCAGCTCTTCCGGGAACGGCGCGGCCAGATCGAACGAGCGCAGACCGGCCTCCAGATGCACCACCGGGACCTGCCGCCAGAACGCGGCGAGCGTACCGGCCAGTGTGGTCGTGGTGTCGCCCTGGACCACCACCGACGCGGGCGGTTCTCGATCGGCCAGCGCGTCCAGGCCGGTCAGCATCTGGCCGAGCAGCTCGGGCTGGCCGCCGTCACGGCGGTGCAGCGGCAGCGTGACGTCCGCGCGGACACCGAACGTCTCCAGTGCCTGGTCGACCATCGTCGGATGCTGCCCGGTGGCGATCAGGTAGGGCTCCATCCGCCCGGCCGCGGCGATCGCTTCGGCGACCGGCGCCAGTTTGATCGCCTCCGGCCGGGTCCCCATCACCAGCCACACCCGCGGCCGCGTCACTTCGGCTTCCCGTTGATTCCACACCATTACTCCCCCAAGGTTCGAACATTATTTTCAGCGATTCCACGCACTTCGCATGATCATTTGTGCGGGCCACTGTGACCGATGCGACGCAGAGTTGTTCTGTCCGGTTCCCGCCGACTTTCCTCACCCGATCGAGGGAACCGGGGCACGACTCTTCACGTCGTAGTCGACGATGCGGGATCGGCCGGGGGCCCGACGCATCACGCACAATCCTTGACACACAAGGAATTGAGCACTTCTGGCTTAATTGGGGGAGAAATGTCTGTGATCCGGATCGGACCGGCAGTCGGCGCGACGGCGACCATGGGACTCGCCGCGGGGGCCGGCGCCTGGCTGCCGCTGTCACTCGCCGCGTTCATTCTGTTGCTTTTCGCCGCTCGTTCGATCCTCGTGCGAATCGCACCCGCGCCGGAAAGGGGGAAGTAGCGAAATGGAGACCAGCCTGTCCGTCATCGCCACCATCATGGTCGGCGTGCTGATCTGGTGGCCGTTGCAGAACCTCGTACTGGCGGTGTTCGCCTGGCGGTCCCCGCAACGACCACGCAGTGTGCGCCGGACGCCGGATCCGGTGCCGTTCTGGATCGTCATCCCTGCGCTGAACGAAGAACGCGTCATCGCGAACACGGTGCGCAACGCGCTGGCGACCGGAACCCGGTACACGCCGGTCCGCGTCGTCGTCGTGGACGACGCCTCCGACGACGCGACGCCGCACATCCTCGCCGGCATCAGGGATCCGCGGCTGCATGTGCTGCGCCGTGAACTGCCCATGGCCCGGCAAGGCAAGGGCGAGGGCCTGAACACGGCGTACCGCTACATCCTCGACATCGCCGGCAGGGAAGGCACGATCGAGCAGACGATCGTCGGGATCGTGGACGGTGACGGCCGGGGCAGCGAAGGGATGCTCGACGAGATCGCCGAACTGATGGCGGAGAAGTCGGTCGGTGCCGTGCAGTGCCGGGTGCGCATCCACAACCGGCACAAAACGCTGGCGCTGCTTCAGGATCTGGAATTCGGCGCCATCGCGGACTCCGCGCAGTCCCTGCGCGACCTGGTCGGCAGCGTCGGCCTGGGTGGCAACGGCCAGTTCACCCGGCTGTCCGTCCTCGCGCGGTTCCACCCTGGCCCGTGGTCGGCTTGTCTGGTCGAGGACCTGGAACTCGGTCTGCGCCTGCATTTGGACGGGATCCGCGTGCGCTACACGAAATCCGCATGGGTCACCCAGCAGGGACTGACCGACGTGAAACGGTTGCTGCGCCAGCGAACCCGGTGGGCACAGGGCAATCTGCAGTGCTTCCGGCACCTTCGCAGGCTGACCACGTCGCGGTTCGTCAGCGGCTTCGGTCTCGCCGACTTCCTGATCTACCTGCTCTCGCCCTGGCTGACCGTGCCCATGTCGCTGCTGCTGGTCGGGCTGGTCGCGGCGTCCGCGGTGGCGCTGGCCACCGGGAGCACGCTGGGCGGGCTGGTGGCCACAGTGGACACACTGCCGACGTCGATCGGGATGCTGGTCGGGCTGGCCATGCTGCCGAGTCTGCTCTGGGGACTGGTCTACTGGGTCCGGCTCCGCGACGAGAACATCCTGCGGTGCCTGTTCGCCGGACTGCTCTACCCGTGGTTCCTGGCACTGGGCATCATCGCGACGTGGCGCGCGCTGTTCCGGCTGATGTCCGGGCGCAACGGCTGGGCCAAGACCGAACGGCTGTCCGAGGACGGCGAGCCCGTGCCGCCGATGCCGGTTCCGATGGCACCCGCCTCGGTCTCGCAGCCCGCACCACTCCCGCGACCGTGGCCAACCACCCCACCGGCGGTGATCGATCCCAGTGTCACCCAGCCGATTCCCGCGACGGTCCTGGCCGCCGCCGAGCCGACCCGGCCGGTCCCGCACCCACTGGCCGAAACCGAACCGACCCAGCGACTGGAGCGGGTGTGATGGCAGGCCAGCACCGGCGTCGCCCGAAACGGAACAAGATCGTTCTCGCCCTCGCGGCCGCCGTGCTGGCTCTCGTCGCCGCCTCCGCCATCGACCGCGGCGGCTCCGCGAAGGAGTCTTCCGCCGGGTGGTACGTGACCGTGTACTACACCGCTGTCGAGTCGCATCACGACGAAGACCCGGTGCCGGTCACCGGCTGCCTGGTGATCGACTGTGAGCGCGGTGAAGACCGGCTCGGCAACTACCCCGAAGACTTCGTACAGGCCGTCGAAGACGAAGGCACCGGCCGTATCGTCAGCGGCCGTCACGCCGGCCGCTACTTGAACTGGTCGCACGACACCGGCTTCTGGCTGGACAACGCACCCCGCGACAGCCACGGCCGCCCACTGGAGCCGTTCGTCTCCGCCGCAGCGGATCCGGCCGTCCTCGTCGACGGCCGGGAGCTGCGGATCACCGGCTGCGGCACCGCGGAGGACGGTACGGCGATCGACGCGGGGGTCTGCGACCGGCTGCGTTCCGCCTCCTGGCGGATCATGGACGAGTTCACGCCGGGACTCGGCGGCGACCGGCACATCGACGTTTACCTCGGCGAGGAAACCGGGCCGGATTTCACTTCCGATCCGCTGTACTCGTCGCTGCACAACGCCACGCTGGACCTTCTCACGACCTCGAATGACGACGATCAATAGCCTCCTCACGACAGACGACGGGGCCTTGATCGATCAGAAGGCGAGGACACCGTGAGCGGAGCCAAGAAAGCGTTACCGCACAGGGTGATCACGGTGGCGGCTGCCGCACTGCTGGCGGCAGGCATCTCGATCAGAGGTGTCCGCCGCACAGGGCGGCGAAATCCTCGTCTCGGATTGGTCGCCGTACTGGCAGAACGGTATCGAGGTGATCATCCGGCAATCCACCGGCACCTGCACGCACTACGCGCACCTGAACCGGGCCATCTACAACGCGGGCACCTGGGTCCCGCAGGGCCGGATCATCGGCTGGTCGGGCCGCACCGGGGCGGCCACCGACCATCACCTGCACTTCCAGGTGATCAACTGCTCCACCCGCGTCGGCCTCCCCGCCACCCTCCAGGGCGGTACCCCGGGACCGGTTCCCGGCCGGTGAGCGTCAACACCAAGGCCTGACCGGATGACAGCCAGACCTAACAAATCACCGATCGTCGACGGACCGCCCTTCTTACCCAGAAATCGGTTCCAAGGACATCCGCACCACCTACAGCGAACGGCACTTCGCTCTTTTCCGAGGACTCACGCGGTGTCCGTGACCGGGCGGCCCGCGTCCGCGAAACAGTTCCTTGTGGACATTCGCCGCACACCGATCTGGCCCGTGGCGGCGTGGCACTGGATGTGCCGCGAAAGCCACTCCCGCACTGTTGCAGGTTGCGAAAGTGGCTTTCGCGGCACGCCCCGAAATCACGCCACGTTTGACCTTCGGCTCACTAGCTCGCCTGCTGCTCGGCGATCCAGTTCTGGTACACCGTCACGTCGGTCCAGATGCCCAGACCGCTCGCGCACTTCGGGTCCGCGTCACCATCGCGGCTGGTGGCACCGACCAGTTCCCACTCACCCGGCCTGCCCTTGATCTGCGGTCCGCCCGAGTCGCCGTAGCAGCCCATCGAGTCCGGCGTTTCGGAACCGGTGCAGATTTCCTTGCCCGTGGCCATATTGCGGCAATCCTCCGCCGGCATGACCTTGGTGTCCAACTCCTGGAGGATCTCCGGTGCACCACAGTTCTGGTCGGCGCAGTGCTCACCCCAGCCGAGGATCCGGGTCGCCGTTCCCGCGTCGCCCGCGGCCCCGGCGATCTTGATCGGCTGCTCGGTCACCGGTTTGTCCAACTGCACCAGCGCGATGTCTCCGCCCGGTGGCTTTTGCCTGGCGAAGTCCGGGTGCACGATGATCCGGCTGACGCCGGCCTCGGTGCCCCCGCTGTTGTGCTGCCGCGCCCCGATCCTGGTCCTGATCTGCTCCGGCCGCGATCCCTGCACGCAGTGCGCCGCGGTCACCACCCAGCTTTCGCTGATCAGCGAGCCGCCGCAGAAGTGCTTCCCGCCCTCCTGCAACGACACCATGAACGAGTAGTCCTCGGTGGCGTCGTGCCCGCCGATGACATAGGGCGTCGGCCCGTCAGCCGCCGCGGCGGCTGACGGGCCCAGCACCGCTCCCGCCGCAGCCAACCCGACCGCCAGTATGCCTGTTTTGCGAAACATTATCGTGATCTCCCCGTAGACGACGAATTACTGACAGTCGTCACGCTATGGGGTGATGATCACAGCCGGATCGGCTCATCGGCCGGGTGTGCATCGGCCATATGGCCGACCCAGCGTGACACCGCGCCACACGATAGTGGCCGGGTCGAACACCGGCGGCGGGCGGTCATGGAGGTCCGTGGAGGAGCCGACGAAGGCAGGACGCCTAGCCTCTGGGAGGACACCCCGGGACATTGACCGGCCCGGACGCGGCCGTCGCGAGTGATTGGCCAGACTGCCCGCATGCGTGTCTTCCCCACTTCCCCACGTGCCCGCAAGGGCATAGTGTTCGGCCTCATCGCCACGGTCGTGCTGGCGGCGTCGGCCTACGGCCTCGACCTACTGGTCAACGCACGGACCTTCCAGTTCTACGGCGGCCTCACCCACCGGGTCGACGTGCCGGACAAGGTCGTGGCGCTCACCTTCGACGACGGGCCGGATCCGGCGGGCACCGTGGAACTTCTCGACGGCCTGGCCACCGCCGGAGTGTCCGCCACCTTCTACCTGACCGGCAGGGAACTCGAGCGGCACCCGGACCTCGGCACGCGGATCGCCGCCGCCGGCCACGAACTCGGCAATCACTCCTACTCCCACGAGCGGATGGTCTTCGTGTCAGCCGAAACGGTGGCTACCGAGATCGAGCGGACCGACGCGCTGATCCGCCGGACCGGCTACCGCGGTGAGATCACCTTCCGCCCGCCCAACGGCAAGAAGCTGCTGGCGCTGCCGCGCTACCTCGACGAACATCAGCGGCAGACGATCATGTGGGACGTCGAACCGGACTCCTACCCCGACGTGGCCGCCAGTGCCTCCGGCATCGTCGAGCACACCGTCGAGCAAGTCCGGCCGGGTTCGATCGTCCTGTTGCACGGGATGTATCAGAGCCGGGCCACGACCAGGCAGGCGGTGGTCCCGCTGGTCGAGCAGCTGCGCGGGCTCGGCTACCGGTTCGTCACGGTGTCGGAGTTGCTGGCCGCCGGGCCGAATCCAGACTAGATCGGCGGCCTGCGACAAGACTGCGACGTTTCCGGGACTGGTAGCCGACACCGGGGCGGCACGTTCGGGAGCATGACGAACTTCGAACAGGCCCCGGTGGTACGCGCGGTCACCGGACGCGGGACGCACGTCCCCGCACTGGACGGGTTGCGTGGTATCGCGATTCTTGGCGTCCTGCTGTTCCACACCGACCATCTGCCCGGTGGTTTCCTTGGGGTGGACCTGTTCTTCACCTTGTCCGGCTACCTCATCACCGATCTGATCCTGCGTGAGGTCGAGGCGACCGGAACGGTGTCACTGGTCGCTTTCTGGGGCCGCCGGATCCGGCGGTTGCTTCCCGCGCTGGCGGCCATGCTCGCCGTGGTCACCGTCCTGATCTGGTTGGCGGCGCCATCGGACGTGGTGCGGACCACGCTCGCGGACGGTCCCTGGGTGCAACTGAACCTGGTCAACTGGCACCTGCTCGCGGAGTCGTCCGGGTACTGGGACCGCTTCGGCTCGGCCCGGGTCTTCGAGCATCTGTGGAGCATCGCGGTGGAGGAGCAGTTCTATCTGGTGTGGCCGGTGCTGCTGTTGCTCTTGGCCCGGAGTGGACAGCGGCGGGTCGCCGTGGTCGCGCTCGTGGTCTCGGTGGTCTCTCTGATCCTGATGATCACGCTGCTGACGCCGGCCGACCCGACCCGGGTCTACACCGGCACCGACACGCGAGCGTTCTCTTTGCTGCTGGGCGCGATGGTCGCCACCAGGCCGGTGCGTGACGTGCTGGCTCGGTTGACCACCCGGACAGCGGGAAGGCTGCTGGCGTCCTTGGCCGTCGGCATCGGTGTGCTGTGGTGGTTCGCCGAGGGTGTGGGCTCGCCGTGGCTGTTCACCGGCGGGCTCTTCGCGCACTCGCTGGCCGCGGCGGTGCTGATCGCGTTGTGTGTCCGGGCGCCGGGAACGGCGCTCGCCAAGATCCTTGCCTGGCGGCCGATCCGCTGGATGGGGCTGATCTCCTACAGCCTCTATCTGTGGCACTGGCCCGTTTTCGTGCTGCTTTCCGAGCAGTGGACCGGGCTGGGCGGGTGGCCTCGGACCGTACTGGTGTGCGCCCTGTCGATCGCTTTGGCCGCATTGTCGAAGTATTCGGTCGAAGACCCCATCCGGTTTCGCGCGAAGTGGGCGCGGGGCCGGAGCGGGGTGCTCGCGTTCGCGGCGGTCATGGTCGTCCTCGCCCTGCTGTGGCTGGCCCTTCCCGCTCCGGCACCACCCGGCATCGACATCACCAGGCTCGGCTGATCACGTGTTCAGCGGGCAGGTCCGCTGAAGCTCCGATTCCGGCGTGGGCTGGGTGAAACTGATCTGTACCTTGGTGTCCCTCGATCCGCCGCTCTGCACGTGGACGCCCAGCGCCGTGCACACGACTTGGTCGATACCCAGCGGCGTGACATCGCGGTCGGTCAGCGGCACCAGCAGCCGGATGAGGCCGGGTTCGGTGCTCACCAACACCCGGGTGACCGGCGTCGCCGCGATCTCCGTGCGCTGATCCGAGCTACCGGGACCGGTGAGCAGCAGCGAGATCGCTTCGGCGATCGTGCCGAGTCGCCCGGTCTCCCTCAGCTGTGGCCGAAGCTGATCGTGCGCATCGACGAAGTACAGCGTGACCCCGGGTGCGACACCGGTCGGGGCGTCACCTTCGGCGGCGGGTCCGGAAGGTTCGACTCCGCAGCTCGCCAGCAGCAGGGCCAGCGCGGCAAGCCCGATTCGCTTCACCGGTCCTCCAGGTTCCGTGGCAGCCGCAGCTCGAACCGCGCACCGCCGTCGATGGTGTCGTCCGCGGTGAGATCGCCGCCGTGCAGGCGCGCGTTTTCGCGTGCGATCGCCAATCCGAGCCCGCTCCCCGGAGTTCGTGTGCGCGCGGTGTCCGCCTTGTAGAAGCGGTCGAACACCTTCGGCAGTACGTGCTCCGGCAGGCCGGGGCCGTGATCGGTCACCTCGATGCGGACCTGGTCCGGCAGAACCGAGACCCGCACGCGCACCGGTGGCGCACCATACCTCAGTGCGTTGCCGACCAGATTGGCCACGATGACGTCAAGTCGGCGACGGTCCAGCGGCAGCGAGATCTCCTCCGGCACCAGCAGCTCGACCTGCTCCAGCCAGCCCCGGGAACGGAGACAGTCCCGCACGGCGGCGGCGACATCTGTTTCCTCCCATCGCATCTGAGCGGTGCCGGCGTCGAACCGGGACACTTCCATCAGATCCTCGACCAGCCGGACCAGCCGGTGAGTCTCGGTGATCGCGAGCTGTGCGGATTCCCGGGCGTCCGCCTCCATCGTGTCCGCCGTCGCCGCCAGCACCTCCACCACCGCGGTCAGTGTGCTCAGCGGGGTGCGCAGTTCGTGGGAGACGTCCGCCGCGAACCGTTTGGCGTCGGCCTGCATACGCTGCATCGCCGCCATCGACGTCTGCAGCGACTCGGCCATCTCGTTGACGGTGACGGACAACTCGGCCAGTTCGTCGGCCCCCCGCGGTGGTGTGCGCGCATCGAGATCACCCGCTGCGAGCCGGCGCGCGGTGTCACGGAGCTTCCGCACCGGCCGCAGGACACTGCCTGCCGCGAGCAGCGCCACCAGCACCGCCAGCGGCAACGCCACCGCGGCGGTGACCGCCGCGGAGCGAGTGAGACGGTCGATCTGTTCCTCGACTCCGGTGAGATCATGCGCCGAGTACACCTCGATACCGGACGGGCTCCGGGTGCCGTCCGGCGCGGTGAGCATGATCGGCGTGCCGATCAGCAGCCATGGGGTCTCACCCGCGATGAGCCGTTGCGTGACCAGCCGTTTCTCGCCGCGCACCGCCGCGCGCAGTGAGTCCGTGCCGAGGTCGGTCCCGTGTTCGGACCGCAGGTTCTCGTAGGTGACCAGCGTGTTCGTGCCAAGGGCCGCGCGCAGCCGGTCGAGCGTGTCCTGAGTCGGCGGATAGGTGAGCTGAGGCGCGAACGCGGCGATCTGGCCGGTGAGGGTCCCGGCGAGCCGCTGCTCTGTGGTGGCCACCAGCGCGGCGCTCGCCGACCGGGCGCTGGACCAGGCCGCCGCGGCGGCCGCGATCACGGCTACCAGTACAAAGGCGACCAGCAGGCGGGCGCGAAGCCCACGCGGCAGCAGCCGTCCGGCACTCATACCGGCCCGAACCGGTAGCCGAACCCCCGGACGGTCTGCACGTACACCGGACTCGCCTGGTCGTCCTCGACCTTCGCCCGCAGTCGCTGCACACAGTTGTCGACCAGCCTGGAATCACCGAGATAGTCGTGCTCCCACACCTCTTCCAGCAACTGGCTACGGCTGAACACCCGGCCAGGCGCCCGGGACAAGGTCAACAGCAGGCGCATTTCCGTCGGTGTCAGCGAGACAGCCTCGCCACGCACGGACACCGAGAGCGCGGTGGTGTCGATCCGCAGGTCGCGGTGCACACGCACGCCTTCAGTGGGAGCGGCTCCACGGCGGAGTACCGCCCGGATCCGCGCGTCCAGCACGGTGGGCTGCACCGGTTTGATCACGTAGTCGTCCGCGCCGGCCTCCAGACCGCCCACGACATCGAAGTCGTCACCGCGCGCGGTCAGCATGATCACCGGCACCTCGCCGGCCGCCCGGATCCAGCGGCACACCTCGAATCCGTCGATCCCGGGCAACATCAGGTCGAGCACCACCAGATCCGGTGCGGACACACGGAACTTCTCCAGCCCGTCCTCGCCGGTATCGGCGGTCCGCACATCGTGTCCGTGCCTGGACAACGCCAGCTGAAGACCGCGCCGGACCAGCGGATCGTCTTCGATGAGCAATATTGCCACCACGTGTCCATTATGGACAGCTCCGGGCCGCCACACCGGTCGGACGATCTTCTGCGACACAACCGCGACACAATGGCGGAACGGCTGGGACGCGGCGACGGCACGGTCGAACACGTGACCAAGAAACGGAAAATCATGCTCGGGCTGGCCGGGTTGGCCCTGGCGGCCTCGGCCTGCTCGACCCAGCCCGCCCCCGGTCCGACTCCCGCGGTCAGTACCGCGCAGGCCAAGGTGCTCTTCCTCGGCGACTCCATCGCCGTCGGTGAGGCCTTGCCGCTGGCCGCCGCGTTCAAGGCAGGCGGAGCCGGTTTCACCTCCATAGCCGCTGAGGGCGGCGGGAACGTCGTCGGCCCCTTCTCCGACGAAAACTGGAAGAAGCTGCCAGAACAGATCACCTCCGCCAAGCCGACCGTTGTCGTCTACCAGATAGCCACCTATGACTGGGGAACCCGGGAAGAGCAGCAGACCGCCTACGAGAAACTGCTGAGCACCACGTCGGGCGCCGGCGCGAAACTGGTCTTCGTCACCATGCCCCCACTGAAACCGGACGACTTCTACCAGCCGCACATGGCAGAACTGGAGCGCACCCCGGACGTCGCCCGCACGGTGGCGGCCGGCTCCGGCGGCAAGGCCGTCGTACTCGACGCCGTCGAAGTGTGGGGCAGCGCCTACCAGCAGACAAAGGACGGCAAGGCGGACCGCAGCGCCGACGGCATCCATACCTGCCCGCAAGGAGCCGCCCGCTTCACCGGCTGGCTGCTCACCGGTCTGACCGAAGTGCTCCCGGGCTTCACTCCCCCGGCCGCGGAAACCTGGGCGAACACCGGCTGGTCGGCCGACGAGCACTTCAAGGGCTGCTGACCGCGGCGAAGGTCAACCCTCTTCGCATGGCGGTCCCGGGAGCCGGCGGGCGAACAGGATCGCGCCCGGTTTCGGCTCATCCGGATTCAGCAGGTGCTGCGCCTCCAGGGTGAAGCCCGCCTCGCGGAGCCAGCCGGCCACGCGGGACGGTTGGCGCCGGTACCCACGCGCAGGCGTAGTCCGCTCCCCGCTCGCCTTGGTTTCCGGCTCGTCACCGACATGGAATCCCACGGCCAGCACCCCGTCCGGCCGCAAAACCCGGTGGAACTGCTCGATCACGCCCGGCACCGCCTCGTCCGGGATGTGGATCAGCGACCACCACGCGAGCACTCCGGCGAGGGAGGCGTCGGCGAGTTTCAGGTCGGTCATGGACCCGACCTCGAACCGCGCGCCGGAGTGCTCGCTGCGCGCGGTCTCGATCATCGCGGGTGACAGGTCGATGCCGAACGCGTCCGCGCCCAGCTCCCGCAGCAACGCGGTGGTGTGCCCCGGCCCGCAACCCACATCGGCGACGGGTCCGCCGCCGATCGCGCGAACCAGGTCGGCGAACAGCACGACCCCCGCACGAACGTGGAGCTTCCTGTCGAGCAGATCGCGAGTCTCCTCGGCGTAACCGGCAGCGTCGGCGTCGTACGAATTCCGGGTTTCGGTCAACCAGGTCATCGAGGAACCGTAGCCCTCTCGACCGTCACCTGTCCGCCTACCGGCGGGCCGGTTACTGTCCTTTCTGGACATGCTTCATGGCCGGGGGATGTTGCGGAGGTTGGCCCGCGCGAGGTCGATCATCCGGCCGACGCCGCCTTCGAGCACGACTTTGCTCGCGGCCAGCGCGAATCCGCCGAGCTGGCCGGCGGTGATGCGCGGCGGGACGGACAGCGCGTTGGGGTCGGTCACGACGTCCACCAGCGCGGGACCGTCGTGGCTCAGCGCGTCCTCGAGGGCCGAACGCAGCCGGGTCGGATCGGTCACCCGCTCGGCGTGCAGGCCTGCACCGCGCGCGATCGCGGCGAAGTCGACCGGGCGATGGTCGGTCTGATAGTCGGGCAGGCCCTCGACCAGCATCTCCAGCTTGACCATGCCCAGCGACGAGTTGTTGAACGTGACGATCTTGACCGGGAGGTCGTGCAAAACGACGGTGAGCAGTTCACCGAGCAGCATGCCCAGTCCCCCGTCACCGGACATCGACACCACCTGTCGCCCCGGGTAGGCGAACTGCGCGCCGATGGCGTGGGGCAACGCGTTCGCCATGGTGCCGTGCAGAAACGACCCGATGACCCGGCGACGGCCGTTGGGGGTGAGATAACGGGCGGCCCACACATTGCACATGCCGGTGTCCACGGTGAAGATCGCGTCGTCCGCCGCGAGTTCGTCCAAGAGGTCCGCGGCGAACTCCGGGTGGATGGGGACGTGCTTTTCCACGTCGCGGGTGTAGGCGTCGACGACGTGTTCCAGCGATTTGCAGTGGTCACGCAGCATGCGGTCCAGGAACGCCCGGTCGGTCTTGCGCCGCAGGAGCGGCAACACGGCCCGCAGGGTCTCCCGAACATCGCCGTGCACGGCCAGTTCCAGCGGAGTGCGCCTGCCCAGCCGGGTCGCGTCGTGGTCGATCTGCACGGTCCTGGCCTGGGGAAGAAAGGAGTCATAAGGGAAATCGGTGCCCAGCAGTACCAGCAGATCCGCGTCGTGCATGGCCCGGTAGCAGGCGCCGTAGCCGAGCAGGCCGCTCATGCCGACGTCGTAGGGATTGTCGTACTGGATCCACTCCTTGCCGCGCAGGCTGTGACCGACCGGCGCCTGGACGGCCCCGGCGAGTTCCATCACCTCGGCGTGTGCGCCGCGCACCCCGGCACCGGCGAACAGGGTGACGGTTTCGGCTTCGTTGATCACCTCGGCGAGCCGTGCCACCTGAGGCTCGGGCGGCACGACCGTCCCGTGCTCGGTGACGGGTGCCCCGCTCCCGGTTGGCGACTCGGCCTCGAGCTGCGCGACGTCGCCCGGCAGCACCAGCACCGAAACCTCGCCGCTGGCCAGCGCGTGCTGCATGGCGATCCGCAGCACCCTGGGCATTTGGGTCGGCCTGCTGATCTGCTCGCAGTAGCCACTGCAATCGACGAACAGCCGTTCCGGGTGGGTCTCCTGGAAGAACCCGGTACCGATCTGGCCAGACGGGATGTGCGAGGCGAGCGCGAGTACCGGGGCGCCCGTGCGGTGCGCGTCGTAAAGACCTTGCACCAGGTGGGTGTTGCCGGGTCCGCAGCTGCCCGCGCACACCGCGAGCCGTCCGGTCAGCTGTGCCTCGGCGGCCGCGGCGAACGCACCCGCCTCCTCGTTGCGCACGTGCACCCAGTCGATACCCGGGGTACGGCGGATGGCGTCGACGATCGGGTTCAGGCTGTCGCCGACCACGCCGTAGATCCGTTCCACCCCGGCCTGCACCAAGACCTGGACGAACTGCTCGGCGACGTTGGGCTTGGCCATCATGACCCCTTCGATGCTGCGGCGGCGGGAACGTCCCCATGATCCACGTGACGAACCGACCTCGCAGATTCTGCGCGCGGGCGGGTGACAGCAGAGCCATCACCTCTCGTCGCGGATCGGTGGCTGAGGCTCGGGCAGGACGGCGGTCATCGCGCCGTCCACGGTGACGGTCTCACCGGAGACGAAGCGGGCCTGATCACCGAGCAGGAAGGTGACCACACGCGCGATGTCGTCCGGCTGAGCGAGTTCGCCGAGTGGCTGCAGTTTGGTCAGCGCGTCGCGGGTGGCCGCGTCCTGCCAGCGATGCGCGTTACGTGGCACCATGACGAATCCGGGCCGGACGATGTTGCATCGGAGCCCGCGCGGTCCGAGTTCCACGGCGGCCGCGCGACCCAGCGCCTCCAGCGCGGCCTTGGCCATCGCGTACGGCGCCTGCCCGCCCCAGGCAAGGCCCGCGTGGATCGAACTGACCAGCACCGCGGCGCACGGTCGTCCCGCGGCACGATCGGCCAGCTGCTGCAACGGTTCCAACGCGGACACCGCGCCGATGTCCAGCACCCTGCGGAGCGCATCCGTCGTCTGCTCGGCAAGGGGAGCGCGATGCTCACTCAGCAGGCAATGCACCAGCCCGGTCACGCTGCCGAGTGCGTCGAAAGCGGCGCCGATCTCGGCAGGGTCGGTCGCGTCGCCACGGATCCACCGCAGGCCGGCTTGTTCCGGTGGCGGTGGCGCGATGTCCACCACCGCGACCTGTCGCCCCTCCGCGAGCAGCGCACGTACGACGGCCGCGCCGATACCACCCGCGCCACCGAGTACCACCACGCCACTCATGACCACGCCCCTTCCGCCGCGGTTCCGGTGGTGAAGAAGGCACGCACGACGAGTCCCGCCGCCGCGGTGACGAGTGGGTTGTCGCCGGAACGTGGGAGAACCAGCGACCGCGGCGGGGTCGTCTCGACTCTGTCGCGCACCGCTTCGAGCCATTGGCCTGACGGCGCGCCGCTGCCTCCGAGGATGATCATGCGCGGCCGCATCAGGTCGTACACCGTGTCGGCCACCTGAGCCACCTGGGCGCTGCGTGCCTCGAGGATCCCGATCGCGACCGGATCCGTGTCCGCCAGGCGGATCAGTTCGGCCAGCGAGGTCACCACGAGCCCGGCGGATCGGGCCGCGGCCAGCAGCGCCACGTCGGTCCCGACCTCACTGAAGCGCGCGTGGCCGCCGCCGGTGAGGGCGGGGACGAGGATGCGACCGAAGTCGCCCTGGATGACACTGTCCGGCCCTGTCGCCGGTCGGCCGAGGAACCCCATCTCCGCGACGTTGCCGACGAACAGGTACAGCACGCTGTGCTGACCCAGCCCTGCCCCGAAGGTGAGTTCGGCGCCCAGCAACGCACACACGTTGGCGTCCACCACGACCTCGAGCCCGGTCCGCTCGCGCAACCGTTCGGCGACCTGGACGTCGACCCACCCCAGGACGTCGTTACGGGCGACCCGGCCCGCCGTGCGGTCCACCTCGCCGCCGACGGCCAAGCCGATGCCCAGCACCGGGCCGGGAGCGTGGCCCGTCATCTCGGCGGCCAGTTCGGCGGCTCGTCGCACCGTGGCCGCGCTGTCCGCCGGATCGCGGTCTTCGGTATATGTCCGCACACAATGACCGGCCAGGTCGGTCAGACCGACGGTGGTCCGTTCGAGGCCGAGGTGTACGCCGACCGCGTACCGGCTGGACGGGTCCAGCTCCACCGGCACCCTTGGCCTGCCGAATCCGGTGGACCGCTCGACGAGTTCCCGCACGATTCCGAGGGAAAGCAACGGCTCGATGATCCTGCTGACGCTGCCGTGGTTGAGGGACAGCTCCTTCGCGATGTCGCTGCGGGCCAGCGGACCGCGCTGGACGAGCAACTGGAGCACGGCGGCCGTGTTGGCCTGCCGGGCCTGGCGCGGCCGGGTTCCGCTGAGGCGTGGCTGGTTCACTCTCGCGCTGACTCCCCGGACTCGACGCCGTTGACTTCCTCGAGCTCGACACCGGTGGTGGCCAGCCACGGCGACGCCAGCACGATCAACGCGCTGACCAGGAACGCGCAGGCGTACCACGCTACAACCGCTATGCCGTGGCTTTGCAGCAGCATCGGCGCCAGGAACACGTTGAGCGCGATCGCGAGCCGGGTCACGCACTGAGCGATACCGGAGCCGAGGCCTCGCAGCGCGGTGGGGAACGCCTCGGTGCTCCAAACCCAGGACAACACTCCCGGGCCGAACCAGGTCAGCATGGCGTACAGGATCCAGAAGATCACCAGGCCGACACCGGCCCGCTCGCCGGTGAACGCGATGCCCAAGCCGGCGACGAACACCCCGAGACACGTCCACACACCCAGCCAACGGCGGTTGATCCGGTCGATGACCAGCGTGCCGAGGCCCACCGCGATCAACCCCACGACGAAACCCAGCAAGGAGAAGTGCAGGGTGTTGGACACGCCGATGCCGGTACTGCTGATGATCAACGGTCCCGCCACGGTCGCCACCGCGCCACCGAATGCCTGGATGGCGAAGAACGCCGTGACCGTCACCATGCGCCGCCACGCCCCGCCGGACACCAACGTCCGGTAGCTCCGTTTCTCGAGGACCTCGTGCTTCGGCGGTTCCAGCCCGAGCGAGTCGTAAACCTGCTTCGCCTCTTCCACGCGGCCACGCGCACGCAGCCAACGTGGCGACTCCGGCAAGAACTGCCTCGCCACCAACACCGCGGCCGCGGGAACCGCCGCCAGGCCGAACAGCCACCGCCAGGTCTCGTTGCCGAACAACGGCTGGAGCGCCAACGCGAACAACACCGAAGTGACGGCGCCACTGAGCCACATCAGGTTGGGCAGGCTGCCCGCGACCCGGCCTCGACGGGACTTGGGCGCGATCTCGGTGAGGAACGCGTGCGAGGTCGGGATGTCCATGCCCACCGCGACACCGAGCACGAACCTGGCCGCGACCAGTTGCCACACGTCCTGAACGAACGCGGCGGCAAGGGACGCCACCACGAAGAACACCAGGTTGATCATGAAGATCGCCCGGCGGCCGAACCTGTCGGTCAGATCGCCGAACACCACCAGGCCCAGCGCTGTGCCCACGAACGCGGCCGCGGTCACGAGCCCCACCTGGAACGTGGTGAGGTGAAACGACGGCTTGAGGAACAGCACGGCCGCGCCGATGACGAGCAGGTCGTAGCCGTCGATGAACTCGCCGAACGCGACTAGCAGTTACGCACGAATCGTGCTCGCCTCGGCGAGATCGACGAATGGTCCGCCACGGCAGACACCACCGGATTCCCTCCCCCGGGAATGGAGCACAGCAGCCGTTTCGACTTATGTGCGACGAACACTAAAGTAGCCAACAGCTGTCTCCCAAGGCAATGAGGTCCGTTTACCGCTGCCCTAATGGGCAATTGGGGACGGTGACCGTCTCGAATAGCCCATTGCGGACATCAGCTCCGGCACGACGACACGTGGGGGCGCTAGTTCAACTCTGAGGCACGGTGGTTCGCGGTGTGGCGTAGCGCCGCGACCTGTAGGCCGAGCACGACGCCGACACCGATCGCGGCGGTGGAGACGACCGCTTCGGCCACGGCGTTCCAGGAGCCGGGGAGTTGAGCGAAAACCTGTGACAGGCTCAAATACATCGCGGGTCCCGGTAGTACGGCGCCGGTCAGCCCGGGGATGGTGATGACGGCGGTCGGCACTCTCAGTGTCCGCGCCGCGGTACCGGCGAGGACGCCGAGCACCGTGGTCGCGAGAAGAATCGACAGCGGGGCGGCCAAGCCGAGGATCGAGTGTCCCGTCCAGTTCACCAGGGACGTGACGACACCGGCGCCACAGGCGAGCGGCCACCACCGTGCGGGGGTGCCCATCAGGATCGCGTTGCCCAGCGAACCGATCAGGGCCGTCACCGGCACGAGAGCGAGAGGGAGCGCGGCGAGCTGGACCCGGCCTGCCTCCCCGAGGATGTCGAGATCGTTGGCCACCGACACCACGACCATGACCCCGGTGACGATCGCCGCGGTGAGGAGCAGGACGGTGACGATGCGCGCGGCCGCCATCAAGTGGAAGTCGCCGACGGCGTCTTCCACCAGTGACACCAGCGACAGGATCGGCAGCAGGAGCACGAGGTTGGCCGCCGAGAGGCTCGCGGCTTCGTGCCCGTCGAGCCAGCCGAGCGACAGCACCGAGATCGCGGCCACGAGGACGGTGCTCGCTTTGGCCGCGACCTGAAAGAACTCCGCGATGCCGACCGTGCTCAGCGCCCACCCGATCCGGTTGGCGAGGACGAACAACGCGGCCGACATCGCCGCGGCGAGCGGGGTGCCGTTGGCCTGAAGGCAGATCATCGCCGCGAGCAGGCAACCACCGGGCAAGCTCACATACCACGGCCAGGTCGGGCCCGCCGTGGCGAGCTTGCCGACCGCGCGTTCGGCCTCGGCGAGCGAAATCTCACCGGTGCCCGCACGGACCGCCAGCGCTTCCAGGTCCCCGATCCGCCCGATGTCACGCGTGTCGTTCGCCTCGACGCTGCCCATCAGCACCACCGGCTCGTCGTGTCCGTTCGGGCAGTACTGAAGATGGATGGCCCGGACGCCGACCGAGATCCGCAGATCGTCGATGCCGCCCGCTCGTGCCAGCCGTCGAACGGTGCGCACGATGACCTCGGTCTCGATGCCCTGACGAAACATCTGCATCGCCAGGTCGAGAGCGAAGGCAAGCTCACGCCGTGCCCGCGCACGCTCGTTCTCCACCATGCCGGGCACGGTAAAGGCCCGTCCGGTCCAGTGACGCGATACCGAGCGGGCCGGCCCATGGCTTCGCCCGATCGTGGTCCGATGATCGAGGGGTGAGCGTGGCTGACAAACTGCGGGGATGATCGTCGGATATGTCCTCGCGCTGCTGGCGGCGCTGGCCTCGGGTGGCGGCTCGGTGCTGGAGTCGATCGGCGTCCGTCGCGCGGGTGCTTACGGCGGCAGCGCGCTGGACCTGGTGAACCTGCGACGCCAGTGGATCTACTTCCTGGGCATCGGCGTCGACCTGATCGGCTTCGCCTGCGCGGCGGCCGCGTTGCATCGGCTGCCGCTGTTCCTCGTCCAGTCGGTGCTGGCGTTCAGTGTCGGCGTGACGGCCATGATCTCCGCGTTCATGGGCACCCGGCTGGCGGCACAGGGCTGGGCCGCGCTGGGAGTCGGGGCGGTCGGCCTGGTCTTGCTGGGCTTGTCGGCGCAGCCGGGTCCGGCCAAGGTGCTCCCGGCGGCGTGGCGCTGGGTCCTGCCCGCGATGGCGTTGGTCGTCGGGGCGATCGCTTGGTACTTCAGGCGATTCGACCGCCCCTGGGCCGCGCAGGTGCTCGGCTTCGCGACGGGAGTCGGCTTCAGCATGGTCGGCGTCTCGGCGCGCACCCTGGAGCTCCCGTCCTCGGGCTGGGCGATGCTGGTGGAACCGGCCGTGTGGGCGATGATCCTCAACGGCCTCGCCGCGGCGGTCGCGTTCGCCCTCGCCCTGCAAAAGAGCGGTGCGACGGCGGTCAACGCGATCATGTTCACCACGAACACGGCGTTGTCCTCGGTCATCGGCCTGGTCTTCCTCGACGACCGCGTACGTGACGGTTACACCACCTTCACGGTCGCGGGCCTGATCCTGGCCATGTCGGGCGCGGTCGTCACCGCCCACTACGCCTCCCATGCCAAGGGACCCGTCCGCGTGGCCAAATGACGTGAGGTGAGCGCCGGAACCGTTGTTCGCCTGCCGACGTCAGAACGCGAACTCGCTCGAGGAGGAGCCATGCCGTTCCTTGATCCCGAACCGCTCTACGCCAAGCTCACCTCGGGCGACGCGGCGGGCATCGCCGAGGTCGGCGCCACCATCGCCGACGCCAAGGCGTCGTTGCAGACCGTCGCGGACAGGATCTCCGACGGCGCTCTCCGGGCGGCGCGGTCATGGCGCGGCACGGCGGCGGCGGAGTTCGTCGGCAAGGCGAAAGAGTCCTCGCGGGCCGTCGGGGAGGTGTATGAACAGCTCCACACTGCGGAGTCAGCCGTCAAAGACGCGGCGAAGGCATACTCCGCGCTGCGAACGTCAGCCGAGACAGCCATCGGGCCGTGGCGCAAGCTAGGCCTGAGCGATCTCGCCGAAGCGCCGGAAATCGCCATGCGGACCGTCCGGGCGCTGACCGTCGCCCAGCACGCCTACGAAAGCAAGCTGAACGCGCTGGCAGCCACGACAGACGGCGGCTGGGACGACGACGGCAACGCCCACATCAGCGGCGTCGATCCGGGACAGCCGTGGACATCCCAGGGCCTGGCCTATGACGGCGAAAACCTGCTCGTGGGCTCGTATCACGACGGCGACGGGGACGGGAAGGGCGACAACCCGATCGGTCCGGGGCTGACGCCGAGCCGGCTGACCTACGTCGACTACGACACCGGCAAAGAAGTGGGGAACGTCTATCTCAACGGCAACGGCGAGGTAGGCGCGCCCACGCACACCGGTGGCGTCGCGACGGACGGCGAACACGTCTGGGTGTCGTCCAACGGCTACGTGTACGTCTACGACAAAGCCGAACTCGATGCCGCACAGGACAGCGGCGTGCCGATCGACGCCGTCGACGTGGTTCCGACACCTGCCCACAGCTATGTCACCTACGCACAGGGAAAGCTCTTCGTGGGTGACTACACCAACAACCGGCTTTACGAAGTCCCCGTCGGCAAGAACGGCTCACCCGAGCCGGACAAAGCCGGGGAGCCGATCGAGACACCGAACAACGTCCAGGGTGTCGTGGTGCGCGACGACGAGTTCATCTTCTCCTCCTCCGATGGACACAGCGGCAAGTTCTACCGACAGGACCGGACGCCGGAACTGTTCGACTTCAACGATCGCGAAGAAATCGAACTGAAGGGCGGCGAGCCGGGCAACGAAGACGGCTACGACTCGCACGGCGTCGAGGAAGCCGTCGAGATCGACGGGGAAATCGTGCTGGCGCACGAATCCGGCGCCTACGGCTACCAGAAGAACCCGGGCGAAAAGTGGGACGAGCCGGAGCTGACCAGGATCTCGCTGGATGAACTGGGCCTGGACCCGGACGGCGCGCTCTCCCCCGGGGACGCCGGGTACGAAACCGATCCCGACTCACTGGTCTGCGCCGCAGGAGTCTTGGACGGGGCGACCTCGACGGTGAGCGCCGCGGCAGGCACGATGTCACGGCTGCAACTGGTGTCGCACCTGCTCGGCGACGTTCCCGCGGCCGCCACCTTCAGCGACGCGCTGACCAAGTACACCACCGCGGCCGGCGATCGGCTGACCGCGGGCGCGGAAACGATCGGCGGCATCGCGGACAGTCTGGTCACCGGCGCCGACACGTACCGGCGCGTCGAAGACGGGATCAGCGAAGGATTGGACAGACTCGGAAAAGTCCTCCCCTGACGCTACTCGCCGCGCGACAACGTGAACCCCAGCTCCCTGCCCCGCGTCACGAGTTCTTCCCGGGCAGCCGGATGCGCGACGTGGTCGATGATCTGCTGCGCCTGTTCACTCGCGTCGTTGCCCCAGATGGTCGCGACGCCGTGTTCGCTGACCAGGAAACTGTGCTGGAACGACGTCACCGGTCCGGCCAGCCGGGGCACGACCGTCGAGACGTCGGCCTTCGGATGCCAGGACGGCAGCGCGATGATCGCCCGGCCGCCGGGTGAATGCAACGCCCCGACCACGAAGTCGGTCTGCCCGCCGAATCCCGAGTAGATCGCCCCTCGCACCCGGCTCGCGTTGGCCTGCGCGAACAGGTCCACCTCGAGGGCACTGTTCACCGAGACCAGACCGCGCTGCCGAGCGATCACGGCGGGATCGTTCGTCTTTTCCGTGCGCAGCAGCCGGATCCGCGGATTGCGGTCGAGCCACCGGTACAGCTCGGCACTGCCGAACACGAACGACGCCGTCACCGGTTCCGCCGGATCGAGCGCCCCTGCGCGGTCGAGCGCGAGCACGCCGTCGCTGAACATCTCCGACCAGATCGCGAGTCCGCGCCGTCCGGTCACCGCGGCCAGGGTGGCGTCCGGGATCCCGCCGATGCCCAGTTGCAGGGTCGCGCCGTCCGCGACCAGTCCGGCCACCCGCTCACCGATGGTCCGCGCCGTGTCCCCCACCGGCCGCGGCACCGGCGACAGGAGCGGCTCCTCCGCCTCCAGCGCGTAATCGATCTCCCCGAGCGGCAGGACGCCGTCGCCGTAGGTGAACGGCATGTTGGGGTTGAGCTGCGCGATCACCAGGCCGCCCCGGGCCCGCACCGCCTCGACGGCCGCGGGCAGGATATTCACCTCCGTGCCCAGCGACACCACGCCGTCCACCGGAACCGAGGTGTGCAGCAGGACGACGTCCGGCGGCAGCGCGTGCTTGAGCAGCTGCGGCACCAGCGACAGCCGGGACGGGAAGTACCGCAGCCCGGCGCGGCCGCGCATCCCCGCACCCACGAACGGCGTCTCCAGCAACACGCCCTCGCGGTCCGGCATCCCGGCCTGCGCGTTCAACGCGAACAACCGATACTCCGCCAGTGCCGTGTCCAGCACCTTCAGCGCCCGCATCGGCGTGGCGAAGTTCCCGCTCACCACCACCCGGGGCTGCGACGCGGGAACGCCCGCCAGGACGGCACCGAGCTGACTCTCCGACAAGACACGCATGAGCCGATCATGCCCCAGCCCTCGCACTCCGGCCGGTACCCGAGGTGGACGCCACACGTGCTTGAGCGGTGTCCAGACACGTCAGCGGCCCTTGCGGAAGATCGCGGTCACCCGCGCGCCCTCGTCGACCTCCATCGGCCCGGTCGATCGCTGGGTCTCGACTCCGACCGCGGCCGCCAGCTCGCAGCCGTACAGGTCGAGCGTCGACTCGGCGAGTGACGTCAAGTCGGTGATCGCGGCCCGGCCGCGCACCCAACCCGTCGTGCCGACGATCAACGCCACCACGATCGCGGGCCACCACAGCACGCCGAGCAGCAGCGCGGGCCAGGCCCAGCTGGCGACGGTGACCGCGGCCGCGAACGCCCCGTTCGCGGCGGTGATCTCGGCTCGTGCGGTGTCCGGAATGGTGAGCCAGAACCGCGGCCACGCGAAAGGCAGATCCAGGCCGTACCGCGCGGCGGCGATCCCTTCCACGGCATGGATCCGGTCACCCATCCAGGTCGACCTGCCTGGTCGCGCCATCGCGACCGCGTTCGTCCGCGCCGCGGCACGATCGATCTTGTGCTGCGCCGAGGCGCTTCGGGTATCCGCCGGCTGAGCGGCCTCCAGTTCCTGGCGGCGGCGTAAGCGTTTCTCCCACTTTCGGATCCGTCGAGCCGTCAGGAACGCTCCCGGCCACCTGCCAAGCCACAGCGTCCGGGTGACACCCGTCATCGCCTGGACCACCAGACCGACACCCGCCGACGCGAGCAGTACCGCGACGAGCACGACCGCCTGCACGGTGCCCGTCCGGCCGGCGATGGACGTCGTCGCCGCGGTGAGTGCCTGCGACGCCATCGACAGATCCAACGCGTGTGCGTGCCCCAGCCGGCCGCCGACGAGTGCGCCGACGACGAACAGCGCACCGGGTACGAGCAGCAGGCCGACCCACCGTTGCGCGAGTGTTTTCGCGAGTTCCTTGAAGAAGTCGTTCATCGAAGACGCTTCATCGCCGAATCGGTGACCTGACATCGGGGCACCGGCCCGGCGGGTACCGGCCGTTCCTCGCGCGAACAATGACCGTGCGGGCATCCGAACAGTTCCTCGTGTGCCCGGCCGGTGCCGCCACCGGGCAGCCCGCCGTGCAGAGACCGGTTCCCGGTGGCCGGGTCGATGCCGAAATATCGGTTGAGCAAGCCGGAAATCGGCCTGCCTTCGGCCGCGGCCCGCTCTATCCGGGTCAGCTGCCCGTGCTTCGTCTCGTCGAGCCGCGCGACCTCGGCACGCAGATACGGCAGATCGAGGCAGAAGTGCGCCAGCACTTGCCGTTCGGCGTCATCCATCCGGTTTCGTCCCCCTCTTCCCCGCCCTCGACCGTCTGGCCGCCGACAGCCCGATTGGGTACGGTATCGACTGGTGGCATCCTATGAAGCGCTGGCTCGAATGTCCGATCGGCTGGCCGAATTTCAGCGATCAGGCAGGCCGGATCCGCTGTTCGCGACGGAGACCACCGCCGATGCGGACGACTTGACGCCGCTCGCCCTCTCCGACACGGATGCCCGCCGGACGGACGCATGCCTCGTGCTCGGCTGGCTGCATTTCTTCCGCTGGTCCGCCCTTGCCACGGATACCAGGAACACGGAACTCGCACGGGCGATTGCTTTCTTCGGACGAGTGGCGGACAACCCGGCCGCGGTACCCGAGCCACTGCGGGCGCTCATCGGCCCGATGGCCGACGCGACTGTCCAGGACAAGGTCGGCTGCGACCTGCTGCGTGCCGCCTCACGCACGCCCGATCCGTATCTGATCGACGCCGGAATCCTCCTGCTGGGGGCAGCGGTCGCCGTGACGTCGGCCGACAATCCTCGCGCCGGTACCCGAATCGCGATGCTCCTGATCGGCCACCAGTGGCGCTACCGGCGCACTCGGCATCTCGACGATCTGAAGCGAGCCATCGAAACCGGTGAGCACGCGATCCGGGTCCTCCCCGCGGAACACCCTGAACTCCCGGGGATCCTCACGAATCTCGGAGTGGCGTATCAAGCCCGGTACGGGCGAGCCGAGGCGATGCCGGATCTGGCCCGCTCGATCGAACTCACCACGCAGGCGCTGACCATGTTCTCCGCCGACGATCCGCAGCGCGCGGCGTGCTTGTCCAATCTCGCTGACACCTATGCCGAACGATCGGCGAGAACCGGCGACGTCGCCGACCTGAACATCGCGATCGACTGTGCCGAGCGGGCGTTGGCCCTCGCCCCCGCTGGAACTCCGGAGCACGCAGGCTGTCTGTCCGAGGTCGGCGCGATCCATTTCCGCCGGTACGAGCGTTTGGGCGACGTCGCTGACCTGCATCGCGCGATCGACTTCGAGGAGCGGGCACACGCGACGAGACCCGGCCTGCCCAAACCGCTGACCGACCTATGCGTGATGTATCGCGAGCGATACCAGCGTCTCGGTGAGGTCGCAGATGTGCGTCGTGCCATCGAGTCGGGCGAACAAGCGTTGGCGCTGCTGCCGGACGGCGACGCGCGTCGTGCCGTGCCCGCGTCGATGCTCAACCTGGCCTGCCGTCACCTATACGAGGCGACTCAGGATCCGGCCCAGCTACGGCGCGCGATCGACTACGGACGGCTGGCCGTAGCGACGAGTCCGGCGGGGTCGCCGGACCAGGCGAGTGCACTCGCCAATCTCAGCCCAGCGCTGCAACGACTTTACGAGCACACCGGCTTGCTTTCGGATCTCCAGCAAGCCATCGACGTCGACGAAGAAGCACTCTCGCTGCTGCCGGACGGTCATCCGGCCCGCGTCACGTCCTTGTCGAATCTCTGCGTCGCCTATCGGAGCCGAGCGGAACACACCGAGGCGTCCGCCGACCGGAGGCACGCCATCGATCTGGGCGAGCAGGCGCTCGCCGCCATCCCCGCCGACGATCCGACCCGGGTCGTCACCATCCGGACGGTGAGCGCCACCTACCGGGACCACTTCAAACACCACCGCGACATCGCCGATCTGAACCGGGCGATCGAACTCGCCCACCTGGCGCAGGACACACTGCCCGCCGATCATCCCGACCGCTATCGCCACTTGTCCGAACTGAACACCGTCTACCAGCTCCGGGCCCAGCATTCCGGTGACGCGGCGGACATGCGACGCGGTATCGAATTTCAGGAACAGGCGCTGGGTTACCTGCCGCACGGCCATCCCATGCTGGCGCTGGTGTCCGCGAATCTCGGCCAAGCACACCACCAGTTCGCCACCACCACGGGTCGGCCGGTGAACGAGGACCGGCTCGGCCCTCTCATCGACGTGATCGTCGGCTCGGCTGCCACGGCGTCGACGACGCAGCAGGTGCGCTCCTATCACGTGGCAGGCCGCGTGGCGACGGTGCTCGGCGACCATGTCCGCGCCGCGGCGCTGCTGGACACGGCCGCCGCGCTGTTGTCATCGGTCCCGCCGTCGAGCACGAATTGGCGCGACCGCGAATTCCGGGTGGGCCAGTACACGGGACTGGTGCGGGAAAGTATCGCCGCGCACTGCGCGATCGGCGACCCGGCCGGCGCCGTCGAGGTAGCCGAGCTCAGCCGGGGCATCCTGCTGACCGCCGAGCGCGACGCGGGTGTCGGCACTGCCAGAGCGCCGTCGTTTCCCGAACTGCGGGTGGCGGCGGGCGACGGTGCGGTGGTCCTGGTCAACACGAATCTCCGCCAGGGTGAAGCGATCATCGTCACGGCCACCGGCGATCCGCTCCTCGTCCCGCTGCCCGATCTCGGTGGCGACCGGCTTCACGAGCGGGTTCAGCAGCTGATCGACGTCAACCAGCAACGCGGGTTCGCCGCCGCACTGCACCAACGGCGGGTCATTCCGGAAATCGTCGGCTGGCTGTGGGACGTCGCCGTCGGCCCGATCTTGGACGCCCTGCCCGCCACCCGTCGGGTGTGGTGGCTGCCGACCGATCTGCTCGGCCTGTTCCCGTGGCACGCCGCCGGTCATCCGGGCGCACCGGGCGCACTGGACACCGTGATCTCCTCCTACACAGCGACCCTTGGCACGTTGGCCCACGCCCGTTCCCGTCCGCCCGCGACCGAACGCAGGCAGCTGACCGTCGCCGTCCGCGACGCCCCTGGCTCGACGTCGCTGCCTGCCACCGTCAGCGAAGCCGAGCAGCTGCACGCCGCCCATCCCGACCTGCCGCTGTTGATCGGCGAGCACGCCACGGCCGATACCGTGCTCGCCGCACTGCGCGAAGCGACGTGGGCACATTTCGCCTGTCACGCCGACGCCGATCTACTCGTACCTTCCCGTAGCGGAATCCAGCTCCACGACGAAATCCTGTCGCTGTCCGAAATCAGCGGGCTGCGGCTGGCCGACGCCGAGCTGGCCTACCTGTCCGCTTGCTCGACCGCGAACCCGGGCGTCACTCAGGCCGACGAATCGTTGCACCTGGCGTCGGCCTTCCAGATGGCAGGCTTCCGCCACGTCATCGCCACCCTGTGGCCGATCGCCGACGACATCGCGGCCGCCACCGCACGCGAGATCTACCGGCATCTCGACGGGACACCCTCTGCCGACGCCGCGGCCGTCGCGGTCCGGCGAGCCACACTCGAACTGCGCGCCACGCGTCCCGATCGCCCGGATTTGTGGGCTTCACTCATCCACAACGGCCCCTGAACCGTGTGAATTCAGGACCCGACGGCGCAGGAGGAAACTCGCCCCACCCGCCAGCACGAACAGGCACGACGCCACGAAGATCTTCTCGTCGGAGGGATCCCCATCGACGGCCGGGTGCACGCTTTTGAGAACCACGTGGACATAGAAGAAAACCGCGGGAGCGTACAGCGCCCACCACGCGACCTTGCTCCAGTCCTTCAGCGCGTACCCGTCCAGCGGTTTGATCGGGAGCAGCCCGAAGACGACCACCTGGATGCCCGCGGCCAAGACGACGCAGATCGCGAAAGCGCCTTCGTAGGCCGGCGACTTCGGACCGGCCTCCCGCCCGGCGATGACGACGGGAGCGAAAGCCGCCCAGAGCCCGACACAGGTCGCGAGGACGGCAATGCCGCCACCCAAGGTCGCCCGTCCTTGCGCGTGTTTCGACGCCGCTCCAACCGCGATGAAGGTAACGACCAGTCCGTAGACATAGGGCACGGGCGAGCCGAGGAAACGGGACAGGGTGGCCAGGGTCGCCGCGACGAGGAACCCCAGCCAGATCGCGCGCAGGTACCCGCGTCCGCGGCTGGTGTTGAGCAGGGTGTCCTTGGGTTTCTCATAGGCGGAAACGACCAGCACCAGGGAAATCGCTCCTACCGCCGCTTTCAGCAGGACGGCGCCCCAGTCCCAGGTGGCGGCCTTGATCTCCGCGTCCGCCCAGACCAGCAGCGCCCCGCCGAGTGCCGCGTAGCCGAGCGTCCGCACCCATCCGGGAGTGCGAGGTGTCGCCGTTTCCAGCCGTTCTCTGACTTTCGGGGTCCGGAGGAATTCGATGATCTTGTTGACCAGGTCCGCCGGGAACGCCGCCTCCAGCAGCAGAACGACGGCGATGATCGCCGCCGACTCCACCAGGCTCTCCGCCAGCGACCGCAGATCGGTCTTGATTTCGCTCAGGACGGGAATGTCGATGATCCCGGGTCCGCGCGGCTCCGGCGGTCTCGGGGGCGGTTCCGGCGGGGCAGGTGTCTCCGTGGCTTGCCGGTCGGTCGTGGCGGCGGCCGGTTTCCAGGTCAGTTCGAAGGTCGTCAGGCCGGGGCCGGTCGGCAGCCTCATGGTGCCCGCGCGATAAGTGGTCCCGGCGCACCGGAACTCCACGGTGCGGTCGCCCGCGGCCATCCCGGCCGGGATGAACGCGTGCAGATCGATGAACTCCCATTCGGCCGCTCCGCTACGCCCCTGCCGCGCTTCGTCCAGCCAGGTGTCCAGTCCCCTGCCACCGATGAGGATGGGACCGGCCCGGCAGGCCGCCGGATAGCCGCGCAGGTGCACGGTGACCTCAGGTTTGCCTGACGGCTGGTCGCCGGTCGGCGAAGGGGTGTGCGTGTGCATGTGCGTGGGCACGGTTTCCCTCGGCTGGACCGCGATGGTCACAGTCGCCTCGGCCGCGTCGTTCTGCGGATCCACCGCCCGATAGCCGAAGGAGTCCGTTCCGGTGAAGTCGAGCGGCGGCGCGTAGTCGAACGAGCCGTCCGGCTTCAGGACGATCCGGCCACCTCGCGCCGTGAAACCGTTGCCCGCCTTTGCTTCCGCCGTCAGTCGTTCTCCTGCGGGGTGGCTGTCGCCTGCCAGCACGCCGGGCGCGGAGACCTTCAACAGCACGCCCGACGTCGCCTGGTAGCTGTCATCACGCGGCAGCGGACCGAGCCGCACACCCACGGACACCACCGCGGTGTTGCTCCGAGTCCCCGCCGTGTCGACGATCCGGTAGCTCCACCGCGCGGTCAGCGCAGACCCCCTGCGCCAGCGGAATCCGACCGGACGCGTGGTCGGCTCCACCACGCCGTCCGTCGGACCGGACACCAGCTCGACCGCTCGGACCTGAGTGCCCCGCAGGGTGTCGTTGGCCAGGACGTCGACCGTGAACCAGCCGTCGGCCGCCTGGCCGCTGGAGTAGACGAACTGATCGTCCACCGCCGCCGGTGGCGCCGCGGCCAGGCTCAGGAAGACACCCAGCCCGGCGACCAGCAGCACCAGAGTGCGTTTCATGGCGTGTTAGAAGGTCCAGATCCGGACAGTGATGTCCCACCGCCCACTGTTGTCGACGGTCCTGTCGTCGTTCTGCGCCAGCCAAAGCCAGGTCTGCGGCCCGCGGTAGACCACGCACCCGCTGTCACCCCCGATCGGGAACGCGGTCCCCGTCGAGTTGAAGAATCCGTAGAGGCCGAACGACGGCGCCGAGATCCCGCCCCAGAACGTCCTCATGCGCTCGGTCGGATGGCCCGCCGGCGAGTAGGACGGGCCCCACGGCCACGAGTCGATCTTGATCGAACCGCCCGCCCGGATCCGCACGACATCACCGTCCCGGAGAGGGACGCCGGGGCCGATGATCGTCGAGTCCCGGTAGCCGTAGCTCACCGGCTGCCCGTTCAGAATCGTCAGGTTCGTGTCCCGGAGAGTGCCGATCTGGTTGCTCTGGCACAGCCTCTGGGACAGCTCCGTACCAGCGTGGGCGGCCGCCGGCTGGAGCAGGGCGAGCGTGGCCACCATCGCCGCGATCAGCGCGGTGTGCCGGATTCCGGTCATGGTCGGTGAACTCCCGTCGTGAAGTCGTTACTCGAGGTGTTCCGAGGATCGGGCCGCACACCGGCACCCGTCGAAGTCGTGGTGCCTATGCGGCGATCGGCCAGGGCTATAACGGCAGTTCGGCCGCGACCCGGGCCGCCAGCTCGCAGAACCGCCGCGGCAGCGAGCGCCGGTCGTCCCGCCGCCGAGCGATACCCGTGGACGAGCACGGGCCGTCGCGCAACTCCAAGGCGCGGAACCCGTGCACGGCAGCGGTTTTGACATACAGGTACGGAGCCGGGCAGACGACGCCGTTCAGTACGACGGACAGCGCCAGCTCCGTCACGGTCGTCACCGGCTCCCCCACCGCCTCCGGGTACTCGCCGTTGCGCGATTCGGGCAGCAGCCACCACCGTTTCATCGACTCGGGCACGGCGTCCCCGACGTTCGGCATCGGCTCGTCGAGCACGTCGGCGACGTCGACGGCATCGAGCTCCCACAACCGGTGTCCGGCAGGAACCGCCAGGCCGCAGGGCTCGTCGACGATGGGCTCCCACAGCACCCGCTCGGTGTCCACCGGCAGCCGTAGCAGCGCGACGTCGACCTCGTCGTCGAGCAGTGGTCGTTCCTGATCGGGCAGGCTGGTCTCCTGCCACGACAGCCGCACGTGGGGGTGGGCCGCCGAGAACGCCGTCGCGATCGGCACGTGCAGCGCACGCGGGATCGGCGGGCTCCACCCGATCCGCAGCACACTCGGCTCAGCCCCGGCGCGTCGCGTCGCGCGGGCGGCCTCGTCAACCATCCGCAGCACCGACACGGCGTGCCCGTAGAAGACTTCTCCTGCGGCGGTCAGCCGAACTCCGTCCGGGGCACGCAGGAACAACGGCACGCCGAGTTCCCGCTCCAGCGCGCGGATCTGCTGACTCAAGGTCGGCTGCGACACGAACAGCATGGCTGCGGCCTTGGTGAACCCACCCTGCTCGGCGACGGCCGCGAAGTACCGGAAATGACGCAGCTCCATGCTCCCCCTCCTGCGTTCGACGCGCGCGTCAACCATTCCGCAAAGACGTGGTGCAAGGACACGGCCAGCAGGATGAAACCCGGAAAAAGGAAATCCAGACGGAGGCGAATTTGCGCAGCACATTCCGGCCATGGCATTCACCGACCGTCGCAGCCGACGGAAAATGTGTCACACTCGTTTACCGGGAGATCGCGTCAGTTACCGAGGAGCGGCGAGTCGGCAGACGTCTGCCGGTGACTGTCCGCGGCCCGCTGGACTCGCTCATTGTGGCGATCCCACCAGGCGGCATCGCCGATATCTTCGTGGTCAGCTCCTGCTCGCCCGTCGATCATCTCGCGGAGGATGTCGGCATGTCCCGCATGCTGCGCGGTGTCGGCGACGACGCGGGTGAGCAAGGAGCCAAGGGTGGTCTTTCGCCGATCCTCGGGCCACCACTCGACATACGCCGGGGCAGCCAACCCGAGCTGATCGATCGACTGATCGGAGTGCTTCCTCGACCCACGGCAACCGCACAGCTGAGGGACGGGAAACGCAGTCGCCCAGATAACCGAACTCGATACCAGCGAGGTGCTTGACCAGCCCGAGCAGATTGGTGCCCGTGGACGTCATCGGCCGGCGGACGTCGTACTCGGACAACCCGTCCAGAGAACCGAGAACACTCTCCCGAGATCGTTGAAGGTAATGACGCAGGTCAGACGCCAAAGCACTGTGTGGGTCCATGCGGCCGACGCTAGCCCCGACCACCGACACTATTGAGCAGGAAGGCAAAGGTGTCGTGTTCGGGCGCGATGCCAGCGTCCCTCACTGTGTGGATTTTGGGACGTTAGATGACCCAAAATCCACACAGTGCCTGTGACCACCAGATCCAGAAGGGGGTGTGTGGAAATAGGGACACTCAACGTCCCTATTTCCACACACCCCTCAATAAGCGCACGCCAGGATTTCGTCGGTACCGACTGCCGTGATCGAGGCGCTCGAGATCCGCTCAGCTGGACTTGTCGACGTCGACATGAAGCCAGGTAGCCGTCATCGTGATGATCAGAGGCTGTCTCGCAGTGGCACCGTGATTTGCTTGAGCCAGGTGCCGGTGGTGAAGTCGCGGGCTTTGATCACCACGGAGCGGTGGGACACCTCGACCTGGAGGCCCTGGTTGAAGCTGCCGCCCAGGGAAACCTCGCCGCCCTTGCCGTCGTCCACCCAGCCGGTCTGCACGGCGCCGGTGTTGACCACGGTGAAGCCTTCGAGGTTGCCGCTGCCCGGAACGACCCGGCGGGTCACCCAGTCGGACAGGGTGAGGTCCCAGTGGGTGTGCCCGGAGAACAGGAACACGTCCCGGTACTTGCCGAGTACCGAGAGCAGCCTGTCGGCCTGAAGATAGTCGTTGAGGTAGAGCTTGTTGCGGGTGCCGGACACGGTGTTCGGCAGCGGGTGATGGGTCAGCACCATCACCGGCTTGCGCCACCGGTCCCAGTACGCCAGCCGCTGTTCCAGCCAAGTGAATTGCCGGTCGCTGATCCACACCTCGTCCCACAGCTTGGGGTCGTGGTACTTGGCGTAGCGCTCGGTGCCCAGGCACAGCACCGGCACCCCGTCGAACGAGGTCTCCGAGTAGACCGTGTTGCGCCGGGCGAAGTTGTAGAAGCTGCGGAACAGCGAGTCCTCGGTGGTGCCGTTGGGCCAGGTCTCCTGCGCGAGCGTGTCCGGGTCCCGCCACTTCGGCACATAGAACTCGTGGTTGCCGATGGCCCAGGCCACTTTCCTCGGGTGCGGGTGCTTGTCCAGCGTCGATCGCACCTGGGCGTACTCGAAGTCGTAGCCGCGCGGGGTGATGTCCCCCGCCACGCCGAGCCCGGCGCTACGCGGGTTGATGACGTTGATGTCGTCCAGGGCCTTGCCGAAATCGGCCAGGTCGCCCTGGATATCGCTGATGATGTTAAACCGGACGGCCTGGCCGAACGGGTCCCGGCCGGGTGCCGCCTCCGCAGGGACGCCGAGTGCGGTGGTCGCGGCCACCGCACCACCCGTGGCCAGCATGAACGACCTGCGATCCATCAGACACCCACATTTCAGCTACATCGATACCAACAGCGCAAAGGTAGGATGTCTGAGGTGATCATCGGTGACGTCGCGCCAGCCAGGGTGTGTACGCGAAGGTAATTTCAGGTTCTGACCAAAGTGCTTGCAATCTGCCACCACTCGGGACTACCGTCCCGACGAGTGGTTGCACAGCGCAAGCGGAAGGGGTCACCGTGTTGAGACAGGTCGCGGAGGGTGTGCTGATCCACCAGAGCGAATTGCTCCGGAACAACACAGTTGTGGTGCAGGGCCAGACAGGCGTGCTGCTCGTCGACGCCGGGATCCAAGACTCCGAGATGGCCTGCCTCGCGAACGACCTTCGCGAGTTGGGCCAGCCCGTCGTGGCAGGTTTCTCGACGCATCCTGATTGGGATCACGTGCTCTGGCACGCCGAACTCGGCGAAGTGCCCCGCTACGGCACGGCCCGCTGTGCGGCTTTTATGCGAGATCTGCTGTCGAACGCGGACTGGAAAGCCCGCGTCACCGAGGGGCTACCGCCGGAAATCGCCGACGACATGTCCTTGGATCTCTTCGGCATCATTACCGATCTGCCTGCCGAAGCCGCGCGGATTCCTTGGGATGGCCCTCAAGTCCGGGTCATCGAGCATCCGGCGCATGCCCCGGGCCATGCGGCACTGTTGATCGAGGAACGCGGAGTTCTCGTCGCGGGCGACATGCTCTCTGATGTCTTCATCCCGATGCTCGACAACTTCAACGACACCAATGACCCGATCGAGGAGTACCTCGTCGGACTGCGGCTGCTCGAGGCCGTGGTGGACGACGTTGATGTCGTCATCCCCGGCCACGGGTCCGTCGGCCGAGCCGATCAGCTACTTGAACGGATCAAACAGGATCGCGCGTACTTACACGCCTTGCGCGACGGCCGAACACCCGACGACCCGCGCATCGGCCCGTCGGCGAAGCCCGGCTGGGAGTGGGTCAACGACATCCACGAAGGGCAAGCCCAGAGTCTTGCCCGACGCCGCGACCGCGACGGGACGCCTGGCTAGTCACAGACCGAATCGTTGCCAGTGCCGGAAACACCTTCGATCAGATAGTTTCGAATTCCCACGCTAGAGATACTGACTGAGGTCGTGGCCCTTCGGGTTCTTGATCCACTCGGTGCCGTCGGGTTTGGTGAACTTACCGCTGATGGTGTCGAACTTGGTGCCCAGCGGCGGCAGATCCGGCAGCGGGACGTCCATCTTGCTGTTCATCAGCCGTTGCGCGATGTCGGGGGTGATCCCGGTGTACTGGGTGTTGATCTCGACGTGGTCGCGGATGCCGCGTTCGAAGTCGTTCTCCGATTTGGGGAACTTCACCTCGTCACTGGGCTTGACCCGGAAGTCGATGCCGATGTCGGAGGCGTCCCGATTCGCGAGGGTGTTCTTCAGATCGACGTAGGTTTGCAGGCTCGATTCGAGTTTCTTGTAGTTCATGTTCGCGGTATGGGTCAGCGGGATCATGTTGTCGGCGGTGCCCGGTCCGCCCATGTCACCGTTCTCGAGGTGCCCGCGGATCCACTTCTCGTCGGCGCTCAAGAACTGGCTTTCCCCCGGCTTGGGATTCTTCTTCGGGGTGCTCTCCAGGGCCTCCACCAGCTTCTCGCTCAGCTTGTTCTCCCCGTAGACGTCCCCGTTCTTGTCCACCTTGTTGCTGATGACCGAGTTCTTGTTCAGCGCGTCGACGTCGGTGACCTGCTTGGTGTCCGGCGTGTTGACGAAGTCCTTCCCTCGGGTGGAGTTCTTGTCGTAGGTGGCCCGGACCTCTTCGGTGGTGCCCGCCTGGTTCTTGCTGCGGCCACCGCGGTTGGCGTTGTCGTTCTCGGTACGCGGACGTTTCGAGCTGCCACCGGTGTTACCCGCGTTGTGCCCGGTTCCGGAGGTGTCCGGGCCATCGACGAACTTGCGTTTCTTGTCGCACCACACCAGGCCCAGCGGATCCGAGCCGGCGGTCGGGTCGTGCGGGTAGCCGGCCGGATCGGGCCCGGCGGGGAGCCCGAGCGGATCCTGGCTGAGATAGCGCGCGGTGGCCGGATCGAAATAGCGGTGCAGGTTGTAGTGCAGCCCGCTTTCCGCGTCCAGGTACTGGCCGGGGAACCGCAGTGGTGTACCCGGAGCAGCGCCCAACGGTCTTCCCCACAGCGTCCAGCGGCCGGACCAGCTCAGCGTGCCCGCCGGGTCCAGCAGGTCGGTCGGCGTACCGATGGAGTCGGTCACGAACGCCCGGAACCGCGGCTGCCCGGCGCCGTGCTCGGTCTGGGTGACCGGTTCCTCGGTGTCGGGCCGCCGCTCCCAGGTGGTGACGGCGGCGCCCGCCGGGCCGGTGTGCGTCTGCTCGATCAGGGAGTTGCCGTCCCAGACGAATCGCACCTGCTCGAGGACCCGGCCGTCGGGGTCGAGCAGTTCCTTCGCCGTGCGCCTGCCGAGCGGGTCGTAGCGATATCGCCAGCGGCGGCCGTCCGGCGTGGTGAGACCGGTCAGCCGGTTGCGCGCGTCCCAGTCATAGCGCCAGATCCGGTCGCCTTCGTGCCGGGCGGTACGCCGGCCGCTCGCGTCGTGCTCGTAGCGGACCGCTCCCGCGCTGGTCACCGTGTTGCGCTCGTACGCGCGCGGCCCGGTTTCGGGGTACGTGGTGTTCGTGGTGGCCCAGTGCGCGACCTTGCCCGCCCGGTCGTAGGCGATGTCCTCACGCACACCGTCGACCAGGTGGGTGGTGATCCGTCCGGCCGCGTCGCGTCCGAACGACTCGCCCCCGGCGGCGTCCCGGATCGCGGTCAGATCACCGTCGGCGGACCGGGCGAACTCCCGGTGCCGCAGCACGGTTCCGGTCGCGTCGGTGAGGGTCTGGCCGACGATCCGGTCGTCGGCGTCGAACTGCTGCCGCAGCAGGGCGCCTCGGTCGACGCGCCGGTCGATCGGGCGGCCATCGGCGTCATAGGCGTACTCGACCGTGTGACCGGCGGTCGACAACGCACTCGGCCGTTCCGCCTTGTCGAAGGACCACACGCTGGTCGCGCCGGAGGGAGTTCGCCTGCTGATGGTGTTCCGCGCCGGGTCGTACTCGAAGACCACTTCCTGGCCGTCGGTGACGGTGCGCACCATCCGGCCGTTGCCGTCCCGCTCGAACTCCACAATGGACTCGCCGTCGTCGGCGCGGGCCAGCTCGCCGACCGCGTCGTAGACGTAGGTTGTCTCCGTGTCTTCCGTGCGGATCCGGACCAGGTTGCCGATCAGGTCGTAGCCGTAGTCCGTGGCCCGACCGGCGGGGTCGACGGACCGGATCAGCTGGCCGGCCGCGTCGTAGGCGTAGGTGTGCGCGCGGCCGTCGAAATCGGTCTGCCGGACAAGGCGGCCCGCCGGATCGTATTCGTAAGTCCAGGTCAGCCCGTTGGGGTTGGTCACCACGGACGGCCGCAGCTCGGTGTCATAGGTGTACTGGGTCCGCCCGCCCGCCGGATCGATCTCCGCGGTCAGCATGTCGAACGGGCCGTACTCGCGCCGAGTCGCGCGACCCGCCGGGTCGACGTGCTCGACCTCGTTGCCCTCACTGTCGTAGCGCCAGCTCTGCCGTTCGCTGAGCGAGCCGACCCGCCAGGCGCGCAGCCCCTCCACAGTCCAGCCGATCCGGGCCCGTCCCCGGCCGTGCGGCACCGAACGCGGCCGTCCGAACAGGTCGCGGTCGTCGGCCCCGGTGGCGTCGGGATCCGGGCCGGTGTCGAGGCTGATCGACGCGGACACGCCGACGGGGTCCTGCCGCGGATCCGGTCCCTGACCGTCCGGGTAGGCCCGGTAGCGGGTGTGGTCGCCCTCCTCCGCGAGCAGTCCGTCGACCGCGCCGTCCTCGGACCGGTTCACCAGCACCACGCTGCCGTCGGGCCGGGTGACCTTCGAGATCTCGCCGTCGGCGTTGTAGGTGAAACTCGTGGTCCGGCCGAGCGGGTCGGTCTTCGACCGCATCCGGTCCCGGTCGTCCCACGTGAAAACGGTGGTCGCACCGAGCGGATCCGTCTCGCGCACCACGTGATGCGCGGTGTCGAGCTCGAACACCGTGATGTTCCCGAGGGAATCGGTATAGCGGGTCCGCTTCGGCTCGTAGTCGAAGGTGCAGTCGAGGAATCCGCGATCGCCGACGGTGCGCACGCAGCGCCCGGCCGCGTCGTAGACGTAGCGGTACCAAATCCCGTTGCGGTCCTGCCAACCCGAGAGGCGGCCGTCCGGGTCGTAGTCGAACCGCAGGGCCCGGCCGGAGGAGTTGGTGACCTCGGTGAGGTTTCCCGCGTCGTCGTAGCCGTACCGCATGACGACGACGTTCTGGCCTTGCAGTGGATCGGTCATCCGCAGCGCACGCACCCGGCCGCGGGCGCGGTCGATCTCCAGTACCCGCCCGTCGGAATGCCGCCAGCGCACCCCCGAGCCCTCCACGTCGTGGTCGACCTCGATCCGCGGCCCGTCCTCGCCGAGCTCGAACGCGGTCAGCGGCAGCACCCCGGCTGGGGCACCCGCGACCGGCGCGAAGCACAGCGTGATCCCGGAATCCCAGGTCAGTAGCCGGTAGACACCCGTCTCGTCCACCATCAGCACTCGCGACGGCCCGGCGAGCGAGTCCATCGGCCGCCCCGGTTCCGGCAGCGGGAAGGTCAGAACCGTGCCGTCGTCGGAGAAGAAGCGGGCGTGCTCGGCGGTGAACTCGAGCCGCAGGTCGGCGGTCGACGACCAGGATCGGCCGAAACCGGTGCCCTCCCGGTAGCTCGACATATGCGTGCGGCGGATCCGGATGGGCAGCGGCCCGGCCAGTGACAGGTCGTCCTGCACCATCACGACCTCACCGGTGGCGATGTCGATCGGGTCGCCACAGAGGTTCAGCTCGTCGGGCGCGGAGTGCTTGGGCGGAGGCTCGGTGCGGGCCGGGGGCGGGCTTCCCTTGGCGCCGCCGCCAGAACCACCCTTGGTACCCGAAGGAGTGACGTGATCGCCGGTGGGGCTGGTGTTGCCGTTCTTGTCCCCGCCGCCGGAGCCACCTTTGTCGCCACCAGGATTGCCCTTGTCCCCGGACGGGCCGGAATGGTCGCCGGAGGGATTCGTGTGATCTCCCGACGGACTGGTGCCATCGTCCTTGGGGTTGGGTTTGGGGTGGGGCGATTCGGGCTTGATGTCCTTGGGCTTGCCGGCGGGCTTGACCGTCCCGCCCTTGAGGTTCTTCAACGCCTTCCCCGCGTCGTCGAACAGATCCCCGGCCTTCTTCAACAGCGGGACCAGGCCCTTGAGTGCCTTCACCAGCTTCGTCGTCAGCCCGGCGATCTTCGACGCGGTCTTCGCCACCGCGGCCACCACCTGCGGCACCACCCACGCCAGCCCGATCCCGAGCGTGAACACCACCTGCAACGCCCACGAAATCAGGTGCCCGATGAGCTCGGCGATGATGTCGCGGACCAGCGTCCGAACCGCCGCGACGACCTCTCCCGCCGTCTTCACCCCACTGGCCGCGCCTTCGGTCCCCTTCTGCGCGCTCTCGATCAGCGTCGACGTGTTCTTCGCCTGATTCCGATACGCGTCGGCCGCTTCCCCTGTCCAGCTACCGAGGTCCTTCTGGACCAGGTCCACCAGCTCGACCGCGACGTCCCCGATCTCCTTGGCGACGTTCGTCCACGTCTCCGCCTGCGCCGCGATCTCGTCCGCGTTGCCGGTGAGCGCGTTGAGAGCCTCCTTCAGCGGGCCGACGTGCTCGATCAGCCAGCCGACCCCGGCGGCGAACACCGCCCCGAACGGGTCCATCACCGCGGTCAGCGCGTCCAGCGCGGTCCCCACCGCACCCAACGCGACCGATGCCCAGTCGCCGCTCTCGATCGCCGACTTCAGGTCGAGAGCACCCTCCAACAACGGCACACCCGACACCGCCGTCGTCGAATCCTTCACCGGCGCGACCAACGGATTGCTCATGACCACAGATTCAAGCACGTCCTTGTTCGGACGATTGCCTAGCGTGCCAGCGAATTCCAGAGTTCAGCACAATGGTGCTGGCGAGAGATCTCGGTAGTGAGCTGGCTGTCTCCCGCGGAATCAAGCGACATGACGACGGGATTGCCTTCGGTGTAAGGCTCCCAGCGGGGTGTGCCGTCCACGGTCGGGTTACCGGTGCGGGCGAATCCTGTCCACTGCGCGACGAGCTGGTCGGACAGCACTTGCAGATTGGGGTTGAGCTTGACGCCGCCTGGCAACAGCAGGAGCCACTCGGCTATGTGGTATGCGCCGTTCGGTTTGGTGGGGTCGAGGAAGAACTGCGGCGGCACGTCCGTGGCGTCCATCTGATAGGCGTAAACCGGGATGTGCCGCGCCAGCCGTTCGTTGTTGAGCATGGAGGGGCAGACCGAGTTGGAGTCGGCCACGATGGTCCGGAAGGCCAGGAACGGTGCGGGTGCCGGGAACCGCTTCAGTGGGTACGTCCGCCGGACCGCGGGAGCGTGCTCGCGGTACTGCTCGCGCACCAGTCGGTCGTAGTCGGCCGGGGTCGACGCGGAAGGCAGCTGGGTCTCGTCGCGCGCCACGCCGTGGATCAGCGCCACGTCGTTGACGTGCCCTTTGGCGAAAGCCTCTCTCGGGGACATCGGCAGTGTCGTGCCGTTCACGATCGGCGCGATCGTTCCGTTGTCGGGATTTCTCCCGTGATCCGCTTGCTTGAGCAGGGCTGCGGCCGGTAACCCGCGAAGGCATGCGCCCGCGTCGCTCACGGTGCCGCAGCCGAGAGCGGCGGCGAACCGCGCCCCGGCACGCTGGGCCTGTTGCTCCGTTGGCAGCTTCGCGTTGCAGTCCTGCGCCTGCCACACGGTGTTCACGCCGAGCAGCGAGTTGTACTCCCCGCTTTCGCTGATACCGCGCTGAAACAGCCCTGCCGAGGCAGGCGACGCGGTGTGAGCGCAGACGCTCGACCCGCCCGCGGAAGCGCCGTAGATCGTGACGTTGTGCGGGTCACCGCCGAACCGCGCGATGTTGCGCTGCACCCAGCGCAACGCGGCCTGCTGGTCTTGGAGCCCGTAGTTACCGGCGTGCGCGCCGAACGCCTCGTGCGCGAGGAAACCGAAGATCCCGAGCCGGTAGTTGACCTCCACGCTGATGACGTTGCCCGCCGTCACCAGACGGCTCGCGTCCTGCGGCTTCCACAGCAGGAAACCGCCTCCGTGGAGTTGCACCATCACCGCCAGCGGACCGGGTCCCACCTTGGCGGGTACGCGGACGGTGAGGTTGAGGCAGTCCTCGTTGTCCGAGCCCGGTCCGGCGCCGGATGGTTGCGGGCACTGATTGCCCTCGGTCGTCGCGGCGAACGGCTCGGTCCACGGGACGGGCCGCCGTGGCGGCTTCCAGCGCAGGTTCCCCGCCGGTGGTGCGGCGTAGCGGATCCCCTACCTCTGCTCCCGCGACACCGCACACCGGCCCGTCGTCGGTCACCACCGTGGTACCCGGCGAGCAGGCCGGTGCGGGTTGCTGCCTCGTCTTCAGATCACTGGCCATGGACGCCGAACTGATCGGCGACAACGCCATCAGCACGACGGCCGCCACGGCGAGCTTCCGGTCGAGTCTCATCCGTCCTCCACGCACCGAACATTGGTCTGCCGAAATGGACGCGATGACTTCCAGTCTGGCCACCGCTCCGCAGGGCACAACCTCCGTTCGGTGGCGCCGGAATTGTCAAATTCCAGGCCACCATGGTCTTTCGCGGAGATCCGAATTCAGCGATCAGTCTCCGAAGTACCCCTTGAACAGGATTTCGCTGATCTTGGTCGTGGTCTCCTGGCCGGTTTCGAAACCGTTCTCGATGACCTTCGTGTTGTTCATCAGGGCAAGGGTGTACCGCCCGTGCGGCCCGACGAAACCGACCGAGTTCGTGATCCAGGAACCGTCGTCGTTGTCGTCGGACCAGCCGTTCTTGTTCCCCGGCCGCGCGGCGGACCCGGCACCCCAGACGCCCCACTGCTGGTTGACGTCGACGGTCCGCATCTCGTGGACGATGTAGTCGCGGTGCTGCCGCGGCAGCCGTGTCAGGACGTAGTTGACCAGCCGGTCCAGGTCGTTCGCGGTGGTCAGGATCCAGCCCCAGTGGTGCGGGTGCTGATCGGTGAACCGCATGTCGGTCATCCCGTAGGACGGGAACCGCTTGGCGAACTCGGCCTCCCCGCCGTACCGGGTCCACAGCGTGTGGGCGGCGTCGTTGTCGCTGGAGTCGAGCATCCGGTGGATCAGGTCCCGGTCCTCGGCGGTCAACTGGACGGCCCCGGAGTCGTTGCGCAGCAACAGGTCGACGGCCATCGCCAGCTTCGGGGTGGAACAGGCCCAGATCAGGGTCCCGGCGGCCGCGCTCCGGTGGACGGCACCGGTCCACCGGTCCCGGAGGACGATCCCGGTCTCGCCGGGCCTGCTGTCGGCATAGGCCTGAGCGCGCGAGATACGCCCTTGGAGTTCCCTGTCGAAGCGGGTGGTCGCTCCGGCGGGAGCCGCAGAGGTCAACACCACGGCCAGCACCACGGCCAGGATGGCGGAAAGTCTCTTCTTCATTGTGTTCCCCGGGGCTAGGCAGCGGTCTTCCCTGTGCTTGCAGGCGTCCCTGAGGTTGCCACAACTCGACCGGCACTACTTCTTGATCTCGTAGCGCAGCAGTGTCAGGCCGTTCTCGAACAAGGTGGCCTCGACCGGCTTCAGGTCTTGCCGATCCTCGAACACGCGCGTCCCCTTGCCGCGTGACACCGGGCAAACCAGCAACCGGATTTCGTCGACATGGCCGGTGTTCAGCAGCGACCGCATGAGTTTCAAGCTCCCCCACAGCCAGATGTCCTTGCCGTCCCGCTCCTTGAGCTCCTGGACGGTGGCGGCCGGATCGCGTGTCACGGTCGCGGCGGGAAAGTCGCCCCAGGGGGCGTTGTCCAGCTTCGACGAGGCTACGAACTTGGTGAGATTGTTGAGCTTCTCGCCGTATTCGCCCTGCTCTTCGGCGTGCGGCCAGTAGTCCTTGGTTTGGGCGTAGGTGTTCGCACCGAGGATCAGCGTGTCGACCGAGTCGATGAGCCCTATCACGCTCGCCTTGAACGCCGGGTCGGACTTCTCGGAAAAGGGCTCCACCGACATGAAGCCGAGCCCGCCGTCCTCCTCCGCGGCGATGTTGTCGACGGTGACCCACTGCTGGACTACGAGCTTTCGCATGATTGCCCTTCCGGTCCGCGCACGGCCACGTCGGCCGCGTCCGACCCAGGGACGGAGCCGTCACGCCGGTCTCGACATCCCGGGCAGATCTTTTTCTCCGGTTTCTGTCAGCGGCGACGGCCGCCACACTGGCGGCCTCGTATTTGCGTACCGGGGGTGGCTGGACGGCGATCACGCGAGATCTCCGCCTGATCACGCGTGATCTCCCTCCAGACACGCGAGATCTCCCTAAGAACACGCGACGACCCGGAGACCCTTCCGCCTGACCACGAATTCGCCAACAGCATCCGTCAACGTCCCGATTCCTACATCGTCAACCTTCGGTCCGCTCGAACCCGAAACGCCACTCACGGACCCAAGATCCCTCAAGAAGACCCGTCGAGAAGGTCCTCGATCAGAATGGGGATGTGCCGCACCCGGATGCCGGTCGCGTTGTGGACGGCGTTCGCGACGGCCGCCGCCATCCCGACGGTGCCGATCTCGCCCAGTCCTTTCGCGCCGACCGAGTTGTGCAGGGTGTCCGGGTACTCGACGAAGTGGACGTCGACCTCGGGGATGTCCGCGTTCACCGGGATCAGATAGCTCGCGAAGTCGCCGTTGGCGAATCGCCCGCTGTCCTCGATCTCCAGCCCCTCGTGCAGCGCGGCCGAAACACCCCAGATCATGCCCCCGATGATCTGGCTTCGAGCCGCCGTCGGGTTGATGATCCGGCCGGCGTCGAACACGCCGAGCATGCGGGACACCCGGATCTCGCGCGTCCACTTGTGCACGCGAACTTCGCAGAACTGGGCGCCGAACGAGCTGAACGAGTGCTTCGTCAGCTCTTCGCCGGGTGCCGACGAACCGGTCACGGAGATCGACGGGCGCTTCAGTTCCCGCAGCACCTCGCCGAAGGTCATCGTCCTGTCTCCGGCCAGCACCCTGCCGTCCGCGTAGGAGACGTCCATGCCGTCGAACGGCGCGCCCGGGGCCGACGCCGCGGCCAGCAGGTCGTCGATCGCCGTGGCGGCGGCGATCATGATGGCCGTCCCCACGCTCGCGGTGGCGGTCGAGCCGCCGGACAGGCCACCGGGAGGCAGGGCCGAGTCACCGAGCCGGGGCACGATCCGGTCCGGCGAGATGTCCAGTGATTCCCCGCCGACCAGGGAGATCACGGTCAGCAGACCGGTTCCCGGGTCCGCCCCGCTGGTCGCGACGACAGCCGTGTCGTCGGGCAGGAGGGTGATCTCGATGGTGGCCGGGAACCGCAGTGCGGGGAACATCGCGGTGGCCGTGCCGACACCCACGAGCCAGTCACCGTCGGCCCGTCCCTGGGGCGAGCGGTCCGCCCAGCCGAACCTGGCCGCGCCGACGCGGAAGCATTCGTCGAGGTGTTTGCTCGACCACTGCAGATCCTTGCCGGGCGGCGCGGTCGAGTTGTTCCGCTGACGCAGTTCGATCGGGTCCATGCCCAGCGCGACCGCGAGCTCGTCGATGGCGCTCTCCAGCGCGAACGACCCGGGCGCCTCGCCCGGCGCCCGCATGAAAGTGGTCGGCGGGATGTTCAGCGGCACCATTTTCTGGCTGATGGCCAGGTTCCGGGTGGCGTACCACTCGCGCGAGGTGCCGTGTGACGTCGGCTCGACGAACGAGCGGTCCATCGCCGTGCTGCACCACGAATCGTGCCGCAGCGCGTTGAGCGTGCCATCGTGCTCCGCGCCGAGGGCGATCTTCTGCACGGTCGCGGCACGGCCCGCGGTCGCGGTGAAGACCTGCTCCCGGCTGAGCGCGGCCTTGACCGGCCGGTCAAGAAGCCGGGCCGCCGCCGCGGCAAGGAACGCCGGCGCGGAGGTACGGCCCTTGCCCCCGAACGCCCCGCCCACGAACGGGTTCACCGCGTGCACCTCGGACGGTTTCGTGTCCAGCGCGCCCGCCAGCTCCGCCGCCTGCAAGTCGGATCCCTGGTTACCGCTGTGGATGGTCAGGCCGTCGGGCCCCCACACCGCGACCGCGGAATGCGGTTCCAACGCGGCGTGGTTCTGGGTCGCGGTGGTGTACGTGGCTTCGACGACCACCGGGCTCGCGGCCAGCGCGTCCTCAATGGACTCGACGTCGGGAGCGAGGACCTCGAACGACGATGGTTCACCGCCCCGGGCCGCCGGTGCGTCTTCGGCCGAAGCGAGCCCGTCCTGTAGCGAAGTCAGCGCGGGCCGCTGCCGATAGGAGACCTCGACGAGCATCGCCGCGTCGCGCGCCTGCTCGTAGGTCTCGGCCACGACGAAGCCGATCGGCTGGCCGTAGTAGGCGACTTCCTTGTCCTGCAAGGGAACCCAGGTCTCGCCGAAGAACGGGGTGACCGGGGCGCGCAGTTCCAGCGGGTCGAACGGCGTGTACACGCTGATCACGCCCGGAGCGCCCTTCGCCTCCGTGACGTCCATCGATTCGATCTCGCCGTGGGCGATCGTGCTGATCACGACATAGCCGTGAACCAGTCCGGGGAAGGTGTGGTCCGCCCCGTACTCGGCCCGGCCCGTGACCTTCAGCGGCCCATCCACCCGGCTGGTCATCAACGGCTCCCCTCGGTCAGTTCGAGCAGTGCGCGGACGATGGTCCGCGGCAGCAGCGACAGCTTGAATTCGTTCCCGGACAAGGGCCGGGCGCCCTCGACGGCCAGCGCCGCGGCGGCTTCGAAGGTGGCGACGGTCGCGGTTGCGCCGCGCAAGGCCGCCTCGACCTCGGGCAGCCGCCACGGCACGGTCCCCACGCCGCCTGCCGCGACCCGGGCGTCGACGATCCGTGAGTCCTGAACGTCCAGCGCGACCGCGGCGGAACACAGCGCGAACTCGTAGGACTGCCGGTCACGCACCTTGACGTAGGTGGAGTTCGACGCCCAATCCAGCCTGGGGACCAGGACCTCGGCGATCAGTTCACCGGGGCGCAGATCGTTCTCCACCTCAGGGGTGGCACCGGGCAGGCGGTAGAAAGAGCCCAGTTCGACGGTGCGGGTCCCGGCCTCGCTGACCAGCCGGAGCCGTGCGTCGAGAGCGACCAGAGCGACGGCGACGTCGCTGGCGTGGGTCGCCGCGCACGAATCGCTCGTGCCCAGCACGGCGTGCATCCGGTTGGCGCCCGAGATCGCCGGGCAGCCACTCCCGGGCACCCGCCGGTTGCACGGCATCGCGACGTCCCGGAAGTACGAGCAGCGAGTGCGCTGCATCAGGTTCCCGCCGATGCTGGCCATGTTCCGGATCTGCTGCGAGGCGCTGAGCAGCAGGGCACGGGAGATCGCCGGGTACACGCCGGGGTGCCCGGCGATGTCGCCCATCCGTTCCAGCGCGCCGATCCGCAGTCCGTCGTCGGTGTCGATGCCACGCAGTGGCACCGCGTTGATGTCCAGAACGTGCTGCGGTGTCAGGACATTGAGTTTCATCAGGTCGACAAGCGTGGTCCCGCCCGCCAGGAATGTGCCAGGCGAGGCGACGGCGGCTTCGACGGTCTCGGGTGCGGTCAGCTCAAATGGACGCATCGGCCCGCCTCGCCTGCTCGACCGCCGCGACGATGTTCGGGTAGGCCGCACATCGGCAGAGGTTGCCGGACATGAACTCGCGGACGTCCTGGACATCCTGTTCGACGGCGGCGACCGCCGACATGATCTGCCCGGACGTGCAGAACCCGCACTGCAAGGCGTCCTGGTCGAGGAACGCCTGCTGGACCGGATGCAGACCATTCTCCGTGGACAGTGCTTCGACCGTGGTCACCGGCTGCTTCACGGTGGCGGCCAAAGTGAGACAGGAGAGCACCGGCCGTCCGCCGACGTGCACCGTGCAGGCGCCGCACTGGCCCCGGTCGCAGCCCTTCTTCGGACCTGTGACGCCGAGCCGCTCCCGCAGCGCGTCCAGCAGGGTCACCCCGGGTTCGACACTCAGGTTTTCCGTACTGCCATTGACTTCGAGTGAGATGTCCACTGGATCACTTTCCGCAGATCGCCGGGCCGGGACCCGACGGCGTAGGTTGAGGTGGTGGGAGACTGTTCGCGAAGTGAACCGGATATTCATCCGCTTCACTTTTCAAGCTAGCGGATTACAATCCGCTTGGCAATGTCGTGGTCACCCCCTGGAGTCGCTCCAGGTTCCGCGGATTCCTCGGCTACATTCACGACGGACGGGATCGGCGGACGGGGAGGGACGATGACGACGGGATCGGTCAATCCCCGGCGCGCGGACACCCGGCGCAACCACGAGCGCATCCTCGCCACCGCGGCGAAGTCACTGTCCGGATCGGGCGAAGTCTCGTTCAACGCCATCGCGAAACAGGCCGAAGTCGGCGTCGGCACGGTGTACCGGCACTTCCCGACCCCGGAAGCCCTCATCCTGGCGGTCTACCAGCGCGAGGTGCGCCAGCTCGTCGACGTCGTGCCGAGCCTGCTCGAGAAGTACACCCCGGAGCAGGCCTTCCGGACGTGGACGACCGACCATCTGGCGCACTACATGATGACCAAGCGCGGCCTGGCCGACGCCCTGCGCACCGCGACGGCCTCCCGCGGCGAACTGCCGGCGAGCGCCTACAAGGCCATGGTCGGCGCGGTCGCCACGCTGTTGAAGGCCAACGTCGACGCCGGCACCGTCCGCCCGGACCTGGCACCCGAGACAGTCCTTCGCGGCCTCGGCGGCCTGCTGTACCTCGACCCGAACGGTGAGTGGCGACGCGACGTCGCGAGCCTCGTCGATCTGCTTTGGCGCGGAATGTGCACTTGCCGCGACTGACGACCGTCATCCGACCCGTCGCGACGAGCAAGAAATCCTTTTCCTTCCTGCCGCGACGGAAACGAAATCCGCCACTGATGAACTCTATCGAGTGCATTTCCCGGCGGGACTGGATCGAAGATCCGCTCCAGGGCAGGATGACCGGGCAGAACGACTTGCGCCGTGACGGAGGACCATGTGGAGCTGTGCGGGACCCCGATCTTCGACTCGCTGGTCGACGAGGTGCGGCGGGCGAACTCGGAATTGAACGAGCAGCGCACAGAGGCCGACAAGACGGAAAATGAAGATTGCGCGTCACCTCGGCCCGCGTGAATACCCGTGATTTCTCACTCCGTTTCAGGTGAGCGCGTTTCGCCGGAATTCTGTAGATCCTCGAGCAAATCCAGCTGGCCGGCAATGACGCCGGTCAGAATTCCACGTGCGACGGCGGACCGGGACACACGGCTCGGACGTCCTTCCGTCTCCGGGCAACTGCCGGTCCCGACGCTCCCGGCCAGATCGCCGACGTCACTGGACCGGCCGTGGACACCCGGTTGAAGATCGCGGAAAGGCTGGTCGCCGCCCTGGATCCTCGACGGCCTCGCCCACGCGCGCCGGACCGCCGCGGAACTCCGCGCCCGACCTCCTGCCCCGCCTGCCGAATGACCTCGTCCGGGCGGCACGCGGGTCATGCCCGCGGAGGTCGTCCGTCGGCGCGTTGCAGCCGTTCGATGGTTTCGTCGATCCAGTCGACCCAGGTCTGCGCCATCATCTCGCCGGCGCGGCGGACCGAATCCCAGACCAGGGGATCGAGTTCGTTGCCGTCGGCGAGGTCGGCGGCCGCGGTGATCTGCTGGGGAAGCTCATCGGCGAGCCGGTCGCGCTCCTTGACGTGGAGATCGCGCATCACCCGGAGCTGGGTCACCGTGTCCTCGGTCGAGCGGGACCCGGAGAAGAAGAACCGGACCAGGAACGGCACCCGGATCGGATCCCGTTCGGTGACGAGTTCGGCGAGCCAGGTGTCGAAGGCTTCTCGTCCGGCATCGGTGGCCGAATACACCCGGCGGTCGGGCCTGCTCTGCTGTGGCTCCACTTCGGACACCACCAGGCCGCCGTCCTCGAGCTGGCCCAGTGTCCGGTAGATCTGGCTGAGCTGGGCGGGCCACACGAAATGGATGCTGGCGCGGATCGCGGTGGCCAGGTCGTAGCCCGTCATCGGTTGGCGCAGAAGGAAACCCAGTAGGGCGAATCTGAGCATGGGGCTCCTTCCGGCGGCGACCGGAAGAGTATCAACCGGATCAGGTTCGGTCCGCGTGCCGCGCGAACCACGCGTCGAGCAACTCGGTGACCTGCCGGGGTTCTTCGCGGTGCGGCCAGTGCCGCGTTTCGAGCCAGTGCAGTTCGGACTCCTCGCACCGGGCGGCGCTGGGTTCGGCGAGATGCTTGCCGAGCGCGCCGTCACGGCGTCCCCAGATGATCTGGGTCGGAACGCGCACCGACAGGTCTGGCCTGGGGCCCGCGGTGCGACGGGACGACAGCATCGACCGGAACATCGCGCGATACCAGAACAATGGCCGCTGGATCGCGCCAGGATGACGCCAGACGGCGCGATGCCGGTCCACGTCGGCGTCGCTCAGACCGGCTCCGTGTTCGAGCATCGCGGCGACGACCGCGCCACCGCGGGCGCCGAGGATCGTCTCGGCGAGACCGGGGATCTGGAACGCCACCATGTACCAGCTCCGCATGAGCTGGGAGGGCCGCCGGGTCAGCGCTTCGGCGAACACCTCCGGATGCGGACAGTTGACGATGGTCAAGGACCGGACCAGGTCCGGTCGTTCGATCGCCACCATCCAGGCGACCGCCCCGCCCCAATCGTGCCCGACCAGATGGACCGGTGCCGCCTCTTCGCGTTCGATGAGCAGCACGATGTCCTTGACCAGTTCGGGCATCCGGTAGTCGGCGACCGTGGCGGGTTTGGACGACAGCCCATAGCCGCGCTGATCCGGCGCGAGCACCCGATACCCCCGATCGGCGAGTGCGGTCATCTGCGGCTCGAAGGTGAACCAGAGATCGGGCCAGCCGTGAAGGAACAGTGCGGCGGGCCCGTCTTCGGGACCGTCGGTCTCGACGTGGAGCAAGACGTCGTCGACGTCCACGAACCGCGGCTGGAACATGAGGACTCCTCGTTCGGGGAAGGTTCAGGCGGCGCCGAGCACGGCGGCGACGGTCGCGGAGAGGGGTCCGGGATCACGATCCCGCAAGGGACGCAGCACCCGCCGCGCGATCCGTGGCGCACCGAGCGACGACAACGGCCGGTGGAGATTGAGCACCTCGTTGAACGCAGCCGCCACCTCGGGGTCCAGCGCCGCCGCTCGTTCGAGCCGGTCACGGTAGCCCGCACCGAACCGGGCCGTCCAGGGCGACCGGACCCCTTCGGTGCGGCAGCCGTAGCGGAGGTCTTCTCCGACGGCGAGGCGCCAGGCCTCGGCTGAGGTCGCGGCCACGGCTCGTGCGGCGCGGCGCTCGAACCCCGGTCGTGGTGCGCCGCCCTCGGCGGTGAGGACCCGGCCGAGGGCGGTCGCGGAGAGGGCCGCGACGCTCATTCCCTGACCGTAGATCGGGTTCGCCGCGCTGGCGGCGTCGCCGAGTGCGACGACGCCGGCCGGCATCTCGCGCATCCGGCCGTAGTGGTGCCGGGTGTTGTCGCGGACGCGGAAGGTACGGACCGGGCCGACCGGTGTCGACCGGCGGAGCGCCTCGGCCACCACCGGCGCGGCCAGCCGGTCGGCGAAGTCGCGTAGTTCCGCTATTTCGGTGGGCACCGGCGCACTCCGGCCGATCGAGCCGAACGAGATGTGCAGCCTGCCGTGTTCGACGCGAAGCACCACACCGCCGACCGACGAGCCGGATTCCGCCTGGCCACCGAGGATGATCAGCCACGCGGGATCGAAGGACGGATCGGGTTCGGTGACCACGCTGGCATACCGCACGTCGGAATGGACGATCGAAACCGGCGGCGGCCGGTAACCGATCCGTTCGAGCCACTCCGGCAGACACGAGCCGCGGCCGGACGCGTCGACGACCAGATCGGCGCCGAGGTCGCCGTCGGCCGTCCGGATCCCGGTGACCCGGCGGCGGGTCCGGTCGGTCAGCAGTCCGACGGCGGGCGCCCGCTCCCGGACCACGATGTTCGGCAACGCCCGTACGCGAGTCCGGATCGTGTGTTCGAGCAGGATCCGGCTGGCACCGAAGCCACCAGTCCACCACGCGGGGATCCGGATGGTGGACCCGCCGCGGACCAGGAAGAGCGACCGGTCCCCCATCGCGGGATCGCCGGACCCCGGCGTAAGTGCGCCTGCTGCGGCCAATTCGGCGGACAGACCGGGGAAGAGGCCGACCAGCACCCGGCGACCGGACCCCAGCAGGCCGTGCGCGTGCTGCGACTGGGGAACGAATCGCCGGTGTGCCGGCCCGTCCGGAAGCTCGTCACGCTCGACCACGACCACCTCGTCGTAGTGCTCGGACAGGACCCGAGCGGCCACGAGACCGGCCATTCCCGCACCGAGTACCACTGCTCGACCCTGACCGGCGTATGACATCATTCATATATAACTTGTTGAGTATGCCTCGTCAATCGGCTAGCCGAGTTCCGCCGTGGACGGGACGACGACGGCGTAGAGATCGCCGATCGTGGCGAGGGCGGCGCGATGCTGTTCCGCGGCGGCGACCGGGCCGACGACGGACGGGAGTGCGCGCGTGGCGCAGGCGGCGGCCACGACGGTCGGGGTGTTCCCGCGCAGGAAGGCGCCCTCCGCCGTGAACGTGACACACATGTGGGTCATGAATCCGGCCACGACGACGTTCTGATGCCCGGCGGCGTCGACCAGTTCTCCCAGCCGGGTGCCGACGAACGAGTTCGGCGCGGTCTTCACCACGACCTCCTCGCCGGGAGCCGGGGCGACGCGTTCGTGGATCTGGCCGACCTCCTGCTGAAGGTCGTACGGGCTGCCCTCGCCGCCGTCGTGCATGACGTGGACGATCGTCGCGCCCTCGGCCCGTGCGCGTGCCAGCAACGTGGCGGCCTCGTCGAGCGCCGACTCCCAGCCGTCGAGTTCCATCACGCCGCGGGTGTAGGTGTTCTGGTAGTCGACGAGGATCACCGTGGCGTCCGAAAGCGCCGCGGGGGTCGTCGGCAGGGTGCTGATCTCGCGGAGAGTGGTGCTGGTCATCGTGTTCCTTCGCTATCCGTGGGTACGGCTACCATGATGTCTGACCCGATCCAATGTTGAGATACAGAATCGGGTCAGCCGTGGTCGAGATCGGCCGACATCCGCGAAGAAGGAATCGATGAGCGCTCCGAGAGTGGCCGTCCTCGCGTTCGAGGGGATCAGTCCCTTCCATCTCGCCGTTCCGTCGCTGGTGTGGGGACCGGAATCCCCGGCGGGAGACATGGAGCCGTGGCCGATCACCGTCGTCGCCCCGGAACCGGGCCGCCTGACCACCAGCGCGGGCTACGCGATCGACGTCCCCGCAGGACTCGACGCGTTCACGGAGGCCGACATCGTCGTCGTGCCCTGGTGGTCCGACCCGGAGAGCCCGACGCCCTCGCCGGTGTCGGCCGCTCTGCGTGCCGCGCACGACCGTGGTGCCGTCGTCGTCGGGCTCTGCTTGGGAGTCTTCGCTCTCGCTGACGCGGGCATTCTCGACGGACGTGCCGCGACCACACACTGGAAATGGGTCGAAACGTTCCGGCGGCGCTTTCCCTCGGTGGAACTGCGACCGGAGGAACTGTATGTCGACGAAGGCGACGTCGTGACCGGTGCGGGCGCCACCGCAGGCATCGACACCTGCCTTCACCTGCTCGCCCGCACGGCCGGTCAGGTCGTCGCCAACCGTGTCGCCCGCCGGATCGTCGCCGCGCCACACCGCCCCGGTGGCCAAGCCCAGTTCATCGAATTCCCGGTGCCCGCCCCGGACGAGGATCCCCTCACCGAGGTGATGAGCTGGGCTCAGTCCCATTTGGACAGACCACAGAGCATCGACCGCCTCGCCGCACAGGCGCACATGAGCCGGAGCACCTTCACCCGCGCCTTCCGCGCTCGGACCGGGACCACCGTCCACAACTGGCTGGTCACCCAACGCCTCGCACGAGCCCGGCACCTTCTCGAAACGACCACACTCACCATCGACACCATCGCGGCGCAAACCGGATTCGGCACGCCCGCCCGCCTCCGCGAGCACTTCGCCACCGCGCTGGGCACCACACCTACGCGCTACCGGGTCGAGTTCTCTGGCCCCGTAGCGACTCGTGAGTGAGCCCGGACCCTCCGGCACCGGGGCCCTAGTCGCTTGAAGTACATGAAGGCCCCCTTCCTTGCGCCTAGTGTCCTGCGCCGGAGGTTCGTGTGTCCATCGGGAACCTGGATCAAACCCCGCACTCACGTGATCAGAGCTGTATTTCACGTGCTCAGAGGCGGATCTCGCGTGCTTGGAGACCGCACACGCGAGTTACGGCTACAAGCACGTGAGTCACGTTTCTGAGCACGTGAGTTCGGCGAACAGGGTCACCGTGCTTGCCCGCGTACTTACGACACGGACTTCGGACTCAGGACACTGGGTACAGGAAGGGGCCTTCATGTACTTGGGGACCCCGCGGCCACGGCTACCGGACTGGAACACCATGCTCGATCGCCTCAACCAGGATGGCACCGGCGAGTTCGATCACGTCGGCGGTCACGGTGAGCGGGGGCATCAACCGGAGCACGCTGTCGTCGCGACCGCCGAGCTCGACGATCAGTCCTCGCCGCAGCGCGTAGGCCTGGACGGCGCGGGCATAGCCACCGGCAGGACGTTCGTCGTGGGGGTCGGCCAGTTCGATCCCCCACATCAGGCCGAGGCCGCGGACCTCGCGGACCCAGGGGTGATCGCGCAGCACGTGGAGCAGCTGGTCGAGCTGGTGTCCGCGGTGCCGGACATTACCCAGCACGTCGTCGCGCCGGACGATGTGGACGGCCGCGGTGCCCGCCGCGAACGCGGCCTGGTTGCCACGGAACGTCCCCGAGTGCGCGCCGGGCGCCCAGCTGTCCAGTCGCTGGTCGTAGAAGATGACCGCCACCGGCAGGCCCATACCGCTCAACGCCTTCGAAGCGATGATCACGTCGGGCTCGATGTCGTACTGCTCGAACGCGAACCACGTGCCGGTCCGGCCACAGCCGGTCTGCACCTCGTCGACCACGAGCGGGATGTCCAGCTCCGCCGTGAGCGCGCGGAGCCGCCGGACGAAGTCGCGGTCGGCCGGGATGATCCCGCCCTCGCCCTGAACGATCTCCAGGATCACCGCCGCGGGCAGGGGAATCCCACCGTTGGGGTCGCGCAGGGACCGCTCCAGCAAGCCGACGCAGTTGGTCGCGCAGGTGTCCCGGAAGAGCCCGACGGGGCACCGGGAACAGTAGGAGTACGGGAAGAAGTGCACCCCTGGCACGCCGTTGGCGATCGGCCGTTTCTGGGCGACGAGACCGGTCAACGCCATCGCGGCATGGCTGGAACCGTGGAATCCGCCCTGGAAGGACACCAGATCGCCACGTCCGGTCGCGGTCTTGCAGAGTTTGATCGCGGCGTCCACGGCGTTGGCCCCGCCCGGGCCGCAGAAGTGCATCCGCATCCGCGAGCGCAGACCGGGCGGCAGCATGGACAACTGGGCGTCGATGAACTCGCGTTTGGCGGGCGTCGGGAAGTCCAGGCCGTGGGTGAGCACGTGCAGTTGTTCCGCGGCCGCGTGTACCACCTCAGGATGGTTGTGTCCCAAGGAAAGTACGCCCGCTCCGGCCAGGAAGTCGATGAAGACGTTCCCGTCCACGTCCCACAGGTAGCTGCCGTCCCCACCGGCGATCGCGATCGGCAGACTGCGCGGGTAGGCCCGCGCGTTGGATTCCCAGCGTCGCTGGTGTTCGAGGTATTCGGCCGAGCGAGGCCCTGGCAGATCACCGTCGACCCGTGGCGCCAGCTCGGGTTTCGCCGTGGGGGTGTAGGTCATGGCAGCCTCCTTGCCGCGGTGATCTCGTCCGCCGTGTCGAGTTCGACCGCCGGATTGGCGTGCCAGCGGGTCCGCGGCGGGACCGCGGTGCCCTTCATCAGGAACGCGTCCGCCTCGGCGATCGCCCCCTCGGCCATCGTCACTCCATAGTGGACGAAAGCGCCGGTGCTGATCGTGCAACCGGCGCCGATGACGATATGGTCGGATTTGAACGTGCCGTCCTCCAGCGAATGCGCTTGCAGGACGGTGTGCAGATTGAGCACGCAGTCGTCGCCGATGCTCACCAACGACTTTTCCGGGATGGCGGCACCGTCGTCGAAGACACGGCGCCCGATGCGGACCCCGAGGCAGCGCCAGAGGACGTTCTTGAACGGCGTCCCGTCGAACAGGTTGAGGTAGCGGCCGGGGCTGAGCTTCCAGAACCGTTCGTGCCGCCAGAAGACGGGGTCGTAGATCGAGCAGAACCGCGGTCGCAAACCTCGGAAGCCCTGCACGCCGAGTTCGGCCAGCACGAGGAACGACACCGAGAACAGCAGTGTGGCCACGATCCCGCCGCCGACGGCGAGGGCGCCGAATCGGTCGTGCAGGGCGCCGGTGACCGACCCGATCAGCATCACGCCGAGCAGCTGAAGCCAGTGCACAAGCAGGTAGACGAACATGGTGGCGGTGTTGTGCCGGTTCTTCGCCATCAGGCCGCGGCGCAGCGCGTCTCCCGTGCCGAGGTGTTCGAACCCGGTGTCACGGCGGACGGTCCGGGGGATCTCGAACGCGGGAGACCCGAGCAGACCGACGTTCTCCCGGATCGGTCCGTCCAGGGGAACCAGGACCTTGGTGGCCAGCAAGCAGTTCCGGCCGACACGTGCGCCAGGCGGATAGCCGATCTCGTTGCCCAAGAACGCCTGCGGCGGGACGGCGGCCCGGCGCAGCCGGAACGACGAAGCGGAGAAGTCCGCATTGAACAGCGACAGGCCGTCCGAGACCATCGTCCCGGTGCCCACCGTGCTGAGGAACGGCGTCTCGTGCTTGAGCTCGACGCCGAAGTTGGATCCGGTCTGCTCGACCTTCGACAGGTCGTATCCCAGCCCGCGTAGGTAATGCACGATGTAGCTGCTGTCGCCGAACAAGTAGGTGAACGAGCGTAGGTTGGTCAGCCGCGCGATCACCCGTTGGATCGCGAAGTGCCTGCCGTAGAGCGGGTAGACGCGGTCCGGCTGGAGAAACCGGTTGAGCAGGCGCGGGATCGTGAGGACGACAGCCAGCCCGGCGAACAGCGCCCCGAAGTACAGCAGCGCGGAATTGGCGATCTGGTCGCGATAGAAGGCCCAGCTCGTGAAGTCCGCCGCCGTCGTGAACCAGCGGTCGAAAAGCAGATCCGCGCCGCCCAGTGTCACGGGAAGCGTCAACAGCAGCAGGACCAGCAGACTGGACACGCAGAAGGCGAACGGCCTGAACCTGCCGCGGGCGACCGTTCCCAGCGCCCGGTAGTCCACCGTGGAGGGTCGGGCGGGCGTCCCGTGCCAGCGTTCGCCGTCGGGCACGGTCTGCCCGGCGTTCAGTGACGACGAGTGGCTGAGCTGGGCGTCGTCACCGATCGTGGTGCCGATGTCGAGCACGGTCATCTCACCGACGAACGCGTTCTCGCCGAGGGTGACCCGTCCAGTCTGGATCCGGCCCGCCCTGGCGCGGTAGCACGAGAAGAACGCGTCCTTCCGGACGACCGCCCCGGCGCCGACGTTGAGCAGGTCGGTGCAGACCGGCGCGTTCCTGGACAGGATCACGGCGCCCTTGCCGATGTTCGCGCCGAGTGCCCGCAAATAGAAGGAGTACAACGGCGTTCCGGTGAACAGCATCAGCGGACTGAACCTCACCAACGTCTTGACCGTCCAGAAACGCAGATAGCCGGGGCTCCAGAGTGGGATCTCCCCCGGTTTCCACCGTCCGACGAGCGCCCACTTCGCCAGCACCGGCACCGTGGAGAGAACGGCGAAGACGATGAGCCCGAGCCCGACCGCGCGCGCATAGCCGTCGGCGAGCCCGGTCGCCGCGGTGACCCAGACGAATCCCCTGTCCAGTATCCAGCCGGAGCCGGCGGCATAGGCGAGGAAGGCCAGGAGCTGGAACAGTCCACACAGGACATACGATCCGGTACCGGCGCGGTATGGCTCCTCGGCCCGCGCCACCGTGGTCCGGACCGACGAAGGAAGCGACTCGGCGAGACCGCGAACGGTCGGGTTGAGGTACACGTCCTTCGCCGACAACGGTGCGAGGTCGCCGCGTTCCCGAACCAGCGCGCAGAACTTCGCCAGCAGCAGCGAGTCGGCGCCGTAGTCGGCGAAAACGTTTCCCGTCACCGAAATCCGCTCGACGCCGAGGACACGGCCCAGTTCGTCCGCGAGGCGCTGTTCGGTCTCGGTGGCAGGCGCCACGTAGTCGACGAGGCTTGCCGCCGCTCGCGGGTTGCTCGGTGCCGGCAGATGTTTGCGGTCGGCCTTGCCCGCCGGTGTCAGCGGGATGTGGTCGAGCTGTTCGAGATAGGCGGGCACCATGTAGCCGGGAAGCAACTCCCCCAGCCGGCGTCGGAGTTCACCGGCGTCGACGCTCGCTCTGTCGCGGCGCAGGCTGTAGTAGGCGACCAGTTCGGTCCGACCCGCTTCGGGGTGGTGGGTGTCGACCACCGCCTGCGCGATTCCGGGGATCCGCAGCAGGACCGACTCGATCTCCGTGAGTTCGACGCGGTAGCCGCGGATCTTCACCTGCGTATCGGCGCGGCCGTGGTATTCGATCTCCCCTTCCGGGGTGATCCGGCCCAGGTCGCCGGTGCGGTAGATGCGGTGCGACGGGTTGTGCCCGATGCCGACGAAGTCCGGGATGAACGCGCGCTCGGTCAGGTCGGGGCGATTCAGATAGCCACCGGCGAGCCCGACCCCGGCGATCCCGATCTCCCCCAGTTCGCCCGCGGCCAGTGCCCGCGGCTCGTCGGGATCGAGGATGACGACCGAGTAGGTGGGCAGCGGGACGCCGATGGTCACCGGCCGGTCCGGTCGCAGCACCGCCCAGGTCGCGGTGACCGTGGCCTCGGTCGGGCCGTAGACGTTGAGGAACCGCCGGTCCGGGCGATACCAGCGACGGACGAGGTCTTCGGGGCAGGCCTCACCGGAGACCAGGAGGAACCGCAGCCGCGGCAGGTCCTCGTCGAGGCTGGCCAGCAGGGTCGGGACGCAGCACAACGCGGTGACGCCGTTGTCCCGCAGGAATTCGTGCAGTTCGTGGCCCACGAGACTGGTGCCGCCGGGTTTCGGCACGAGGGTCGCGCCGGACAGCAGCGGGACCCAGATCTCCTCGACCGAGAAGTCGAACGCGATCGTCATGCCCTGGTAGACCCGATCGGTGCCCAGGATGCCGTAGACGTCGGCGGCGACCCGGACGAAGTTGCAGATCGCGGCATGGTCGATCGTCACGCCTTTGGGCTGCCCGGTCGAGCCGGACGTGTAGACGACGTAGCAGAGTTCGTCCGCCGGGGCGCCCTTCTCGGCCGCGCTGAGCCGTTCACCCGACATGGCCGCGATCCGGACTTCGTCCTCGTCGAGACAGAGCAGATCGACGTTGCCCGACTCGAAGCGGTCACGCAGCCCGGAGAGCGTCACCACCAGCCGGACTCCCGCGTCCCGGACGATGTAGCCCAGCCGATCGTCCGGAAAACCCGTGTCCAGCGGCACATACGCCGCGTTGATCTTGAGGACGGCCAGCATCGCGACATAGGGATGCACCGGTTCGTCGAACAACAACCCGACCCGGTCGCCGGGCAGCACTCCGTGCTCTCGCAAATGGCGGGCGAGGCGGTTGGCCCGCTCGTCCAGCCCGGCGAAGGTGAGTTTCGTGCCCGCTGCGTCCACCGCGAGGCGATCGCCGAGACCTTCGGCGGGCAAGCGGTCGCAGAGCCCCTCGTACAGCTGTTCCAGCCGCTCGCCGCTGCTCCACCGGATCCGCTGTTCGTGCCCGTCGCACGTCAGGACCAGGCCGTCGGGGGTGAACAGACCGGCAGGCTGTCCGTACGGGCTCATGTCCGGTCCTCCGCCAAACCGAACGACTCGTGCAGAGCCCGCACGGTCGTGTCGACGGCCTCCGCGGGGATCACGGCGGTGAGCCGCGACTGCGAGGTCGTCATCGCCGGCACCGTGACGCGGTGGTCGGCGAGCACCCGCAGCAACTCGGGCAGGCAGCCGGGCGGATCCAGCAGCGCCGTGCCGACCACGGAGACCGAGCCGAGGTCTTCGACAACCGTGGAACGGGCACCCAGCTCCATCGCCAGTTTCGCGATCGGTTCACCAAGCAGCTCCGCACCCCGCACGGTGAACCGCAATTCACCGGGGTCGGGCCAGCTCAGGTTGTCCGGCTTCACCCCGCATCCGGCGAGCATCGTGAGCACGCGGGCGTAGTGGTCCGCGTCGGTGACCGAAAGCTCGACCCGGACCAGCCGCACGTCACGCTCATGCGCGATGCCGACGACCCGAGTGGCGGCCTCCAAGGACGATTCCGCCGTGACGACAGTGGAAGGTCCGGGACTCGAGGAATGCTTGACGCGCACCGCCACCCCATGGCGGCAGGCGAGCTCCACTGATCTGGGATGCAGTACGCGGGCGCCGAGACCGGCGAGCTCGACCATGACGTCGTAGGACACCGTCCGGACCGGCCGGGTGTCCGGCACTATCCGGGGATCGGCGGTGCGAACACCGTGGACGTCGGTGCAGATCTCGCATTCGGAACCGCCGAGCGCGGCCGCGAGCGCCACCGCGGTGGTGTCGGAACCGCCTCTGCCCAGCGTCAGCAGTTCGCCGTCCGCGTTCCGCCCTTGGAACCCGGCGACCACGACGACCTGTCCGTCGCGCAGCCTCGCGATGATCCTCGCGGGGTCGACCCGCACGATCGTTCCCGCTCCCGGCTCGCCGGTCACCTCGATCCCCGCCTGGTCACCGGTCAGCGACACGGCCATGACCCCGCGCTCGGCCAGTGCCAAGGCGAGCACCGCCGCGGAGACCTGTTCACCCGTCGCCATCAACTGGTCAAGCTCTCGAGGAACCGGCGGCTCGGCGAATTCCCCGGCCAGCGCGATCAGCCGGTCTGTGGTGTCACCCATCGCCGAGACGACCAGGACCACCCGATTCCCCGCTTCGACGAGCGCGGCCACGTCGGCGGCCGCCTCGCTCACCATTCGCGGCGTGGCCAGCGACGAGCCCCCGTATTTTCGTATGACCAGTTTCTCGCTTTGCATCGATCGTAAGGGCGAAACCAGACCGACATCGAGATCTTGGGTACGATTCACCATTTTCCTTAACTGCCGTCCGAAGCGATCACTGCCGCAAAAGTGCCTTCCTATCAGCACTTCCCCAGCCCAGACTCGGTCGCCGCGCCACCGGGTGACCGCATTGGAAAGTAGTGCGAGAAGCTTTTTCCGGGTACCTCCATCCGTACGAAAGGCCAGAAGACAGATCCTTGGGGTCATAACGTGGCGGCATCACTCAATGACATGCGTATGAACAGCCCAGTTCGATGGAATTAGGTCAAAAGAATGACGCATTCCAATCCGCTTCGAAATTCGATTGAACACCCGAACAGCAATGCGAAATGGTTTTCCATGCAGTGCGGAAATGTACGAGATCCTCTTATGGGCCGAAATCCGTCAAAGCGGCTATACCTCGCTTGACGGGCGAAACCTCTCGCCCGAGGTGTCGCGACGCCGACTCCGGCCTTGCCATTAGACGTATACGTCTATAGGTTGACCTGGTGCCTTTGGACGCTTCACGGAACAGCCTGGTGCTACCCCTGCTCGGACTCCTCGTCGAGCAGCCGTCGCATGCCTACGACCTGACAGCGCGCCTGCGTGAGCGGTACGGGCACCTGCCGGTCACGCGCAGCACCGTCACGTCCCTGCTGAAGACGCTGGAGCGGACCGGGATGGTCGCTTCCCGCGTCCCGGAGCGGGTAGGTAACCGGCCGCCGCGCACGACCTTCGAGTTGACCGAAACGGGTATGGCGGATTTCCGCCGCAAGATCGAGACGGGACTGCGCGAAGGCCAGGTCGCCTCCGTGGACTTCATCATGGCCGTCGCCTACGCCGGGGCACTGCCCGCCGATCACGCGAGGTCCATTCTGGACACTCGCGCCGACCGGCTCGACCGGGAACTCGCCACCCTGCAAGAACATCCCGACGGCGTGGCCGAGGTGCACATGCTCGAAGTCGCCTACTGGCGCACCATCATCGCCACCGAAATCGACTGGATCAGAAAGCTCGCTTCGCGGATCCGGTCACACGACATCGACTGGCCGGGCACGCGACCCGACGGACAGAGGAGGACCGAAGCGTGAAGTTCGGCATCTACCCAGGCGGGCGCGCGGGCACCGTCTGCTCGCACCCGCCCGACCCGGTCGCGATCGGCGCCCTCGTCGACGACCTCGCGGGCGACCAGCCCTTCGTCATCCGCGAGTACGTGCACTTCTTCGGCGACAAGACACCACCGGACGTCGTCACGTCACTCGGCGCCGATCACGAACTCGCCCACCTCTCGATGCCCGACGACTGGTACGTCGAACGAGGCCACGAACTGGACCTCGTGGTGAGCTACCTCCCCCAGGTCGCCGACATCCCCGGCTGGCTGGTCTTTCTTGACACCGTCATCGACCGCTACGGCCATCTGACGCGGTACCTCCAGGTCACACTCGAGCCCAACTTCCCCATCCCGCTCATCGACGGAAGTGCCCCGGGTGTCCTCGAAGCCCTGACCCTCGGCATACCGCACGCACGTGCCACCTTGAACCGACGAGGCCACCAGAAGGTGCAGATCGGCTTCTCCGTCGCCGAACCACCGGAATGGCTGGGCGGCGACGACGGGTTCTGGCAGTACCTGTCCGCGATACCGTCGCAGGACTTCGCGGCCCATTTCGACTACATCGGCCTGGGCCTCTACCCCGACGCCTTCTCACCCGTCGCCCCACGCGGCACGCCCGGGGACGTCGCCTCCCTCACCACCCACGCCCTCCACCACTTACGGGATCATTCCCTGCCCCGCGCCCACATCTCACCCGGAGTTCCGATCCATATCGTGGAAAACGGCACGCCGAGCGGGGCACCACGCTCGGAGCAGGCGCAATGCGACTCACTGTCCGACATGCTCGGCGCGATCTTCGCCTGCCGGGAATCCCTGAACATCACCCACTACGAACTGTTCAGCCTTCGGGACGCGGACAGCGCATCCACTCAACCCACCGGAACATTGGGGATCACCACCGATACCTACCGGCCCAAGGCCGCGCTCGCCCTCTACCGCGACCTCGTCCGCGGCACCCGCCACTGAGTCCTGAGTCCGAAGTTCGTGTCGTGCTCAGAGACGTGACTCGCGTGTGCGGTCTCCAGACACGCGAGATCCGTCTCTGAGCACGTGAGTGCGGGGTTTGATCCAGGTTCCCGCTGGACGCGCGAAAATCCGGCGCAGGACACTAGGCGTTCGCTCGACGAAGGCGGTCGGCTGCCTGCGCGAGGACCGCGTCACCGGACGCCGGGGGATCCCCGTGCAGTGCTTCCCAGCGAACGTCGTGCGCTGCCGTCCACAGGCTGGCCGCCCACGCGATCTCCTGCTCCTCCGCGGTGAACCGGCGCTCCCGCAGGTCCTGATAGGCCTCCAAGAACGCCGCGGAACTTTCGATCGGCGGCAGGGTGGCAGGCCCGGTCTTGGGGAACACTCCGCTCGCCGCTCCCACCAGCGCCGCCTCTGGTTGCCACGCCAAGCTGTCCCAATCGTGCACGGCCCACACGTGGCCGTCGTGCCAGCGGAGGTTCTGCGCCTCGAAGTCGGCGTGGCCGAGCACGCACGGCAGGTCGGCGGCCAGCATCCGCTCGCGGGCACGCTCGGCCGTGTCGAGAACGTACGCGGGCACGACGCTCTGGTCCCGCTCATCGAGGAACCCGATCGACGGCCACAACCCGGAACCCGTGTGGTCCCAACGAATCCAGCGAGGATTCGGCAGCGGCGGCACGACGTTCACGTCGGCCAGTTCGGCCATCAACCTGGCGAACACCGCCGCGTAGCGGACGGCGACGTCCGGCGAGTCGCCGCTCAGCAACTCACCGCCGGGCCGGTACTCCTCGGCATGCACGGCCAGCTCACCGACGCGGACCGGGGGCGTGAGCGGCCGAGCGCACGGAAAACCCCGCTCCGCCAACCAGGTCTGAGCGGCAACACACGACTCGGCCCGGCCCTCGTCCTCTCGCGCCTTCACCACGACGTCCCGTCCTCCGGCCAACCGCAGCCCGAACACCGCCGAAATCGACCGCACCTCGAACAGCACACCGACCGGCTCGTCCCCCAGCCGGTCCACGCACCAGTCCGGCAGCCACTCGGGCAGGTCATCCAACGGCATGGTGACGACCGTGCCATAGGGCCGAACAACGCGGAAGTGGCCTGGACGTTCAGGCGATGTTCTCCAGGAAGATGACGCCGAGGGGGCCGTAGGTCTCCACCGGCACGGACTCGACAGGCAGGCCCAGCCGCAGCCCGATGACCGCGGCGATGTCACGCACCTGGTCCCCCGCGCCGGAGCCGAGGGCCAGGTGATCATCGTCTACCAGCCGATGCCCTGAAAAGACTCCTTAGCCAGAGGGCGTTCTGGCAAGGCGACACCGTCGCCCGCCAGTCCGCCATCAACTCGCCGATCAAACCGGGATGTCGCCTGCTGTCCCCCACTGGGTGGTGAACAGGCCGAGGCCGTACCAGGTCCCGTTCGACGGGCGCCACACCACGAAGTCGGCCCGCGGGTCGCCGCCGAAATTGCCGGAGACCGGAACGTCGCCCGCGACGCCCCACTGCTGGGTCGCGATTCCGAGTACGTACCAGACGCCGTTGCTCGGCCGCCACACGGCGAAGTCGGTACGGCCGTCCGCGTTGAAGTCACCGGCCACCGGGACGTCGCCGGCGGTGCCCCATTGCTGGGTCGCGATGTTCCGTACGTACCAGACGCCGTCGCTGGGACGCCAGACGGTGAAGTCGGCTCGGCCGTCCGCGTTGAAATCGCCCGACACGGGAACGTCGCCCGCGACGCCCCACTGCACGGTGGCGATTCCGAGTACGTACCAGACACCGTTGCTCGGCCGCCACACGGTGAAGTCCGAGCGGCCGTCGCCATTGAAATCGCCGGTGAGCGGGACGTCACCCGAAACGCCCCATTGCTGGGTCACCACGGTGCCGGTACTGCTCTGGATGATGTACCAGACACCGTTGCTCGGACGCCACACGGCGAAGTCGGCCCGGTGGTCGCCATCGTAGTCCGCCGCGACCGGGACGTCGCCCGAAACACCCCACTGCTGGGTCACCACGCTGCCGTTGCTGCTGCGGATCACGTACCAGATGCCGTTACTGGGACGCCACACCGCCTTGTCGGCGAACCCGTCCCCGTCGAAGTCGGCGGCGGGCTTTTGCGACGCGGGCGAGGCGGTGATGCCGACGTCGCCGTCGTCCGCGCTCGCGACCGTTGGCACGACGAGCATGCCCGCGAACAGACCCGCTATCGCCATCCCCGTCCGAATGGTTCTTCGCATTTTGCAGAACCCTTTCCACTCTATGGATGTACGCTTCCCAGTCCGCTCCTGTTAGCCGAAGATACGAACCGGAATGTCTACAGGCTGGCGCGGAAACGTGTCATTGTCAGCAAAGGTTCCGTCCAGTGGACCACGTGAGGGGGATTTAGATGGAGACCGGAAAAAGACCCAGAAGCGTCCTCGACGGCGCTTTCACCCTATTGGATGCCTTGATACGACATAAAGGTGAAGCCGGATTGACCCAGCTGGCCAATTCCTGCTCGATGCCGAAATCCACCGCACACCGATTGCTCGAGCAATTGACCGCACTGGAGGTTGTCCAGCGCAGCGAAAACCGCTATCGCGTCGGCGCGCAGGCATTCCGGCTCGGCCAATCGTGGCAGCCCTATCCGCGATTGCTGGAGCTCGCCCGCGGCCAGCTCCGGTGGCTGTCCGCGGCCACGCGAGCCAGTTCGGTGTTCGCTGTGCCGTGTGACGGCGACATGCTGGTCGCCGCCAGCCTCACCCTGCCGGAGCACGACCTCCTGCTGCGACCAGGAACGACTGTGCCGCAATGCACCGGCCGATTTTCACCCGGCTGGCAGGCAACACACGGTCTCGTTGTCATCGAAGCACCCGTCAGGCTGCCGACCGGCGAGAGTCTCGGTTCGATCGCGGCCGCGATCGCCGGGCGGCAGCCGTCCGGAGCGGTGTCCGAAGTCGTCGCCCGCACCGCCCGTATCCTCAGCGCGGCTCTGGTGCGCTGACACTCGCTTCGATTGCCGCGAAGAAACAGACGAATGTAGACGCGAGGAAGAATGACGTCTCAAAGGCGACCACTCCGGCTTCGCGAAACTGCGGTTCTCACTCGGCGCCACGACGGAAGGCGGCGCGGTAGTCCCTCGGGCGTCGCCCGGTGTGCTTGGCGAAGAGGGCGGCGAAGGTTCCAGGATCCCGGTAACCGACCGTGGAACAGATTCCGGCGACAGTGCGGTCGGTCGTTTCGAGGAGGTGGCCGGCACGCCGGACACGCGCGGAATGCAGGTATTCGAGCGGGCTCTGCCCGGCTTCCTCCGCGAAGCGCCTCAGCAATGTCCGCGTGCTGACATTGAAAGCATCGGCCAAGGCCGCCAGGTCGTATCGGGCAGCGAGGTTCTGATCGAGCCATCGCATGACCCGACGGGAGAACTCGTTGCCAGGCCGAGGAAGGAGTCGCGCGTCGACGTAGGGCGTCTGGGACGACCGCGCGTCGTCGACCAGTGCCACCCGCGCCGTCGTCCGTGCCACGTCGGCACCGCTGTGTTCGCGGATCAGCTCGAGTGCGAAGTCGTACATGGCACTGAAGGCCGCCGTCGTGGTCACTCCCCTGTCTGTGACGACGAGGTGTTCGGGCCGAACCTCGGCCTGAGGGCAGCGTTGGGCGAGTTCGTCCGCGAAGAGCCATGACGTGGTGGCTCGGCGATGGTCGAGAAGTCCTGCCTCCGCGAGCAGAAACGCGCCGACACAGATCGAGACGACGACCTTGCCCGCGGCGGCGTGCGACCGGATCGCCGCGACTTCACCGGGGAGGCCCGCGACCTTCGCGCCGATGTCGAGGCCCGGCGCAAGTTCGAACCCCGGCACGACGAGGACGTCGACTTCACGCAGCGGAGAGACGGTCAACGTCATACCGCCCGACGCGACGATTCGACGGCGAGGCGAGACGACGGACACCTCGTATCCGGCGCGGTCCGGGCCCGCGACGTGCGTGGCCATCGTGAGGAGATCGGGGACGCCGAACACTTCGGACGCGAAACAGCCCGGATAGGCCAGGACACCGACTCGCAGCATGTGGCGAGATTACCCCTGAAGATGGCGATCTGGCCTATCGCTGCCGGTGACGTGGTGGTCCAGGCTGTCGGTGTGCATGAAGACCTCGATGACCCGATCACCGACTTCTCCCGCCGTCCCCTGGAGGTGGACGGCGTGACGAAGACGGTGTACGTCGCGGGTTCCGGACCTGCCGTGGTGCTGATGCCCGAGATGCCCGGCATCAGCCCCGACGTACTGCGGTTCGCGCGGTGGGTGCGGGATGCGGGATTCACCGTCTACGTCCCCTCGCTCTTCGGGACCGACGGCGCCTATCCCACCGCCGAAGCCGGCCAGAAGGTGGCCCGCCGCGCGTGCGTCAGCGCCGAGTTCCGGGCGTTCGCCGGCGGCGGCACCAGCCCCGTCACGACGTGGCTGCGCGGGCTCGCACGGCTTGCCCACGCCGAATGCGGCGGGCCCGGGGTCGGCGCGATCGGCCTGTGCTTCACCGGCAACTTCGCCCTCACCATGGCACTCGAGCCCGCCGTCATCGCGCCCGTGGTCAACCACCCGTCACTGCCGCTGGACGACCCGGGCGGACTCGAACTCAGCGACGAAGACGCGCTCGCGGTCCGAGCTCGCGTCTCGCGCGACGGACTGAAGGTTCTCGCCTACCGCTTCGAGGGCGACCGTTGGTGCACCGGCCAGCGTTTCGCCGCCTATCAAGCCCTCCTCGGTGACGCCTTCGACGGCCGCGTCCTGCCGAACGGCGCCGCGAACACCGACCCGCCCCCGTTCTTCCGGGACGTGGTCGAGACCCCGCACAGCGTCGTCACCGCCCACTTCGTCGACGCCGAGGGGCATCCGACGGTGCGAGCCAGGGACGAGATCCTCGCCTACCTCAGCGACCGCCTGCGTCCTGTCCCGTGATGGAGGCGATCTCCCACAACCCCAGCGACTTGTCCGCGTAGGCGCCGTTCTCTTCCGTGCAACCCTCGACCACCACCGCCAGCGGCTCCGGGAACCCGAACGGTTCCCGGCACAGGTTCAGCGGCCGCCAATCGCCCGTCGCGATGTCGGTGTTGGTTCCCAGTTCGGTGAAAGTCGTGGTGAGCAGGTACCGGGAGCCGCTTCGCCGGAGGTTGCGCAGCGCCCGCTCGATGTCGGCGAAGCTCAGGTGGACCAGGCAATCCCGGCACAGCACCAAATCGGTCTTCGGCAGCGGATCGCCGGTCAGATCGAGTACCCGGAACTCCCGCACCGGGTCGTCCCGGAAGCGCTCGGCGTTCATCTCGACCAGATCGGTGACGATGTCGGCCCCGATGTACCGCTCCAGATCGAGGTCGACCGCACTGAGCCAGCCGAAGTCCCCGCATGGCAGGTCGAGCAGGGTGCGCACGCCGAAGCGGTCGAGAACATCCGGCAGCTGATCGCGCAGCTGCTGTGTCTGCACCGACTCGGAACCTGGCCCGGAAACCGACGAGGAACTCCACAACTTGGACCGGAAGATGTAGGTGAACCGGTCCTGGTTCTCCATGCTTTCGAGCTCGCCGGCGACTCGTCGGAAGTTACGCTGCGCGGTGGTGATCGGCCGTTCGTCCACGATTCCATCGTAGAGCGACTCGACCGGGCCGCGCGACTGAGTCCACTGTGGACAGATATTCCGAGGGGCAGTTCGATGACCAGCTGGAACGACGAACGAGACGGCCTGTTGAAGACCAGTGCCGGTGGCCTGGCCGGGACAGCGCTGGCGAACGTCGTGCGTGAGTACCCGCACCACGAGAGCCACTGGCACGTCGAGGGCGTGCCCATCGCCACCCCGCGACAGCTGCACCCATGCTTCTACGGCAGTTTCGACTGGCATTCCTGTGTGGAGATGTTCTGGGTGCTCGTGCGTCTCCTCCGTCACCACAGCACTCTCGTGCCGGCCACGGAGATCCGCCGAACTCTCGATGAGCATCTGACCGTCGAGGCGCTGACCGCCGAACTCGCTTACTTTTCCCCCGACGAACATCGCAACACTCAACGCCCCTATGGCTGGTCGGCGCTGCTGGACTCACCTTCGAAACCTCCACGTGGGACGACCCGGACGCCGCACGCTGGTCAGCAGCTTTGCGAGAGCTGAGCACGGTTTTCGTGACCCGCTACCTCGACTGGCTGCCGCGGGCCACCTACCCGATCCGGTACGGAGTGCACGACAACGGCGCGTTCGGGCTTTCCCGTGCCCTGCCCTACGCCGGTTACCTCGCCGACAACGGCGACCCACGGCTCCAGCAGGTCATCACCGAGACCGCCTGGCGATGGTTCGGATCCGACCACGACTATCCCGGCTCCTGGGAGCCATCCGGAGCCGACTTCCTCTCCCCCGCCCTCGCCGAAGCCGAACTCATGACCCGCCTGCTGCCCGCGAACGAGTTCGCCGACTGGCTGCGCCGGTTCTTGCCCGGTCTGGACGAACGGAAACCGGCGAGCCTCTTCACCCCGGCGACGGTCACCGATCCTTCCGACGGCCAGATCGCCCACCTGCACGGACTCAACCTGCACCGCGCCTGGTGCTGGCATCGCCTCGCCAACACACTCCCCACCGACGACGGCCGGATCCCCGCCATCCTCGACGCCGCGCGCACTCACACCCACGCCTCGCTGTCGCACACCACCGGCGACTCGTACATGCTCGAACACTTCCTTGCCTACTACGCTCTCCTCCTCCTTGGCGTTCAGTAAGCGGTGAGGCCACCGTCGACCACGAGTTCGGTGCCGGTGACGAACGAGGATTCGTCGCCTGCCAGGAAAAGCATCGCGGCGGCGACCTCGGCGGGGTTCCCCGCGCGGCGCATGGGGGTGCGCACGATGTCGGGTTGCCGGTCGCCCTGCTCGTCGAGCAGCTCTTGGATCATCGGCGTGGCGATGACCCCGGGGTGCACCGAGTTGACCCGGACGCCCCGGGTCGCGTATTCGACGGCGGCGGTCTTGGTCAGCAGCCGTACCGCCCCTTTGGACGCCTGGTACGCGGCGGCTGCTCCGCTCCCGACCAAGCCGAGCACCGAGGAGGTGTTGACGACGGAGGCGTTGCCAGAGGCGCGCAGCAGGGGCATGGCGGCCTTCATCCCGAGCCAGGTGCCGGTCTGGTTGACCGCGATCACGCGGTCCCAGGACTCCTGCGTGGTGTCCTCGACGCCTGGCCAGTCCACGATGCCGGCGACGTTGACCAGGACGTCGAGACGGCCGAAGCGCTGACGGGTCAGCTCGATGACCTCACTCCAGCTCTCGGCCGAGGAGACGTCCAAGCGTGCCGCCGCCACCGCGGCACCGGTCGGGTCCAGACGCGCGGCCAGCTCTTCCGTGGCTTTCTCCGCGATGTCGGTGACGACCAGCCGGGCGCCTTCGCGGGCGAACAGTTCCGCGGTGGCTTGTCCGATGCCGCCGGTCGCTCCGGTGATCAACGCGACCTTGTCGGCGAGCCTTCCAGGCATGTTCATCCTTCTCTCGTTGGGTTCGCGGGGATTCAGGCTGTGGTGTAGCCGCCGTCGGCGGCCACGACCGCGCCGGTGATGAAACTCGACCCCGGCGAGGCCAGGAAACCGATCACCTCGGCGATTTCTTCGGGCTGCGCGACCCGGCCCAAAGGGTGGGCGTCGCCGAAGGAGCGCAGGTACTCGCGGCTGTCGACCCGGAAGTTGTCGAGCAGGTCGGTCTCGATCACGCCGGGGGCGACGACGTTGGCGCGGATACCGTGCGGGCCGCCTTCCAGCGCGAGCACCTTGGTCAACTGCGCCAACGCGCCCTTGGACGCGCTGTACGCCGCGGCGTCGACCAGCCCGACGGTGCAGGCGAACGACCCGACGGTGACGATCACGCCCCCGCCGTGGTCGCGCATGACCCGGAACGCCTCCCGGGCGTGCAGGAACGTCCCGCGGGCGTTGATCGACATCAGCTCGTCCCAGTCGGCCGCCGTGGTCTCGGTGATGGGCTTGTTCACCGACCGGCCCGCGTTGCCGACCAGGATGTCCAAGCCGCCGAACCGGTCGATCGCCGCTGCCACCGAGCGCACCGCGGTGTCTTCCTGGGACACGTCGCCGACCAGGGTGGACACGCGGTCGAACCGGGCGGCGAGGTCTGCCACCTCGGGCCGGAGGTCCGTGGCCAGCACTCGTGCACCGCGGGCGTGCAGCCACGCGACCGTGGCCGCGCCGACCCCGCGGGCGGCACCGGTGACCAGGGCGACCTTGCCCGCCAATTCGTTTCTCATACCGACCAGCGTCGTCAACGGCGGCAAGCGATGGCAGGACGCGTGGTGGCTGGGTGTGCCACACCCAGCCAACCGGGCAGGCGACGACTTACCCTGGCGTCATGGGCAGTGGTGAGCTGGGAGCGTTCTTACGCGCGCGTCGAGCGGGGCGAGCCCCCGAAGACGCGGGCGTGATCTATTCCGGACGGCGCAAGGTGCCCGGACTGCGTCGCGAAGAAGTCGCCGTACTCGCCGGGGTGAACGCCGACTACTACACCCGTCTCGAACAAGGCCGCGAAACCCGCCCATCGCCGCAAGTGTTGGACGCCCTCTGCCGTGCACTGGACCTCGATCCCGACGCTCGCGATCACCTGTTCCGGCTCGCCGGCGCGACACCGGACAGCACACCCGCGCCGTCGCCCCGGACCGTGAGCCCCGAACTGCGGCAACTCATGGACGGCTACCCGCACACTCCCGCTTTCGTGCTGAACCGCGTCTTGGACGTACTGGCCGCCAATGCCCTCGCCGACGCGCTGTTCTCGCCCTTCCGTGTGGCGGACAACCTCGCGCGGATGACCTTCCTCGACCCCGCTGGTCAGCAGTTCTACGCACGATGGGACTGGACCGCGCAGGCCACCGTGGCGAACCTGCGGATGGCCGCGGGCTTCGACCCGCACGACGTCGGCCTGCGAAGCCTGGTGGCAGAACTCAGCGAAGGTAGTGCGCACTTCCGCGACCTGTGGGAGACCCACCAGGTGCGTGGCAAGACCCGCGAGCCCAAACACCTCGTGCACCCCGACGTCGGCCCGCTGGTCCTCACCTATCAGGCATTCGACGTGCGCAGCGCCCCCGGCCAGCAACTGATCATCTACCACGCCGAACCCGCCACTCCCAGCGCTCACGCCCTCGCACTGTTGAGCAGTCTTCATGCCCGCGAAAACATGTCCGGAGTGTGACCACCCGAACAGAGCAGTCACTCGCTGTTCGTGAGCCGAGCGGGGCGACAACGGGGGACGAACTGCCCGATCGAGTGAACCCAACGTGAGCAGGGATGCTCGAAGCTCGCCGAGCTTTGGCTGAAGTTGGCGGTAACCCGCACTTGCGATCAGCATCTTTCATACTCGCGAAGACTCCGCGCACAGCGTCCTCGATGAAGCCTCCGACCTGCGAAGATCAGTGCGCAGGTGCACATCGTGGTGACCTGGCTCGATCCCGGGAACGCGAGCCGCCGGACTGTCGAGCCCGCCTGACGGCGCTCGTCCGTTCGGCGCCTCTGACTACCTTGAGTAGTTTTCGGCGTCACCCAGACCGTTGAGCGACGCGTGCATACCGTTCAGCGCGACACACGCAGTACTACTGAACGGTCACAGTCTGCTTTCGCCAAGATGTTCTCAGCCGCACCGAGTAAAGAACCGGTAACGCACGCGTGGCCCCCTGCTGTCACAGGAGGCCACGCGGATGTCCATTCGCCCGCTCGCTAGAACAAGGACAGGACAGTCGTGACCTTACAGCCTGATAATGCGAAGACACCAGACAACGGCCCGCCCCAACGGGTCAAAGTCGTCATCGAGCACGTCGAAAAGCCGCCTCGCCGGGTCGCCACCTCCGCGGAAATGATCCGCGCGGCGCGGCCTCTGCTGAGGACCCCTGGCCGCCATCGCAAAGTGCAGACCCGCGACAGCTGGCTCTGCCTGGCGATGGCGGTTCTCGCCGGCTGGGCCCCGACCCTGCGGATGTGCCTGCTGCTGACGATCGGCGGCGGGATCATCGTCGGCGTCGTGAAGATCAGCACTCCGGAGTTCGGTGCGTCGGCCGGGACCTGCCTCGGTCTCCTGACCCTCTTCGGCGCCTGGATCGTCAAGGCCCGTCAAGGAAAACAGCGGCGGGAGCCGAGCCTGTAACCCGGACGTCGCCCCGCGCCGGCCGAGTCGTCGGCGAGGGGCGACCGATCTCGGTCGGCCGAGGTCCGCAGGTCCGCGAAGGTCCCCTTCCTTGCGCCTGGTGTCCTGCGCCGGAGGTTCGTGCGTCGAGCGGGGACCTGGATCAAACCCCGCACTCACGTGCTCAGAGGCGGATCTCGCGTGCGGGGAGACCGCACACGCGAGATCCGCCTTCCCGCACGCGAGTTACGTCTCTGAACACGCGAGTGCGGCGAACGGGGTCACGTGCTTGCCCCGCACCTACGACACGAACTTCGGACTCAGGACACTAGGTACAGGAAGGGGCCTTCACGTACTTCAGGCGAACAGAGACGCCAGTACAGATTTCAAGGGACGAAAAGGCCCGTTGTCGAAAACTCTCCACACCCACCAGGCACCCTCCGGTTAAATGATCGCGAAGTCCCTGACATGTGAGGAGATCTCGTGCGGAGAGCTAGAAGCCTGGGGGCCCTGGCTGTTTCGGTGCTGGCAGCGACCACGGCACTGGGCAGCCCGGCGTTGGCCGACACCGTGCAGTCGTTCCACACCGCGCTCGACCCCGCTTCGGTGCGGGAATCGGTGCACTACCTCGTCCAGACCTACCAGGTGAACGAGCGGGAGGCGTTGCGCCGTCTGGAATTGCAGACAGACGGCAGCAAACTGGACGAGTTGCTGCGCCGCGATCGCGGCGCCGAGTACGGGGGCATGTGGCTCGACCAGGGCAAGGGCCAGCTGGTCGTGGCCATGACCGAACCCGCGGCGGCAGAGCCGTATCTGAGGGCGATGCCCGTCCGAGCCGGAGTTCGCACGCAACAGGTCCAACACTCGTTGCAGCAGCTCACGGCGGCGAAGGAACGTGTCGCGGCCAAGGTCGGCGCTGGACCGGAAGCGGTCTATCTGCCGTCGGTGAGTGAGTCCGAAAACCGCGTCGTGCTGTGGGAACGTGACTGGGTGGCGCAGGAGAAGGCGTCCATGCGCGCCGCCGGCGACGTCGTGACCGCCGAAGTGAACACCGCTCGCCAGGCCGCGGCGGCGGAATCGGGCATGGTCGTCTCCCGTGTCCTGAAGAACCCGAACGCGCTGTCCACGCCGAACGTGGACCTCGGCTTCTGTCATCCGCTCTATTGCACCAACTACGGTCCGATGCGCGGTGGCATCCGGCTGGACATGAAGCGGGACGACGGCACCTGGGGCGGATGCACCAGCGCCTTCAACCTGCGGTCCACCGGCGGCGGTTTCCCCGGCAAGGGCTGGGTTCTGACCGCGGGCCACTGCATGCGGACCAAGACCAACAACACACCGACCCAGCACAACGGCAACGCGGTCGTGCAGCAGCACGGCATCGAGAAGAGTTCGTACCCCTACGACTACGCGGCCTTGCCGTATGTCGACGACGCCGCGGCCACGAAATGGCTTGAGGGCCAGACCGGCCGCAACCGGGTGCTGAAGTACTGCCGCAACGGTGGCATGGACAGCAACGCCGACACCCCGTGCGGCACGCAGGCCACCTCGGTGGACGAGTACATCACCGGCACCCGCAAGCTCGCCGATATCAAGGCAGGCTATGTCGTCTGCGCCAGCGGGACCGCGTCGAGCGCGGTGAACTACCCCGATTCCGTCGACAGTGGCGCGGGCGCCGGCTACCTCGTCGGGACCCGCTGTGGTCGTGTCCTGTCGACGGACGTCGGCATCAACACCGACCTGTGCGCCCGTCCGGGCGACAGCGGCGGACCGCTGTTCAGCCAGGCCGATCACGCCGCGCTGGGCATCCTGATCGGCAACCAGCAGTCCCGGTCGGGTCCCTGCCAGGCCGGTGAACTGAACAACTACGCGCCGATCGAGACGATCACCACCGATCTCAGCGAGCGGATCGCGAGCAAGGGTTCGAAGTTCGCGGTCATCACGACCCCGAACGGCTGACCTCGAAGTACATGAAGGCCCCCTTCCTTGCGCCAGAGCCAACCTGCCGCGCGCAGCGCGTCCGTTGAGGGCGGCGGCGGGGGCATGGATGGAGCAAGGAAGGGGGCCTTCATGTACTCGGGAGCGCCGGTCACGCACTCAGCAAAGGACCCTCGTACCGCAACGCGTCGTCCTCGCCGTACACCCGGACCGTCAGCTCCGGTGGATCCCACGGCGCGAAAACCTCGTCGACCGTCTGAGGCGTCGACCCCAGGTCGACGTCCACGGCGAAGGTGTGCGCCACGATGTCTGCCGGGATGACGACGCCGTCCGCGTCGGCCACCTCCAACCGGCGTACCCCGGTGTCGACCGCTCCGAGCACGCCAGGGCGCGAACTCCACACCGCGAACCCTCGCTCGGCGGTGTCGGCCCCGTAGCCGTGGCTCATGATGTTGAACAGCGGCTGGTCTCCTTCCCGGAAAACGCACTCCGCTTCGACACCCGAATCGTTGTAGGCCAGCAGCCGCCCGCTCGCGGTGCTCGTCCCGAGCCGGGCCCCGGCGTGCCAGCCCGCGTGCGAGACGGCTTCCTCCGATCCCGCGACCTCCGCCGACCGGTAGAGCTCGGTGAAGGCCGTCAACTCCGCTGTCCACTGCGTGATCTCTTCATCCCTTGGTGGAGCCACTACGCGTGTACTCTCCTCTCCGCACTGTCCACAATGGTCACTTCCGAGGTTGACATACGCCGCGGTCGATCGCATCGGGGTTTCCCCGTAGATCGCTCCGGGCCGCTGCACCGTTCCGTGCAACCGACGCTCGGGCGAACACGGAACGTGGGCACACGAATCTCCCGCGTACCTCCGATTGCGCCGAGTAGAGCAATCTCGCGGGTTTCCCGTCATGGGGTTTCCCCTCGCCCGTCGGAGTGTCGCCGGGGCAAACCGGCGACACTCCGACGGGCGAGGGGTCAGGCTGATGACCGCGCAGTGCACGATCACGGACGAGATCGGCGAAATCGGTGTCTGGCTGATGGGCGAGTTCGGCGGTCGTGTGCCCGCGGCCGTGATCAGCCGGGTGCTCAACGCGAGCAAGCGCGACCTCGAAGGCCGCATCGACCCCGAGGAACTGGGCGAAATGTTCCACACCCTCTGCCGGTTCCGGCTTCAGCGGATCGTGGCCTCGGACGACCGGATCACGATCAAGATCCCCGGCACACGCGTTCCGTGAGCGGTGCCCGACGGCGGGCGAGCTTTTTGGACGGAGTCGGCATCCGCTAAGAACCTCGTCACCCTGCTCCCCGCATGGAGCGGCGATGTCACGCAGGGTATGCGAAGGTGACCTCATGGCCGCTTCGCGCAGACGATTCCCCGTGTCCTGGACCACCGTCACACCGGTCCTCGCCATAGTGGTGCTGGCGCTGAGCTGGGGCCGTGATCTGGGCCCGATCCCGGTGGCCATCGTCGCGCTCGCCCTCGGCGCGACCGTGCTGGCCGCGGTGCACCACGCCGAAGTGGTCGCGCATCGTGTCGGAGAACCCTTCGGCTCGCTGGTGCTGGCGATCGCGGTCACCATCATCGAGGTCGCGCTGATCGTCACGATGATGTCCTCCGGCGGCCCGGAGGCCGGGACACTGGCCCGCGACACGGTGTTCGCCGCGGTGATGATCACCACGAACGGCATCGTCGGCATCTCGGTCATGGTCGGTGCCCGCCGCTACGGCGAGACGCACTTCAACCCGGAAGGCAGTGGCGGCGCCCTTGCCACCGTGGCCACCCTCGCCGCTGTCACCCTCGTGCTGCCGACGTTCACCTTCAGCACCCCGGGCCCCGCTTTCAGCAGCACGCAACTCATCTTCGCCGCCGTCGCGTCGCTGCTGTTGTACGGCCTTTTCGTGCTCACCCAGACCGTGCGCCACCGCGACTTCTTCCTGCCGGTCGACACCGACGGCTCCGTCAAGGAGGAAGAACACGCCGAGCCGCCGACCAACAAGGCGGCGCTGACCAGCCTCGGTCTGCTGCTGGTCGCGCTGATCGCGGTCGTCGGCCTGGCGAAGGTCGAGTCGCCCGCGATCGAAGCAGGTGTCCGCGCGGCCGGTTTCCCGCAGTCGTTCGTCGGCGTCGTGATCGCCCTGTTGGTCCTGCTGCCCGAAACGCTGGCCGCGACGCGGGCCGCCCGGCGCGACCGGATGCAGACCAGCCTCAACCTCGCCTACGGTTCGGCGATCGCGAGCATCGGTCTCACCATCCCGACCATCGCGCTGGCGTCGATCTGGCTGGACGGACCGCTGCTGCTGGGCCTCGGCGCGACCCACATCGTGCTGCTCGCGCTCACGATCGCGGTCAGCGTGCTCACCGTGGTCCCCGGCCGGGCGACCCGGCTCCAGGGTGGCGTGCACCTGGTACTGCTGGCCTCGTTCCTCGTACTCGCCATCAACCCGTGACACGAGTCCTCTTCGGACGGTGTTCTGTCGGTGGTCACGGGTAATCTCTGCCCCGTGAACGCTCGGGACCGCATCCAAGAACTCGCCGATCAGATCGTCGTCCTTCGCGACGCCTACTACCGGGGCTCGCCGAAAGTGGCCGACGCCGACTACGACGCGATCGAAGACGAGTTGCGGGGGCTCATCGAGGCCAACCCGGAGCTGACGCCGGATCCGAACCCGCTGGACCAGGTCGGCGCGCCCGCCGTCCTGCACGCGCCCATCCGGCACTCGCGTCCGATGCTCTCGCTGGAGAAGGCGACCAAACCCGAGCAGGTCGAGGCGTTCTTCGCCCGCTTCCCCGGGCAGTCGGTGGTCGTCATGCCGAAGCTGGACGGCCTGTCGCTGGCCCTGGTCTACGAGAACGGGCGGCTCGCCAGGGCGGTGACCCGTGGCGACGGGACCACCGGTGACGACGTGACCATGCTGGTGCGGGCGCTGACCGACGGCGTCCCGGACAAGGTCGAGGCGCCCGGACGGGTCGAGGTGCGCGGCGAGGCGGTCATGCTGCGCTCCACCTTCGCCGCGTACAACGAGGTGCACCCGGACAAGCCGCTGATCAACCCGCGTAACGCCGCCGCCGGCACCCTGCGGGCCAAGGATCCGGCCACCGTCTCCGAACGGCGCCTGCGGTTCTTCGCTTTCGACCTCTCCACCGAACCCGACAGTGCGGAAACCGATCTCGACGGCGCGCTGCGGACGCTAGGGTTCACCGCCGCCGACATGAGGCACTGCGAAGACGCCGAAGCGGCGCAAGCCGTCATCACGACCATCGAGCAGCAGCGCCACGACCTCGACTACGACCTCGACGGCGCCGTGCTGCGCCTGGCGGATCGCGACGCCTACGCCGCCGCCGGAACCCGGTCCAGCTCGCCCCGCGGCGCGCTGGCGTTCAAGTTCGCCGCCGAGGAGAAGACCACCTTGCTCGCCGACGTGGTCTGGGATGTCGGCAAGACCGGCAAGATCGCTCCCGTGGCGTGGCTGGAGCCGGTGTTCGTCGGCGGGACCACCGTCACCCGGGCGACACTGGCCAACCAGGAGGTCATCCGCGCCCGCGGCATCAAGATCGGCGACACCGTGCTGGTGCGCCGCGCCGGCGACGTGATCCCGTTCGTGGCGGGCGTCCTGGACGCCTCCAAACGCACCGGCGAGGAACGCGAGATCGTGCCGCCGTCGGTATGCCCGTCGTGCCAAGAGCCGTTGACCGAACAGGGCAACAGCCGGGAACTGTTCTGCACCAACGTCGCCTGCCCCGCCCAGACCGTCCGGCGGCTGATCCACTGGGCCTCACGGGCGGCCGCGGACATCGACGCGATCGGCGGGGTCTGGATCGAGCGGCTCGCCGAGGCCGGGATGCTCGAACACCCGTCGGACTTCTACCGGCTCACCAAGGAAACGCTGCTGGAATTCGACCGCATCGGCGACATCTCCGCCACCCGCATGATCGAGTCGATCGACGCGAGCCGAGCCGTGGGGCTACGCCGGGCACTGATCGGGCTGGCGATCCCGATGGCCTCCGAAGGCACCGCCGCACGGTTGTGCCGGGCGGGGTTCGGTTCGCTGGAGGACGTCGCCGACGCGGGCGAAGAGGGTCTCGTCGCCGTGGAAGACATCGGCCCGAAGGTCGCCGCGTCCCTGATCGAACACCTCACTCGGCTGCGCCCCGAACTCGAGCGGCTGCGCGAGGTCGGTGTCTCGCTGGATGTGCGTGAAGAGGACCTTCCGCCGGTCGTCGTCGCCGGTGCGCCGCTGGAAGGGAAGACGGTCGTGGTCACCGGGTCGATCAGCGACCCCCGCTCCGGCGAGAAGGTCCCGCGCCCGACCTTCCAGCGGTTGTGCGAGAAGGCGGGCGCGACCACCGCTTCGTCGGTCTCGGCGAACACCGACATGCTCATCACCGGCGCCGACGTCGGGGCCAGCAAGATCGCCAAGGCCGAAAAGCTCGAAGTCGAGGTCGTGGACCAAGGCGTGATCTGGCAGCAGCTGATCGCGGCAGGCGTCGTCTAGACTTCGCTGCGTTTCGTCCTCTAAAGGTTGTCCCGTAATGATCAAGTGTGTTGGCGGGTATGGGGGTGACGGCGGTGCTATCCGCTGCCGTCAGGTGGTCATGGTCAGGTTGCGCATGAGGGCGATGCCGCGGGTGGCGTGCGAGACGCCGTCGCGTTTGCGGCGGCAGTTGCGCAGGATGTTCCAGGTCTTCATGTGTGCCAGGGCGTGCTCGACACGGGCGCGGACGCTCTTGTGGACGGTGTTGAGGTCCTCTTTCCATTGCGGTAACGGTGGTTGTCCCTCGCGGGGTTTGCGATACGGCATGATCACTTCCGCGTTGCCCTGGTAGCCGCCGTCGGCCATGACTTTCGCGCCCCGGCATTGCTGATCGACGCCGGAGTCGGTGTAGGCGCGGCAGTCGTTGCGGTTGCCCGGGGTGGGTTCGCCGATCGCGACGACCAGGCGGGTGTCGGCGTCGATGACGACCTGCATGTTCACCGAGTACCGATAGTTCTTGCTGGAGGCGGACATGCTGCGGTCATGGGTGGGTACCAGGGTGCCGTCCACGATCAGGACCGTGTCCGGGCCATGCTTGCGGGTCACCGGCGAGAGCGTCAGCAGTGGCGCCAGATGATCCACCACCCGGTTCGCGGCCGATTTCGAGATCCCGAACAACAGCGCCACCTGACGAAACGTCAGGTTCGTGCGGTAGTACACGGCCGTCAGCAGCACCCGATCCGCCAACGACAGGCTCCATCGCCGGCCAGTGCCGGTCTGCTCACCACCCCGACCAGCCACGACCCGCACCAGCTTCCGAAACTGCCCGACCGACAAACCCGTGAACACCGGCACCCACTCCGGCCGATCCGCGCTGATCACCTGCTCCACCTCAAGATCATCGACCTCGACGCGACATCGTTACGGGACAACCTTTAGTTGCGGTCCTTGCACGCGCAACCACCGCAACTAGAGGACGAATTGCGTGGGTCAGGGGGCGCCGCGATCGCCCCACTCCAAACCGCAACTAGTCCTCTAGTTGCGGAGGTTCGTGTCGCGAACTATCGCAACTAGAGGACTAATTGCGGAGCTTGTACCGCGGACTCGTCGAGTGCCATTCGAAGCCGCCGCCCATCCACCCCCGCAACCCGCGCATGAACCGGTGTAGTTCAAGGGAAGGCACCGCGCTCAGTTTCTCGTGCGCCGCCTGGAAGTCCCGGACGACGTCGTTGTGCAGCTCGACGGTGATCGCCGTGGCCTCTTCGATCGTGCACTTCCGGTCGTCGGCGATCAGCAGCACCGTGTTGCAGGGCGGCGATTCGTCCTCCAGATCCTTGGCGACCGAGTGCACGTCGTTGACGAGCACGGCCGCCGTCCCCGCCTGGATCGCCGCCTCTCGGACCCGCGGGTCGTAGTAAATGTTCGACGTCAGTTCGTAGCCGCCGAGGACGTCGATCAACGTCATCGACGTGTAGAAACTGTCGTGCTGCCTGGCCGCGAGGTACTCCCACGCCGGCGGGTATTTCCCGCTGTGGCGCCATGCCGCGTAGGCGGTCCAGCTCACGAACATCGCGAAGGTCGAATAGCAGACACGTTGCACCTGCGCGGGCGTCCCGGACTCCCGCAGATACTCGATACCCGAGTTCAGTGCCACCAGAACCCGGTCGTTCCGCAGCGTTTCGTCGAGGTCGCGGCTGAATTCGCCCAAGGACGGCACCGGGTCCATCGCGGCCATGGCCAGTGCGAGTTTCGGTGGTAGCTCCGCCGGTACCGCACCGAGCGAAGTGTCGTCGGCGTAGAGATCGTCGGCCGCCCACCAGGCAGCGTTGAGCTTCGCCGAGATCAGCAGGCGGTCCGGATCCTCGCAGTCCGGGTGCGCGAGCATGACCAGTCTGCCGAAGCCCGCTTTCCCGATCTGCTCGCATTCCTCCTCGTCGAAACCGCACTCCCCCGCCCACGCGATCAGCCGCCGGTCGACCTCCTCACCGAGTGGATCGTTGATCCGTTCGGTGAGGGGGCAGTACAGCGGCGGCGCCGAACCGTCACCCCACGATCGGTACGCGTAGGCGGGATCGAGGACGGGTTCCTCTGGTGGCGACGGAATCTCCTCCGCCACCAGAGGAACCGCCGGGGGTTGAGCGAGCCGGGCCACCAGTCGCGCGGCGGACGTGCCCAGCCCGCTAGGGCCGGCCAGCAACGTGGCCAGAGCACCGTGTTCCGTCATCACTTCAACTCCGGTGGTCTCGGAATCAGACGCGGTCCGCGGCGATGAGCAGGTAGTGGAAGCTGCCTTCGCGGTAGGCGTCGAGGAAGGGTCCTTCGATGCCGGTGGCCACCGACGATTTCGCCCGCAACTCCCAATACGGGATCGTGTCCGCCGTCAGGTCCACCACCGAGATCGGCACCAGATCGTTCGCCGTCATCGCCTTGAAGTACTGGCTGCGCGGATGGATGTTGCAGGTGTAGTGCTGGTCGATCTGCGCGACGGCCTTGGATCGGCCACCGGTCACATCGTTGTAGCACCCGGTGATGGTGACGTAGCGTCCGCCGAACTCCAGTTGCCGCGCGTGCTCGGCGAACAGTTCGAACAGGTCCACGTACATGGTGCTCTCGTTGTTCCAGATCCCCTTGCGCGAACCGGTTTCGAAGCCGGTGTCGAGCATGTTGCGGAAGTGGTACTGCACCCGGTCGGCGACCCCGCGCACGTCCGCCTGGTGGTTGGCGAACTCGACCTGCTTCTCCGAGATCGAGATCCCGTCGACGTGGCAGCCGAACCGCGCGTTCGCCATGATGCTGGACCCGCCGCGTCCGCAGCCGGCGTCGAGCAGCCGGTCGTCCGGTTTGACGTCGCCGAGGTGATCGAGCAGGACGTCCGCCTGCGCGGTCTCCAGCCGGTGCATTTCGGCGATGATCCGCTCGTCGCGGGTGCTCTCGGGACCCTCCAGCACCGACCAGTCGACCTCGCCCACCCCGTAATGGTGGTGGTACAGCCCGTCCACGTCACCCAACCGCAGGTTGACCGGGTCCTTCTCCAGGTTCCAGTACGACGCCACCGACTTCTGGTACTCCGTCCGCAGAACCTTGGGGGGAGCGGAAGTGCGGGCAATGGTCACTTGCGTGGTCCTTTCTCGGGCGTTCGGTGTCGTTGCGGCGGGGCGAGGGGTCAACGCGCGACCTCGACGTTCTCCAGAACGCCGAGCGCGTCGGGTACGAGAACGGCCGCCGAGTAGTAGGTGCTGACCAGGTAGGTGGCCACGGCCTGTTCGGTGATGCCGTCGAAGCGCACGTTCAGGCCAGGTTCGTATTCGTCGGGCAGGCCGGTCTGGTGCAGTCCGATCACGCCGTTGTCCTCGACCCCGGTCCGCATGGCGAGGATCGACGACGTTCCCGCTTCGGTGATCGGGATCTTGTCGCACGGCAGCAGCGGCACCCCGCGCCAAGCGGCGACCACCTTGCCGTCGACCGTGGTGCCCTCCGGGTACAGCCTGCGGCGCGTGCATTCCCGGCCGAACGCGGCGATCGCGCGCGGATGGGCGAGGAAGAACTTCGTCTTGCGGCGGCGGCTGACGAGTTCATCCATGTCGTCGGGTGTCGGCGGGCCGGACCGGGTCTGGAACCGCGACTTGAGGTCGGCGTTGTGCAGCAGCCCGAACTCGCGGTTGTTGATCAGGTCGTGCTCCTGCCGCTCCCGCAGGGCCGACACGGTCAGCCGGAGCTGCTCGTCGAACTGGTTCATCGGCTCGTTGTAGAGATCGGTGACCCGCGTGTGCACTCGCAGCGCCGTCTGGGCGACGGCCAGGTCGTACTCGCGCGGTGAGATCTCGTAGTCGACGAACGTGCCGGGCAGCGACGGTTCGCCGTCGTGCCCGGACGACATCCCGATCTCTGCCTCACCCTTGGCGTTCTGGGGTTTGGTGCCCAGTGCCAGCATGTCCTGCACGTGCCGGCGCATGGCCTCGGACCGGCCGTTGAGGTCGGCGAAGTCGTCGGCGCGCAGGGTCAGCACGGTCACCGGGGTGACGGCCTTGGCGGTGAACGGCCAGTTCCGGTCGATCCCGGCGAGCATCTCGTCGCCGAAGTGGTCGCCGTCGGCCATGCTGCCGACAGCGGCCTCGTTGCCGTACTCGCCCGGCGCCATCTTGGCGACCTTGCCGTGGGCGACCAGCACGACCTCGTCGAGCGGCGAACCGTGGCTGACGATCGTCTCGCCGGGCTGGTACTCGTGCTGCACGAACCGGTCGGCGAGCGCGGTGAGCGTGTCCTCGTCGTCGAAACCGCGCAGCAGAGCCAATTCCGCCAGTTCCTGCGGGACGACCCTGACCTCGGTGCCGACGTTGGTGAAGCTCACCCTGCCGTCGCCAATCGCATACGTGAGCCGCCGGTTGACCCGGAACGTGCCACCGGTCGCTTCGACCCAGGGCAGCATCTTCAGCAGCCACCGCGGCGTGATGCTCTGCATCTGCGGCCGCGTCTTGGTGGTCGTGGCCAGATTCCGCGCGGCCGCGGGGCCGAGACTGAGCCGCCGGTCGGCCTCCGGCGTCGTGGCGGTCATCCTTCGCGGCCGAGTTCGGCGGCTTCGAGCACGGCCAGCGCGTCCGGCACGAGCACGGCGGCGGAGTAGTACGTGCTGACGAGGTAGGAGATGATCGCCTGCTCCGAAATCCCCATGAAGCGGACGTTCAGACCGGGCTCGTACTCGTCGGGCAAGCCGATCTGACGCAGGCCGACCACACCCTGGGTCTTCTCGCCGGTGCGGATCAGGAGCACGGAACTGGTGCTGGTCTGGCTCACCGGGATCTTGTTGCACGGCAGGATCGGGATGCCGCGCCAGGACGGCACCTTGTGCCCGCCGAGGTCGGTGCCGGTCGGGTAGATGCCCCGTTTGCTGCACTCGCGGCTGAACGCGGCGATCGTGCGCGGATGCGCGAGGAAGAAGCTGGGGTCCTTCCATACCAGGGAAAGCAGGTCGTCGAAGTCGTCGGGGGTCGGCGGCCCGGTGCGAGTCGCGACGCGCTGGGAGAAGTCGGCGTTGTGCAGGAGGCCGAAGTCGCTGTTGTTGATCATTTCGTGCTCTTGCCGCTCACGCAGCGCCTCGATGGTCAGGCGGAGCTGTTGCTCGGTCTGGTCCATCGGCTGGTTGTAGAGGTCGGACACGCGGCTGTGGATCCGCAGCACGGTCTGGGCGACGCTCAATTCGTATTCGCGCGGCGAGGTCTCGTAGTCGACGAACGTTCCCGGCAGCAGCGGTTCGCCGTCGTGGCCGGAGGAGATGTCGATCTCCGCCTCGCCGAAGTCGTTGGAACGCCCCGTGTCCTGTGTGGCCTGTGCGATCTGGGCTTGCAGGGATTCGGACTGCTCCAGCACGTGCTCGAAGGCCTGACGGGTCAGCGTCAGCACGGTGCAGGCCGTGGCCGCCTTCGCGGTGAACTCCCAGATGCCGTCGTCGCCGACGAGCGCCTGCGCACCGAAGTAGTCGCCGTCCTTGACCACGCCCAGCGCGGTCTCGTCGCCGTAGTGACCGGGGCCGCTCTTGGTGATCTTGCCGTGCGCGATGAGGTAGACCCGGTCGGCCCGGTGCCCGAATTCGACGAGTACGTCGCCTGCGGATACTTCCTGCTGCTCGAAGCGGCGAGCGAGTTCTTCGAGGACCTCTTCGTCGTCGTAACCCTTGAGCGGCTTCAATTCGCCCAGTTCCGCCGGGATCACGCTCACCTCGGTGCCGGCCTTCGAGAACGTCACCCGTCCGTCGCCGACCGCGTAGCTGAGCCGGCGGTTGACCCGGTAGGCGCCACCGTTGACCTGAACCCAGTCGAGCATCTTCAGCAGCCACCGGGACGAGATGCCCTGCATCTGCGGAACGGATTTGGTCGTGGTCGCCAGGTTGCGCGCGGCGGCCCGGCCCAAACTCAGCTGCGGATTTCCCGCCCCCTGGACACCTTCGGCGGAAGTGTCCGATTCGGTCACGGTCACAGCAAGGTCCACCCTTCGATAGTCGCGTGAAGAAATCAAGATCCGCACGGGATCCGTTCAAACCGCGGTGCGCCGGTTATTCCCCGAAGTGACGGCCCGCAGGGATCAACATAGCAAGGTGTTTTGCCCGCACAAGCGCACTTTCGGGTAATGAGAAAAGGCCACTCGAATGCCGGTTCGCCATTGTTGGCGCAATCATTTGTTAACGTGACCCGACCGTTGAATTGCGCCACGCGCTTGGTCCAGTAAATGTTCTCAAGTGTTAGGCGGCGGCGCCTCGGGACTCCTGGACGTGCCGGTGATGCGGCCGTTGGAGTGGGCCAGGCGCACACTTTCGGGTCGCCTGCCGGTGCGCGTTCGAGGATGGCTTGACAGACAGCGACGAAACAGAGGGTCGCGTCCGGACACTCCGTCGTGTCAGTCGGCGACCCGGAGCTTGGCCAGGATCCGTTCCACAGGGATTTTCACGGATGCCCTTGCCTGGCCCTGCCCCTCGACAAGCCAAGTCGGCCAACATGTCAGCCGATGCTGTACTGTTTCGCCTGTGCTGACATGTGAGACCCAGGGCGCCGCGCTCGCCCGGCTGGGACGCGCGCTCGCCGACCCGAACCGGTGCAAGATCCTGGTCGCCCTGCTCGACGGTGTGAGCTATCCCGGCCAGTTGGCCGAACAGCTCGGCTTGAGCCGCTCCAACGTGTCCAACCACCTCGCGTGCCTCCGGGGCTGCGGCCTGGTCGTGGCGACCTACGAAGGCCGCCAGGTCCGCTACGCACTCGCCGACGCCCATCTCGCCCGGGCGCTGCGCGAACTGGTGCAGGTCGTGCTCGCCGTCGATACCGCGGAGCCCTGCGTGGACGACGAGACCGACCTTCGGGTGCTCCGGTGAGCGACACCTGCGCGGACGGCTGCTGCACAACCACGTCCACAGTGGACACGGCGGACACACTGGACTCGGATCGCCGCGCCGTGCTGTCACGCCGCGTGCGGCTCCTGGTCGCCGCGACCATCACCTACAACGTCGTCGAAGCGGTCATCGCGATCTCCGCCGGGACGATCGCCTCTTCGACCGCGTTGATCGGCTTCGGCCTGGATTCGGTCATCGAAGTCGCCTCAGCCACGGCCGTCGCCTGGCAGTTCTCCGGCAAGGACCCCGAAGCCCGCGAACGCACCGCGCTCAAGGTCATCGCGGTGTCGTTCTTCGCACTGGCCGCCTATGTCGGCGTCGAGTCCGTCCGCACGCTGTTCGGAGCCGACCCCGCCGAGCATTCCACCGTCGGCATCGTGCTGGCGGCGATCTCGCTGCTCGTGATGCCGTTCCTCTCGCACGCCCAGCGTCGCGCCGGACGCGAACTCGGCTCCGCGAGCGCCGTCGCCGACTCGAAACAGACCTTGCTCTGCACCTATCTTTCCGGTGTGCTGCTCGTCGGGTTGCTGCTCAACAGCCTTTTCGGCTGGTACTGGGCCGATCCGCTGGTCGCGCTCGTCATCGCCGCCGTCGCGGTCAAGGAAGGCCGCGAAGCCTGGCGCGGTGAACACTGCTGCTGAAAGGAGCGTCATGACCCGGTCCGCGCGATGGAACCGTTACTGGGACGGCAAATCCCGGAACTACGACCGGGAGATGCAGTTCCTCGACCGGAAGCTGTTCGGCGACTCCCGGGCGTGGGCCTGCGGGCAGGCGAGCGGTGAGGTTCTCGAGGTAGCCGTCGGTACCGGCCTGAACCTTCCGCTCTACCCCGGCGGCGTCACGCTCACCGGCATCGACCTCAGCGACGGCATGCTCGACATCGCCCGTGGTCGCGCCGAAAGCCTCGGCCATCCGGTGACCTTGCGCCGGGCCGACGCCCACAACTTGCCCTTCGAGGCGGGTTCTTTCGACACCGTGGTCTGCACCCTCGGGCTCTGCGCCATCCCCGACCACGACAAGGCGTTGCGGGAAATGGCCCGGGTCCTGCGGCCCGGTGGTCGCCTCATCCTGCTCGACCACATCGCGAGTTCGTCACGTGTCGTCCGCGGCGCGCAATGGTTCACCGAAAAGATCACCGTGCCGATGGCTGGCGAGCACTTCCTCCGGCGGCCGTCCGACAAGATCGGCGACCTCGGCCTGACCGTCGAGCGCCGCGAGCGGTTCAAACTCGGGCTGGTGGAACGGCTCGTCGCCCGCAAATGATCCGTGTCATCGGAATTTCATCGCCGTCGCCGATCCTGGTGAGGTGACCTACCCTCAGCAGTCGCCCATCTGGCAGCAGTACCCCGTCGCGCCGCCCAAGAAGTCCCCGAAGACAGGGCTGATCATCGGTCTCGCGGCCGCCGGGCTGCTCGTCACGGGAGGAGCGATCGCGGTGACCGTGGCGATCGCCGGCGGCGGAAGCAACGACGATCGCAGCGCCCCCGCGGTCGACCCCGACCCGTTCTCCGCACAAGCCGGGGATTGCCTCTCGGCCGACGAAAACGCCGGGAGCAACGGGAAGTTCAGCGGCAGCGCCGTCCGGGTCCACTGCTCGGACAGCGCGGCCAACTACACGGTGATCGCCCAGCTCGCTTCGGGTTCCGGCTCCGACTGCAACTCCGTCCCCGGCTACGAGTACGGCAACCCCGTCGTCTACGACTTCGAGACCGGGCAGCCCAGGGAACTCTGCGTAATGCCGAAGAGCTGAACCCTCCCCAGTACTGCCTGCGACTCCGGCAGGCCGTCTTCGCGTGGTCTCACCCCTCAAGAGAACGACAGGTGACTTCCCAGGCCGCGTCGATCATCCGGAAGATCTCGTCCACCGCGGTCTCCGGATCGGCCGCCTCGCGGCCCAGCGAATAGGCGTCGATCACGAACCTCGCGATCGTCCGGCAGGCCGTCGTGCTCTGTGACAGGCCTGGATCGGCGGCGATGGCCGTGGCCAGCGACTCCGCGTGGCGCAGCCGCATCGAATCCTCGTACTCCCGCAGGGCGGGCGTCTCGTCGATCATGCGCCAGATCTCGGCGACCCCGTCCGCCGTGCAATGCCGCACCATCGCGTGGATCTCGCGGCGCAGCGCGGGGATGAGCGGCTCGTGGGGGGCCCGGTCGGTGACCGCCTCCGTGAGGCCCTTCTCGAAGGCCGCGTCCTGCCCGAACACCAAGGCCTCTTTCGAGGCGAAGTGGGAGAAGAGCGTGGTGACGGCGACGTCGGCCTCCGCGGCCACTTCCCGGATGCCCACCGCTTCGTACCCGCGTTCCAGGAAGAGCCGCAGGGCGGTGTCGGCGATCTTCTGCCGGGTCGCGGCCTTCTTGCGCTCACGGCGTCCGGGCGGCTCGGTCATGCCGCAACGCTATCAGATGCAAAACTGAAGCTGTTTCAAAACACTAACCGTTAGTGCTATGGTCGAACTCATGAAGAAAGTGATGTTCGCCGAGTTCGGCGGTCCGGATGTCCTGCGACTCATCGACGCCGAGGAGCCTCACGCGGGCCCCGGTCAGGTACGCATCGCGGTGCGGGCGGCCGGGGTGAACCCGGTCGACTGGAGGGTCCGTGAAGGCCAGGTCCTGGGAGCCCACCCGACGGTGCTGCCCTCGGGGGTCGGTCTGGACGCCTCCGGGACGGTGGACGAAGTCGGCGCCGGCGTCGAAGGTGTCGAGGTCGGTGATCCCGTGTTCGGCGAAGGTTCGAGCACCTATGCCGAGTTCGCCGTGCTGTCGGCCTGGGCCAAGATGCCCGAGGGCCTGACCTTCGAAGAGGCGGCCGGATACCCGTCCGTGGTGGAGACCGCACTGCGCCTCGTCCGCGAAGTCGGTGTGCTGCCCGGGCAGACACTGCTGGTCAGCGGCGCGTCCGGCGGAGTCGGATCGGCGGTACTACAGATCGCCCGCGAACGTGGCATCACGGTGATCGGCACGGCCGGGGCCGCGAACCAGGACTATCTGCGCGGCCTCGGCGCCATCGCCACGACCTACGGCGACGGCTGGACCGAGCGGGTGCGGAAGATCGGCAAGGTCGACGCGGCACTCGACCTGGCGGGCTCAGGTGTGATCCCCGAGCTCGTGGAGCTGACCGGGGATCCGCACAAGGTGATCAGCATCGCCGATCTCGGCGCGCCGGAGTTCGGCGTCCGATTCTCGGGCGTGGCCGGGAGCGTGCCGGACGCGCTCGCCGAGGCAGCGGAGCTCATCTCACAGGGAAAGCTCCACATCCCGGTCGAGAAGTCGTACACGCTCGCCGAAGCCGCGGCGGCGCATATCGACAGCCACGCCGGTCACACCCGCGGACGCCGGGTCATCGTCGTCTGAGCTGGTTCAGGCGGTTGTCGCGGGAAGGACAACGACACCGTCTTCGTCGGAGTAGAGCGTGTCGCCGGGAGTGAAGGTCACTCCCCCGAACCCGACCGGGACGTCGACGGCGCCAGCACCGACTTTGGCGCTCTTGCGCGGGTTGGTGCCGAGCGCCTTCACGCCGAGCGGGAGCTCGGCTAGCTCGGCGCTGTCACGGACGGCGCCGTTGACGACCACTCCGGCCCAGCCGTTGTCGACGGCCGACTTCGCGATCATGTCGCCGGTGAGCGCGCTGTGCAGGGAACCGCCACCGTCGATCACCAGGACGCCGCCGTCGCCCGGGGTGGCCAGCAGCTTCTTGACCAGGCCGTTGTCCTCGTGGCAGGAGACCGTCCGGATCGGGCCGGAGAACTTCCGATGGCCGCCGAACTGACGGAACTGGGTGTCGCAGACGCGCAACCGGTCGCCGTGTTCGTCGACGAGGTCGGCGGTGGTGAAGGAATCGATCACGGCGCCTGAGTGTAGGTGGTCGCGGCCGCCCGGTGCCGGGTCCGCACGATCAGATTCGCCACATTCGCAGCGTCGGCGATCGCCCGCAATTCCAGTACAGGAGGTGCCCACGCTCCTCGAAGTTCTTTTTCCCGGAACTGCACCCGACTCCACCAGCCGCCGAAGGAGATCGTGCCGACGCCCGATTCATCGGCCTTGACCCGCGGCGGCAGGAGGAGGTACGGGAGCCAGACCCAGCGGAACTCCGTTCCGTTGGGCCAGCTCGCGACGAAGATGATCCGGTGGCTGGTGACCAGATAGGACATGGCACGATCCCGTGCCCGCCGATCGCTCGCACGTGGCAGTAAAAAGGCGAAAAGGACGACGTAGGCCCCGACGAGCAGAGACCATCCCGAGAAATGGCCCCTGATGACGATCAGGAGGACGACCAGTCCGGCGATCACGATCATCTGCGTGTACTCGGGAAACCACTTTCGCGGGCGCTGCGATGTCCCGGCCCACAACACTTCTTCGCCCTCTTGCAACGGATACGTCCGCATCGAACCCTCCCCAGGTCGTCATCGGGAGTACGTCCGGCGAGTCCGTCACGTTGCCTCGGGCGGGAACACCGAGTCCAGCACGTGGGTGAGGATGGCGGCGGGGTCTTCCGCCGGGGCGACCGTGTGGCGCAGGGCGAGGCCGATGCCCAACGCCCCCAGCATCACGACGGCCTGGTGGAGCGGCATCGCGGGCTCGAGACTCAACCGCTTCGAATGCTCGACGAGCAGCGCGACGACCTCATCGTCGTGACGCCGCTGGATGGCGGCGACGAGGTCGGCGGTCTCGGGCTGCTGTGCCGTCGCGGCAAGGACTTCCGCGGCCGCCGCGCTCCACTTCGCCGCGTCCTTGTCCGCGACATCCGCGGGGTGCAGCGCGGCGATCACCTCGTCGCGGCCGGTGGCGCGGGTGAGGGCTTCCCGCAGGCTATGGAGATGGGTGTCCGCACTCGCTTCGATGATCGCGAGCCACAGTCCTTCCTTTCCGCCGAAATGCTTGTAGACGGCACCGCGGGTGTAACCGGCGTCGGCCGCGATCTCCTCGACCGTCGCCGCCAGGAAACCGCGCCGCAGGAACACCTGGCGCCCGGCGTCCAGTAGGTGTTCATGGGTACGTCGCTGCTGCTCGGCCCGTGTCAGCCTGGTCATCGCCCGCCAATTCAGTAACAGAACGTTTCTGGAAACACGATGTTACTGTATCGTCGGAGTTCATGGAGTTCCTGGCACCCTTGGCCGCGTTTCTCAGCCTCCCCCTCTTTCTGGCCGGGTTCGCGTGGTACGCCGCGCGCGCCCGCAGCCGCGGCGTCGGCGGTTCACTGCTGGCGCCGATCGAGGAGATCTGGGACCCGATCTCCCACAAGACGAACATCGAGATCCAGATCGAGGGCGAGCGAAGCCCGGAGACCCCCTCCCCAGGCGACCCGCCCCGGTTCTTCATTGTCTGACGGTCTTCGGGGTGATCTGGCCGGCCACGATCGAGGCCAGCGCGAGGGCGAAACCGGCGAGCTGGATCGGGCCCAGACCCTGACCGAGCAGGATGGCGCCGAGTACCGCGGCGACCATCGGCGAGAGCAGGCCGAGGACGGCGACCGAGGTGACCGGCAGGGACGTGATGCCGCGGAACCACAGGACGTACGCGAGCAGACCACCGATCAGGCCGAGCCAGAGATAACCGAGTGCCGCGTTCAGGTCGATGGCGGGCGGCGCGCCCTCGAACAGGAAGGTCACCGGCACCAGGAACAGCCCGCCCGCGGTGAGCTGCCACGAAGCGAACGCCGTCGGCCCGACGTCCGCCGGGCGTCCCCACCGTTTGGTGAGGGTCACGCCCAGCGCCATGGTCGCGGCGCCGCCGAGTCCGGCGAGGACTCCGACGAGGTCGAAGCCCGCCGCGGGGCCGATCACGACCAATCCGACGCCCACGATCCCGACGATTCCCCAGGCGAACCGCCACGCGGACGGGCTCTGCCGCAGCACGGCCACGGCGAGAATCGCGACGAGGAGCGGCTGGGCGGCGCCGAGGGTGGCGGCGACTCCCCCTGGCAACCGTTCGGCGGCGAGGAACAGCAGCGGGAAGAACATCCCGATGTTGAGGACGCCGAGCGCGGCCGCCTTCAGCCACCAGGTGCCGCGCGGGAGGGTGCGGGTGATGGCCAGCGCGATCAGGCCCGCGGGCAGGGCACGCATGAGTCCGGCGAACAGCGGGTGCCCGGCCGGGAGGAGTTCGGTGGTGACCACGTAGGTCGTCCCCCAGACCATGGGGGCGAAGGCGGTCAGCGCGGTGCCGGTGAGTCCGGCGGCAAGCGGGGTGGTCGTCAGCGTTTTCACGCTTCTCAGCTTGAGCGCCGACGATCAATGAGTCCAACACATGTTTGTCACCTGATCCATCTTGATTCAAGATAGATCCATGGAGCTTCAGCAGATGCGCTACGTCGTGGCGGTGGCGGAGACGAACAGCTTCACGCGCGCGGCGGAACGGTGCCTCGTCGTGCAATCGGCGCTGAGTCACCAGATCGCGCGGCTGGAACGGGAACTCGGCGCGAAGCTGTTCGAGCGGACGAGCCGCCGAGTGCGGCTCACCGGGGCGGGCGAGGCGTTCCTGCCGGCGGCCCGCCAATGTCTCGACGCGGCCGAGCGGGCGGGTTCGGAGGTCGCGGCGGCTGTCGGCGAGATCCGGGGGCGGCTCACCGTCGGTGTCATCCCGACCGTCGCGGCGGTCGACGTCCCCGCGGCGTTGCAGACGTTCCACCGGCGGTATCCGCACGTCCGGATCGGGCTGCGGGTCGGCGCGAGCGAGGACCTGGTGGAGCAGGTCAAGGACAGCGCGATCGAAGTCGCGTTCCTCGGGCTCCCGACGTTGGCCCGGCCGGAAGGCGTCGGTACCCGTGAGCTGGGGCGTGACGATCTGGTCGCCGTGGTGGCGCCCGGTCATCCCCTCGCCGATGAGTCCGAAGTGGACTTGAGCAGGCTTTCGTCGGAGGTGTTCGTGGACTTCCCGGCGGGAACCGCGGGACGCGCCCAGACGGACGAGGCGTTCGCCGCCGCGCGGGTGACCAGGGAGGTCGCCTTCGAGGTGACGGCCGCCGACTTCATGGCGCGGCTCATCCACCAAGGGCTGGGGGTGGCGCTGCTGCCGTCGAAGTACGTGCCGAACCTGACCGGCGTGGTCACCGTGCCGGTGACGGACGCGCCCGCGCGGATCGAGCATCTCGTCTGGAACCGGTTCACGGTGACGCCCGCCGCCAAGGCGTTCCTGGAGGTGCTGGACGATCGCAAGTAGTCCTCTACTTGCGATCGGGGGGGCCGATCCGGCGCTGCTCGCTTGAAGTACATGAAGGACCCCTTCCTTGCGCCAGGCGCAAGGAAGGGGTCCTTCATGTACTTGGGGAAGGTGTGAAGGTCGAGTTTCTTCGGCTGAGCCGAGGGAAGGGGTCCTTCACGCGCTTATCGCCATCGCAACCAGAGGACTACTTGCGGTCGTCCTTGATGATCTCGTAGAGACTGGTCCACGAGCTACGCCCGTGTCCCGCGGCGATCGCCCGGTCGTAGTGCGACTTGATCGCCTCCGGCAGGGCGACGTCGATCCCGGCGTCCCGGCTCGCCTGCACGATGTGGTCGGCGGACGCGCCCATCATCGTCACGTTGGCCTCGTCGCCGGGGTGTTCGCCCTTCTCGATCTGCTCCACCGTGGCGTCCAGGTAGAAGTCCATCATCCTGAAGTTCTCCTTGGCGTACGGGAGGAACTTCTCGATCGGTACCCCGGCCGAGCGGATGAGCGCACTCGCGTGCAGGAACACCGAAAGCGCGTTCAGGAAGATGTCCAGCTGCGCCTGGTAGAACAGCTGCGCCAGCCGGACGTCTTCGCCGAGGAAGTCCGGTCGGCCGATCAGCGCCAGGATGTCCCGGTACTTCTCGAATACGTCGGTGGGGCCGCTGTAGAAGACATACGCATCCTCTTGGCCCACCAGCGGGGCCGGCGCCATGACGCCACCCGCGAGGAACTGCCCGCCCCTGGCCTTGACCCAGTCGGCGGCTTCGCGGGTCTTCTCCGGGGTGTCCGAGCTGAGGTTGACGATCACCTTGCCCGCCAAGGCATCCTCCGCCTTGCCAAGGATGTCGTACATCGCCGCGTAGTCGGTGAGGCTCAGTAACACCAGCTCCGATGCCGCCACTGCCTCCGCCGGTGTCCCGGCGCGCACGGCACCCGCGGCGACGAGGTCGTCCGCGCGGGCGGCGGTGCGGTTCCAGACGGTCACTCCGTGGCCGTTCTCCAGGAGTACCCGGACCATGGCCTGTCCCATCGGGCCGAGCCCGATCAGTGTGATCATTGTGTTTCCTTATTTCTTGAGGAGTTCGATGACGCCGATCAGGTCTTCGGCGCCGTGTCCGTCGGCGACTCGTTTGTCCATCAGCGACTGGAGCGGCGTGAGCAACTCGGCGCTGATGCCCTGGTCCGCCGCCGCCTGCGCCAGATTCGGGTAGGCGGCGGCCTGCATCCCGATGTTCGACACGACGTCGGTCAGGTAGTCGCCGTCGTCGATCTGTTCGGCCGCGCGCTCCAGGAAGCCGCTCATCGCGTCGATCCAGCCGCGGAGCAGCGGTGCGAATTCCCGCGCCTTGACCCCCGCCGAGCCGACGAGCGCGTACGCCTGGATGACGCCGATGAAGTACCCGTACATCCCGCTGAGCAGCGCGATGTCGTGCAGTGGCGCCAGTCCGGGGTCGGCGCCGAGATAGTTGACGCCGCCGAAGGTGTCGAGCGCGGTGCGGGCCCGGCCGAAGGCGGTGCCCGAGCCGCTGTAGAAGATGAACGCCCCGGGCGAGCCGATCATCGGCGGGACCGCCATGATCCCGCCGTCCAGGTACTCCGCGCCCAATTCCTCGGCCCAGGCGGCCATTTCGCGTGCCTGGCCGGGGGTGCCGTTGGTCAGGTTGATCAGCTGCCGTCCCGCGAGCCCGGCCGCGACCGGGTCGAGAACCTCGTGTACCGAGTCGTAGTCGAGCAGGCAGGCGATCACGATCTCGTTCGCCGCGAGGGCCTCGGTCACGGTCGAAGCGACCGAAGCTCCCTTCGCCGCCACGCCCTCGGCGCGGCTCGCGGTCCGGTTCCACGCGGTCACGGGATGCCCCGCGGCCAGCAGTGCCTCTACGAGCGCGGTTCCCATCGCGCCCAGCCCCAGTACGGTCACCGGGGTCTTTCCGTGTTCGGTCATGGCTCTACCGTGACGCCGCCCGCGCACGGATCGCTGTGGGTCCGCGCACGGCCTCGCGCACGGGATTGTCGGTGGTTCGCGCTAACGTCGGTTTCGTGCGTTTCGGAGTGCTGGGACCACTCGCCGTGTGGACGACCGCGGGCGAGCCCGTCGTCGTGCCCGAGGCGAAGGTCCGCCTGATGCTCGCCGGGCTGCTGAGCAGGGAGGGCAGGGCGGCATCGGTGTCGTCGCTGACCGACGACCTGTGGGGAGAGCATCCGCCGGGCAATCCGGGCAACACCCTGCAGACCAAGGTCTCCCAGCTACGCCGCACCCTCGACAGAGCCGAACCTGGCGCTCGCGAAATCGTGACGCACCAACCCGCCGGATACGTCCTCACCGTCGAGCACGGCGACCTGGACGTCCACCGGTTCCGCACACTCACCGCCCGCGCCCGCGACACCGTCGATCCGCGTGCTCGCGCAGCCCTGCTGGCGGACGCGCTCGCGTTGTGGCGAGGGCCCGCGTATGCCGGGTTCGAGGACGAGCCGTTCGCCGTGGCCGCGGCGCAGCGGTTGGAAGAGGAACGGCTGCTCGCCGAAGAGGAGCGGGCCGAAGCCAGGCTGGCGCTCGGCGAACACGGCGTCCTCACCGGGGAACTGGCCGGTCTGGTCTCGCGGCATCCGCTCCGGGAGCGGCTCCGCGGCCTGCTGATGCGGGCGTTCTATGCCGCCGGGCGGCACAGTGAGGCGCTCGAAACCTACGCCGAACTGCGGGCCCGGCTGCGGGACGAGTCCGGTCTCGAACCGGGGCCGGACCTCGCGGCCCTGCACCAGGCGATCCTCACCCGCAGCCCCGATCTCGAACCCGTCCGTGCCGCCGGGCCGGTGCGCGGGAACCTGCCTGAGGCGCTGACCGAACTGGTCGGCCGGACGACGGCGGTCAAGGAGGTCGGCGCGCTCGTCACCGACACGCGGCTGGTCACCCTCACCGGCCCGGGCGGGGTGGGCAAGACCCGCCTGGCCATCGAGGCCGCGTCGAAGCTCGCGATGGCCGACGGCACCTGGCTGGTCGAACTGGCGGGCCTGGACAACGTCGAATGCCCGACCTGCCCGGCGGAAGACCTGGTCGCCGTCGTCCTGACGGCCGTGCTGGACCTCCGCGAGGAGGCCGCCTCGGCGAAGTCACCGACCCGGTCGTTGGCCGATGCCTTGCGTGACAAAGAGATCCTGCTCGTCCTGGACAACTGCGAGCAGGTCGTCGAGCCGGTCGCGGCACTGGTGGAGCGGTTGCTTTCGGCGGCGCCACGCCTGCGGGTGCTCGCCACCAGCCAGGAGCCGCTCGGGCTGCCCGGCGAGACCGTCTGGGCGGTCCCGCCGCTCGACCTTCCCGAGCAGGCCGATTTCGCCGCGGTACGGGAATCGAGCGCCGTCCGGCTCTTCGCCGCCCGTGCCGCGGCGGCCGCCCCGGGGTTCGCGCTCGACGCGGAGAACGCGACCGCGGTCGCCAGGATCTGCCGCACGCTCGACGGGATCCCGCTGGCGCTCGAACTCGCCGCCACCCGGGTCCGCACGCTCGGCGTACGCGAACTCCTCGCCCGCCTCGACGACCGGTTCGGCCTGCTGTCTTCGGGCAGGAGGGGCGGGCCGCGCCGTCAGCAGACCCTCCGTGCGATGATCGACTGGAGCTGGAGCCTGCTGAGCGAGGCCGAGCAGATCGTGTTGCGCAGGCTCGCCGTCCATGCCGAGGGCTGCGGTCTCGACGCCGCCGAGGCGGTCTGCGTGGGCGGTGAGATCGCCACCGGCGACGTCCTGGACCTGTTGTCCCGGCTCGTCGACAGGTCGCTGGTGGTCAGCAGGCCTGGCAGGACGGGCGAACCGCGGTTCCGGCTGCTGGAGTCGGTCGCGGCGTATGCGCTGGAGCACGCCGGAAAAGCGGATGAACTCGACGATCTGTACCTACGGCACGCCCGATTCCACGTCGAACTGGCCGAACGCGGCGACGTGGGACTGCGCGGCAAGGAACAACGGCGCTGGCTCGACAGGCTCGACGCCGAAGGTGCCAACACCCGGCGTGCGCTGGAAACCCTGCTGCGGCAAGGCGAACACGGGCTCGCTTTGCGGTTGGTGAACGCGACGACGTGGTTCTGGTTCCTCCGCGGACGGCTCACCGAGGCCCGGCGCTCACTGGACCTGGTGCTCGACACCGGAACCGGCGGAGACGAGCGCGCGAGGTCTCTCGGCTGGCGCACGGGCATCGCCGTACTCGACGGCACCTGCACCGAGGGTGCGGCCGAGGAAACCGTGTGGGGCATCGTCGATCCCGTCGCGCGGGCCCGGACGCTGTGGTTCCTCGGCCACGCGTGGTCCACGGTCGGCGATCTGTGCCGGGCGGAGAAACTCACGCTCGGCGCGCTGGAAACCGCCCGTGACGTCGGCGACGACTGGAGTGCCGCGGCCGCGCTGAGTGACCGGGCGGGCCACCTGATCTCCGGGGGCGACCTCACCGGTGGTGGCCGGATCGCCGCACAGAGCGCCGGGATCTTCGACGGGCTCGGCGAACGCTGGGGCTGGCTGCAAGCGTCGTTCGTCATCGGCATGCTGGCTTCGATCGCCGGGGACTACGACCACGCCGCCCGGGTCCACCGGGAAAGCCTTCGCCGCGCGGAGGAGCTGGAGCTGTGGCCGGAGGTCTCCTACAAACTGTCCTGGCTCGGCCGGACAGCGCTGCTCACCGGCGATTTCGAAGGGGCGAAGGAGTTCCACGAGCGGGCCAGGGCCTTGGCCGTCGAGCACAGTTTCAAACCCGGCGAGGTCTACGCCGAGACCGGGCTCGCGCTCGGCGCGCGACGCCAAGGGCTGTTCGACGAGGCCGAACGGCGACTGTTGTCCATTCTGGACTGGCACCGCCGCGTCGAGTCCGAAGCGGGCAGCACCCTGATCCTCGCCGAGCTCGGATTCATCGCCGAGCTGCGCGGAGACGCGGCGAAGGCGAAGCGGCTCCAGCTGGACGGCCTCGCGATCGCTCGCCACGGCGAGGATCCTCGCGCGATCGCACTCGGTCTCGAGGGTCTGGCCGGGGCGGAGTCGGCCGCCGGCTCGCATCGCCTGGCCGCGCGGTTGCTGGGCGCCGCGGCAGCCTCCAGGGAATCGGCGGGCGCTCCCCTGCCGAAGGCCGAACGCGGCGACGTCGACCGGATCACCGGCGTCATCGTCTCGGCGCTCGGAGAAACCGCTTTCGGCGAAGAGGTCGCGACCGGCGCGGCGACACCGATCGATCAACTGGTGACAGACAGTCAGTAGCCGGGTACCCGTGTCACCACAATGGACCAGGCCTTACTTCACGTCGGCAACAAACAGTGATTTCTTTCTGTCGCGCGGCCGCCTTGACCGGTAGCGTGCGTATCCATGCGGGTGAGGTGGGGGGCTCCCGGCGGGCCCAGGGTGACAATGCCGTGGCGAGCGGCTCCGCGGGCGGCATTGACCAGCCCGCTGACGTTGATCATCGCGGCGGTGACCGCGTTGCTGGCCTGTTTCCTCGGTACCGCCGCCATTCTGCAGGCTTCGGCCGCGGGCGGCGCGGCCGTGGCATACCAGTCCGGCCTCGCGTGCCCGGACTACTACGGGCCCGTGTTCAGCAAGGACAACGTCCCCGTCGCGGTCGCTCCGCAGGTCACCGACTCGGTCCGCCGTCACGCTCCGGCGCACGGTTTCGGCACACCGGTCACCTCCCGCTACACGCCGTACCTCTTCGGCACCGAGTTCAACGGCGATCCCCACTACAAGGTCACCATCGCCCACCGGGATCAGGCGGTTCCGAGCCACATCGAGCTGGCGGACGGATCAGTGGGCGCCGGACTTCTGCTCGGCACCGTCGTGGCCAAGGCGGAGGGGATCAAAACCGGGGTCACGCCGAGCATTCATGGCACGCCGCTCCCTCCGGTGACCGGGCTGTACCGCGACCTCGCCGACCCGGCTCCGCGCTGGTGGTGCTCGCAGCAGCGGAACGCCGTCGTGAGCAGACTCGCCAACGACCCGCTCGACTCGGTCATGTTCGCCCCCGACGGAAAGACGTTCGACGACACGGTCCGCGCCACGGGCATCCCGGCGATCGCCACCCTGCACATGTCGTTCTACGAGGCGCCTCCCAAGACCGTGAGCGAAGCCGAGGACCTGCTGGAACGCTCGAAGGCGCTCATCGCCGACGTCAAGGCGGACCTGAGCGCCCGCGGCCTCGGTGACGCGGTCATCGGGTCGGTGCCGTTCGAGCGCTCGGTGACGATCAGCAACCAGGCGGAGTCGAACGTCCTGATCTCGATCCTGCCGCTCGCGGCCATCAGCATCCTGGTCGGCTGCGCCGGGATCGCCACCGTCGCGTTGCAGTGGTATCAGCGACGGCATCCGCAGCTGAGGCTCCTGTCCGCCCGCGGCAGCGCGCCGGGAGCGCTGGGGTTGCTCGCGGTCGCCGAACTCGGACTGCCCATCGTCGTCGGTGGCGCGGCGGGTGCGGTGCTCGCGCGCCTGTTACTCGGGATCTACGGACCACCAGGTGAACTGGACGACGGGGCGCTGCTGCAAGGGTCGCTCGTCGCGGCCGCGATCCTGCTCGTTTCACTCGCCCTGCTGGCAGGCGTGATCGCCGTCCGCACGCACCGGGAGTTCGAGCTCGGCCGGGTCCGGTCCGGCCGTGTCAAGGGGGTGAAGCTCCTGGCGATCTTCCCGTGGGAACTGGTCACCGCCGGAGTGGCCCTGCTCGGCTGGAACCGCCTCGTCGACTACGGCAAGGGGTCCAGGGTCGGCAATCCGCTCCCCCAGGTCGACCCGCTCGCACTCACCTATCCGGTGTTCGTCGTGCTCACCGTCGGCCTGCTCGCCGCCCGGCTGGCCTGGCTCGCCCTGCACGCGTCGCACCGCGCGCGGCTGTGGTCACGGCCCGCGCTGCAAATGGCGATCCGGCGGCTGGCCAGCGCCCGCGCGCCGGTCACCGGCGTCCTCGTGATCGGCACGCTGGCCGTCGGCACGCTGGCGACCGGGATCGGGATCGCGCGCGGACAGGAGGAGGCGCTGCACACGAAGTCGGCGATCTTCGTCGGCGCCGAGACCAGGGTCGACACCGAAAGCGTCATCGGCACCGGGAAGGTCCAGCTGCCGCCTCAGCTCAGCGACGACACCACGATCGTCGGCGAGCTGACCGGTACCGGCAGCGTCGTGCTGGTCGTCGATCCGCAGACCTTCCGGCGCGCCGCCACGCTCGGCCCGCTCGACGGCGCCGAGGTCGACCGGCTCCTGGGGCAGTTGTCGAGTCCCGGCACCGGTGTCCCGGCGATCCGGGTCGGGACCGATTCCGCCCAGAAAGCCGTGCTGGGCGCCGGTCTCGCGGACGCCAGGACGATCGGTGAACTGCCCATGTTCCCGATCATCGGCACCAAGGCCGGGTATGTGATCTCCCGGGAGTCACTCAGTCCCGCCCAACTGCGCGTCGTGCCCAAGTGGAGCGTGCTGTCCGGTGCCCCGCTGACGCAGGTGACCGAGGCGTTGACCTCCGTGGGGGTGGCCACCGCGGTCAACCGCGTCACCCGTGAGTCCGCACTCGACGCGCTTCCGTTCTACCTCGTGTCCTGGACGTTCTCGTTCATGGCGCTGCTCGGCGCGGTACTCGGCGCGGTGGCGGTGCTGTCGCTGCTGGTCGCGGTCGAGGTCCGCCGACGCCAGAACGCGCTGGCCGGGGCACTGGTCCTGAGGATGGGGATGCGGCCGCGCGCCCTGCTCGCCAGTCACCTGATGGAACTGGGCGCGCTCAGCGGACTCGCCGTGGTCATCGGCGTCGCCTGCGGGATCTCGGTCGCGGGTCTTTCGGTGCCGCGTTTCGATCCGGCGACGTTCCTCGCGCCGAGGTCGGCGCTGCCCAACCCGACCCCGTTCGCCCTGACCGTACTGGCCGTCGGTGTGCTCGTCGTGGCGCTGGCAGGCTGGATCGCGATGCGCTCGGTGCGCACCGCCCGGACCGCGGAGCTGATCCGTGCCTGAGAAACCGATCTTCCGGCTGGATGGCATCGGCGTCGACTACCAGACGCCGGCGGGCACCGTCACCGGCGTCGACGGCGTCACCATCGACATCCCCGCCCGCGGGATCACCGTGCTGGCGGGACCGTCCGGTTCCGGAAAGTCCACCCTGCTGCGGACGCTCGGCCTGTTCGAGCAACCCATTCGGGGCACGATTTCCTTCCAGGGAACCGAAACCGGCAAGCTGCGGCACCGTGAACGGCGGGCGCTGCGGCGAAACCATCTCGGTCTGGTGTTCCAGAACCCGACCGACAACCTGCTGGCGTACCTGAGTGTCGCCGACAATCTCCGCGCGGCCGCGGAGTCGGCCGGGACGGAATGCCTGCCGGACGACATCCTCGACCAGCTCGGGCTGGGCGGCACCGGTGGCTGGCAGATCTCCGCGCTGTCGGGCGGGCAGCAGCAGCGGCTCGCGTTCGGCTGCACCCTCGCGCGCCGTTCGACCGTCGTCCTCGCCGACGAGCCGACGTCCCAGCTGGACGAAGGTTCGGCCGACCTGGTACTCGACACGCTGAAATACTTGGCGGATCAGGATTTCGCCGTCATCGTCGCCTCGCACGACGACCGGCTCATCGAACTCGGCAGCCGCGTCGCGCGGATGCACAAAGGCAGCCTCGAAGCTGTCGAACAACGGGAGGTCGTGCCGTGATGGCGGAACCCGCCCTCGAGGCCGTCGGGTTGCGCCGCCGGTTCCCCCATCCCAGCGGGGACGTCGAAGTCCTGCGCGGGCTCGAACTGCGTGTGGCCGCGGGCGAACTGGTCACCGTCTCCGGCCGGTCCGGTTCCGGCAAAAGCGCGCTGCTGGCACTGTTGTGCGGTTTCGACTCCCCCGATTCCGGCAGTGTCCTGCTGGACGGCGTCCCGATAGCGGGAGCGCCGCCGTGGCACACCTGCGCCGTCCTGCCCCAGGCGCTCGGCCTCGCGAACGAGCTGACGATCGCGGAGAACGTGGCGCTGCCACTGCGACTCCGATCCGACATCCCCAAGCCCAGCGCGAAGGACATCGACGCGCGGGTCGCGGGACTGCTGGAGGAACTCGGTATCGGTGACCTCGGTGACCGCTATCCGCTCGAGGTCTCGTTCGGGCAGCAGCAGCGGGTCGCGCTCGCCAGGGCGGTCAGCGGGCGGCCTCGGGTCCTGCTCACCGACGAGCCGACAGCGCACCTGGACGCCGGGAGCACACCGCGAGTGCTGCGGTTGCTGCGGCGCTGCGCGGAGGAGGGGGCCGCGGTCATCGTGGCGACGCACGACGACGACGTGCACCGGATCGCGGACCGGCGAGTGCGACTGCTGGACGGCGTTCTTTCCTGAGCGGGGCTCCGGCTCGTGCAATGAAGGACGCTTTCATAGCAAATTTTGCTATGAAAGCGTCCTTCATAGCATCGGGAAGTGCCTCAGGGAGCGACCGGTCCGGCCTTCCCGTACAGATCGTTCCCCGCCCAGTTCACGACGTCCTGCGTAGGCCGCGAAGGCGGAACCGGCACGAAGTTCGCGGCGTCGTCGACGCTTCCGGTGCCGTCGTACTTGGCCTGTAGCGGGTACGGGAACACCGGCCGCGTGCGGAAGACCTTGCCGTCGGCGTCACGGCCGGTGGCGAGCGTCCGGTCCGGCGCGGTGCCGCGTTCGACCCAGGAGACCAGTTCCTTCAGCGGGTCGTACTCGGTCAGCTTGTCGCCGGTCGCGCAGTGGTAGAGCCCGGGCACCATGAACAGGCGGGCCCAGTTCTGCGTCGCGGTGAGGCCGCCGTTGGCGCGGGTGAGCCGCTGGTAGTAGTCGAGCGTGCCCTCCGCGGGAATCGCCTGGTCCGCCCAGCCGTGCCAGATCACGAGTTTGCCGCCGGAACGCCGGAATTCACGCAGATCCGTCGACATCGCGTTGGAGCGGACGCCTTCCGGGGTCAGCCGGTCGAATTCGCGGGCGGTGAAGGCGAACTTCTCGACCGACGAATGCGGTGTCCCGATCGGGTAGGCCATGTACTTCAGGTAGTTGTCGGCGAGCCCGAACGCGGCCGGGACGCCGCCGAATTCCGGTGCCGGGAGAGTCCAGCCGTACCAGGACAGTTCGGAGCCGACGGTCTGGCCGCCCGGGTAGAGCTTGCGGCCGCGTTCGTCGGTCGGCGGCGCGTAGATCTTCTTGGTCGCCTCGACCTGTGCCGCGGTGAGGCAGCCTGCGTTGTCGGTGCCCGGCGGGCAGACGATCGTGGCCGGGTCGAAGCGGCAGGTGCGCGGGTCGTCGATGGCGCCGTCGGTCAGCCCGTCGGACCTGTCGCAAGAGGACAGTGCGGCGGCGTGCAACGCCGGGAGCTTGTCGGCGGTCAGGATCGGTTTGCCGTCGGCGCCGGTGTTCACCTTCGCGAGCCAGGTCTGGTAGACGCCGACGAGCGGTCCCCAGTACCCGGCGGGAGCACCGGCGATGATGCCGTCGAAGTCATGCGGGTACCGCTGCGCCAGCAGGAGTGCTTCGCGGCCGCCGTCGGAGCAGCCGCTGAAGTAGGACTTCTTCGGCGGAGCGCCGTAGAACGCGGTGATGAGTCGTTTGGACGCCTTCGAGACGACGTGTGGCGCGCGGAAGGCGAAGTCGTCGCGGGCGGCCTGGTTGGTCTCGGCCCACTTGCCGTCGTCGAAGACGAGCGGGGTCTTGCCGACGTGACCGTCGTCGGTGGTCGCGACCGCGACGTCGCCACCGTGCGGTAGCCCGCAGTCGGCGAACGGCGGGGTCGCGACGGCGCCGCAGAACCCGCCGCAGCCGAATTGCAGATAGCGGCCCGCGTACGTCTTGGTCGGCAGCCGGAGCTGGAACCGCACCGCCGGTTCGACGTAGCCGCGGACGTCGCAGTTCTCTGGTTCGGTCGCCGTCGCGGGCACCACGGTCGCCGTTTCGACGTGGGTGACCGCCCCGGGGACGTCGTAGGTCCGCACCAGATCGCCGCAGGTGCGCACCGGCCGGAAAGTCGTTTCGCCGGCGGTGGCCGCCGGTGCCGTGAGTATCGAGCCTGCCGTGATGAGCGCTGCCACGCCGAGCATGGACAACCGCCGCATTTCCCCACCCCAGTTTCCCGGATCGGCTTGAAGTTGGTCCATTCACCCTGGCCCGGCCCTCGGCGGTTGTCCACCGGGTTTAGGGGTATCCGGCTTGTCCAGTTCGAGTCAGGTTTGTCCGGGTGTCTTGACATCGATGTCACACGCGAGTTCTTCTCTCTTGGCGCCACCGGTCCCCGCCTGTGCGGCGCCCAGCATGCCCCCGCGAGAAAGCATTGGTGCAACGATGCCCCGAAGCGTCAGACCACTGGTCTGTAGCCTCCTGAGTGCCACGGTCGTGGCGTCCGGGCTGGTAGCCCTCCCGGCGACCGCCGCGGCCGAAGACGCTCCACCGGATTTCTACTCCTCGTTCGAGCAAGGCGAGCCGCAGCCGACGTGGAGCGACACCGTCGACGTCGACCCGTCCGGCAAGCCGAAGGCGTTCGGCGTCGACGGCGCGAACGCCACCACCATCCCCGGTGACATCCGCGGCAAGGTCACCGAGACGTCGGCCAACAGCGAGAACACTCCGAACGAGGGAGTGTCGAACCTGGTCGACGGGTCGACCGACACCAAATGGCTCGCCTGGACCCCGACCGGCTGGGCGCAGGTCACGCTCTCGGAGCCGACGTCGATCACGCGGTACGCGCTGTCCTCGGCGAACGACTTCGACAACCGCAACCCGCAGGATTGGACGTTGCAGGGCAGCGCCGACGGCCAGTCCTGGACCGACCTGGACAAGCAGACCGGGCAGAAGTTCAGCGAGCCGTTCCAGACGAAGGAATACCGCCTCGCGACCGCGAGTGCCGCGTACAAGTTCTTCCGCCTGAACATCACGAAGAACAACGGCGGCGACATCATGCAGCTTTCGGAGCTGCTGCTGGCCAACGAGGACCCGGCCCCGCCGGCACTGCCGAACATGCGCAGCTTCGCCGACAGCGGCCCTGGCAGCGGCTACACCAGCAAGAACCGGGTCGGTTTCACCGGCCTGCGCGCGTTCCGCTACTCCGGCAGCCACAAGGCGCAGGGGCACGGCTGGTCGTACAACAAGATCTTCGACGTCGACATCCCGGTGGCGGCGACCTCGGAGCTGTCGTACAAGGTGCAGCCGGAGTTCATCCGCGGTGACCTGAAGTACCCGAGCACCAACGTCGCGGTCGACCTCGCGTTCACCGACGGCACGTACCTGAGCCAGCTCGGCGCGGTCGACCAGTACGGTTTCGGGCTTTCCCCGCAGGGCCAGGGCGCGAGCAAGGTGCTCTACACCAACCAGTGGAACCTGGTGCGCTCGCAGATCGGCGTGGTCGCGAAGGGCAAGACGGTCGACCGGATCCTGGTCGGCTACGACAACGCCGACGGCCCGGGTTCGCTGCAGGGCTGGCTGGACGACATCAAGGTCTCGGCGACGCCGACGCCGCCGGCGAGCCTGCGCCCGTCCGACAACGTGCTGACCACACGCGGTTCGCTGTCCAACGGGTCGTTCTCGCGCGGCAACAACATGCCCGCGACCGCGGTGCCGCACGGGTTCAACTTCTGGATCCCGACGACCGACGCGGGCACGTTGAGCTGGATGTACTCCTACCACTCGCGCAACAACGAGCAGAACCTCCCGGCGCTGCAAGCGTTCTCCGCGAGCCACGCACCGAGCCCGTGGATGGCCGACCGGCAGACCTTCCAGTTCCTGCCCTCGACCGCGTCCGGCGTGCCGAACCCGGATCGTGAGGCGCGGAAGCTGCCGTTCAAGCATTCGAACGAGACGGCGCGGGCGCACTACTACGGCGTCGATTTCGAGAACGGGATCAAGGCGGAGGTCGCGCCGACCGATCACGCGGCGCTGTACCGGTTCAAGTTCCCCGGTGCGGATTCGAACCTGATCTTCGACAACGTCAACAACAACGGCGGGCTCACCCTCGACCCCGCGGGCCGGGCCATCACCGGATACAGCGACGTGAAGAGCGGGCTGTCCGCGGGTGCGTCTCGGATGTTCGTCTACGCGACCTTCGACAAGCCGGTGACCGCCGGTTCGAAGCTGTCGACCGGTTCGGGTGACCAGAAGCGGGACAACGTCCTCGGCTACCTCAAGTTCGACGCGGGTGCCGACAAGACGGTGAACATGCGGATCGCGACCTCGCTGATCAGCGTCGAGCAGGCGAAGAAGAACCTGGAGCAGGAAGTCGCCCCGAACGCGACCCTCGAATCGGTGAGCGACACCGCGCAGAAGGCGTGGGACGAGAAGCTCAAGATCGTCGAGGTCGAGGGCGCGTCGAAGGATCAGCTGATCACGCTGTACTCCAACCTGTACCGGCTCTTCCTGTACCCGAACTCGGGCTTCGAGAACGTCGGCACGGCCGAGAAGCCGGTGAAGAAGTACGCGAGCCCGGTGTCGCCGAAGACCGGTCAGGACACCCCGACGCAGACCGGCGCGAAACTGGTCGACGGCGAGTTCTACGTCAACAACGGGTTCTGGGACACCTATCGCACGGTCTGGTCGGCGTACTCGCTGCTCAGTCCGGACACGACCGGGAAGCTGGTCGACGGGTTCGTGCAGCAGTACCGCGACGGCGGCTGGATCTCGCGCTGGTCCTCCCCCGGTTACGCGGATCTGATGACCGGCACCAGTTCGGACGCCGCCTTCGCGGACGCCTATCTCAAGGGAGTCAAGGGATTCGACGTCCAGGCGGCCTATGACTCCGCGATCAAGAACGCCACGGTGACCCCGCCCAACGGCGCGGTCGGCCGGAAGGGCATCGACGAGGGCACGTTCCTCGGGTACGCGCCGAACACCGCGGACCACGGGTTCTCCTGGGCGATCGAGGGCTACGTCAACGACAACGCCATCGCGAACATGTCGAAGAAGCTCTACGACGAGGCTCCGGCGAACGACCCGCGCAAACAGGAGTACCTGGACAACTACGGGTACTTCACCGAACGGGCCACGCAGTACGTGAACGTGTTCGACCCGAGTGTCGGCTTCTTCCAGGGCCGTGACGCGGCGGGCAAGTTCACCCGGAGCAAGGCGGACTTCGATCCCGAGGTGTGGGGTATCGACTACACCGAGACCAACGCCTACGGCATGCGGTTCTCGGTCCCGCAGGACGGCAAGGGCCTGGCGAACCTTTACGGCGGCAAGGCCGGGCTGGCGTCCAAATTGGACGAGTTCTTCGCCAAACCCGAGCAGGGGCTCAAATACGGCACCTACCCCGGGATCATCCACGAGATGACCGAGGCACGGGACGTGCGGATGGGCATGTACGCGCATTCCAACCAGGCCGCGCATCACACGCTCTACATGTACGACTACGCGGGTCAGCCGTCGAAGACGCAGGCGAAGGTCCGCGAGGCGCTGGCCAGGTTGTACGTCGGCAGTGAGCTCGGTCAGGGCTACGGTGGCGACGAGGACAACGGCGAGCAGTCGGCGTGGTGGCTGTTCGGCATGCTGGGCTTCTACCCGTTGCAGGTCGGCAGTTCGGACTACGCGATCGGCTCGCCGCTGTTCACCAAGGCGACCGTGAACCTGCCCGGCGGCAAGAAGATCGTGGTCAACGCGCCGAAGAACAGCGCGAAGAACGTCTACGTCCAGGGCCTGAAGGTGAACGGCAAGGCGCAGTCCTCGACGTCGCTGGCGCACGCCGCGATCGCGAACGGCGGGACGCTCGACTTCGACATGGGCCCGAAACCGTCGTCGTGGGGCACCGGCCCGGACGATGCGCCGAAGTCGATCACCAAGGGCGATGCGGTGCCGACTCCGGTGCACGACCTGACCAAGCCGGTCTCCGGCGGTGACGCGGCGTTCTTCGACAACACGTCGCGGACCGAGGCGAAGGTCAAGGCACCGATCCAGTACCAGGTGCCCTCGACGAAGGAGGCGGGTTCGTTCTACACGCTGACTTCCGGCAAGGGCGCGGGTGATGCGAAGAGCTGGGTGCTGAAGGGTTCCTACGACGGGAAGACGTGGGCGGTCGCGGATCAGCGGACCGATCAGAAGTTCCCGTGGCGGCAGCAGACCAAGGCGTTCAAAATCGCGAACCCGGCGCACTACGCCCATTACCGGCTCGAGGTCACCGCGACCACGGGCGGGGAGGCGTCGCTGTCGGAGTTCGAAGTGCTGGGTAAGCCCGACGCGGCGTGCACGCAGACCGTCACCGGCGAACGCAAGGGCCCGCTGACCGTGCGGGACGGGGTGACCTGTTTGGACGGTGCGACGGTGTCCGGTCCGGTGTCGGTGGCGCCGGGCGCGAGCCTGATCGTCCGCGGTGGGTCGATCTCCGGGCCGCTGACGGCGACGGGTGCGGCGCAGGTCGTGCTCGACCGCACGAAGGTGAACGGCCCGGTGGCGATCACCGGGGCGACCGGGCCGGTGTCGATCGAGCTGACCGAGATCGGCGGACCGGTGGCGTTGACGGGCAACAAGGGGCCGGTGCTGACTGCGAGCACGATCGGCGGCCCTTTGGCGTGCGCGGCCAACTCCCCCGCTCCGACGGACTACGACCTGCAGAACACCGTCCGCGGCCCGTCCGCCGGGCAGTGCGCGAAGCTGTAGTCCTTCGGTGAGTACGTGAAGGCCCCCTTCATTGCGCTAGACGCAGTGAAGGGGGCCTTCACGTACTCAGGACGTGTCGCAATTCGTCATCTACTTGCGGCCTCGGAGGATGCCGAAGCCGACGAGAGCCGCGGAAAGCAGGGTGAGCGCGAGACCGGCGTACGTGATCGCCTTCGGGAAGTCCGCCGACTCCTGAGCCGCCGTCAGCGCGCCGGGGAAGACCAGCGCCAGGATGGTGCCGCTGAGCGCGATGCCGATCCCGGTGGTGACCTCGCTGGCGGTGTCGACGAGCGCGGCTCCGATGGTGGTCCGGTTCGACGGCAGGCCACGCATCACGTTGGTGCCCGCCACGACACCGACCACGCGCATACCCGCCGCGACGCAGGCGAGCGCGAGGGCGATCCAGACGTAGCCGAGCCCGCCGAACGCGGTGTAGACGGCGAGTCCGCACACGACCGCGCAGGCGCTGAGCCAGGCGGCCTTGGTGAGACCGACGCGGGTGATCAGGGGCGTGACGAGCGTGCCGCCGGCGATCAGGACGACGACCTGGGGAAGCATCCCGAGGGCCGCTTGGGCGGGAGTCCAGCCCAAGCCGAGCTGGAGGTGCAGTGTCACGAGGTAGCTGAGCCCGGCGGTCGCGAGTCCGGCCGCGGCCTTGAGCGCCAGGCCGCTGGAGACGAGTGGCCTGGCGATGAGTTTCAGGTCCAGCAGTGGATGCCGTGCGGTCTTCTGGCGGAGGACGAAGCAGGTTCCGGTGATGAGCGCGGCCGCGGCGGCACCCCAGGGCAGAGCGGAGGCGGTGCCGGCTTCGACGAAGAACGTGGGAGCGAGAAGCGTGAGGATGATCGTCGCGGTCCCCAGCGCGGCACCGGCGACGTCGATCGGATCGCGGTGCAGGCCGGCGGGGTCATCGACGGGGACACCCGCCCGGATGCCGAGGAACGCGAGCGCCGCGACCGGCACGTTCACCAGCAGTAGTGCTTGCCACGGCGCGAAACTGAGCACGAGCCCACCGGCGGTGGGGCCGACGGCGAGGCCGACCAGGCCCACGGTCGAGATCAGTGTGGTCGCGCGTACGCGCAGCACGTCGTCGTCGAACAGGCGGAACGCGAGGGCGAGCGATCCCGGTGTCGTCATCGCGGCCGCGACGCCCATGACGGCCCGGACGGCGATGAGCTGCCACGCGACGGTGACGAACATCGTGGCCAGGCTCGCCACACCGAGCAGCACGAGCCCGGCGAGCATGACCTTGCGCCGTCCGATCCGGTCCGCCAGCGCACCGAACGCCAGCATCAGCCCGCCGAACACGACGGAGTACACGCCGGTCACCCATTGCAGGGTGGTGGTCGAGGCGGAGAGTTCGCGGCCGATGGTCGGCAGCGCGACGTTGAGGATCGAGTTGTCGAGCATCTCGAACAGGAACACGGCCGAGAGTCCGGCCAGCGCCGGCCACGCTTCGACCAAGGACCGGCCTTGAATGTGGGTACGCAAAGAACAACTCCTTCACTAGGAAGGAGTGACGGTTCATGCGATACCGCGTGTGCGCGTGCTGATCGGACAGCACGTTTCTACCCCGATGTCGTGATCTTACCATCGCTGCGCTGTTCGAGTGGATGTGTTTTCCGCTACTGCGGGTAAGGAGCGCCGGACGCTAGCGTCGGATGGGGAGAGCATTCGCGCTTACAGGGGAGATTTTTCTTATGGTACAAAGAAAATCGTCGCGGCCTTTGCTGAGAATTCGGCTCGTGGCCGCGCTCACCGTTGCCGGGTTGGTCGCCACCACGGGTACCGCGCTCGCCGACACCAGCGCCGACCGCAAGGTCGTGCGGGAGGCGCTGGACCAGATCACCGTGAACGGAGCGCTCGGCGTGCAGGCCAGAGTGACCGATGGCTCCCAGCGGTTCACCGCTCGCTCAGGTAAGGCGGAACTGGGTTCGAATCGCCCGGTGCCGGAGAACGGCCGGTTCCGCGTCGGCAGCATCACCAAGACGTTCGTGTCGACGGTGCTGTTGCAGATCGCGGGCGAAGGCAAGCTCGATCTGAATGCGCCGGTCGTCCGTTACCTGCCCGGCCGGATCGACGGCCGCATCACGGTCCGCCAGGTCCTGCAGCACACCAGCGGCCTCTACAACTACACCAGCGCGCTACCGCTCGACCCGGACGAATTCGAAAAGATCCGCTACAAGCACTGGGCGCCCGATCAGCTACTCAAGCTCGCCACCGACAAGCCGCTCGACTTCGACCCCGGCACCCGGTGGAGCTACTCCAACACCAACTACGTGGTCGCGGGTCTGCTGGTGGAGAAGCTGACCGGCAAGCCGTACGGGAAAGCGGTCGAACAGCGGATCCTGAAGCCGTTGCACCTCAGCGACACCGAGGTCCCCGGCGACAACGTCGACATCAGGGGCCCGCACGCCCACGGTTACGTGACCGTGGCGGGCAAGCCGAACGACGTGACCCGCATCAACCCGTCGGTCGCGTGGGCCGCCGGTGAGATCATCTCCACGACCCGTGACCTGGACACGTTCGGCGTGGCGCTGGCGAGCGGCAAGCTGCTCAAACCCGCGCAGCAGCGGGAGATCAGCAAGACCACCACGGTCAGCCCCGGGTACGGCCTGGGCCTTGAGGTGCAAACCCTGCCGTGCGGCAGCAAGGTGTGGGGCCACGGCGGCGGCATCCCCGGCTACTCCTCGCAGCTGCTGACCACGCCGGACACCAAGAAGCGGCTGGAGCTCTCGGCCACGAGCGCGCCGACCGGGGGCGACCCCAACCCGGCGTTCCTCAAGCTGCTCAACGAAGTCTTCTGCTGAGGTTTTCCGGTCCGGCGGCGCAGTGCCGTGAAGGCCTCCTTCCCTACCCTGAGAGTAAGGAACTCGACCTTCACACCTTCCCCAGTACGTGAAGGCGATCTTCCTTGCGCTAGACGCAGGGTCCCGGCAAAGTCGCAGAGCTGCTGATCAGCGCTGCTCTTGGTGATCCGGGCTTGGCATCGCTGGTGCCCGCAAGGGTCGAGTGGGGAGGATTTCGGACGTTGAACGTCCGGATTCTTCCCCGCTCGGGGGCTCCGCAATCGGTGTGCCCGCTGACGGTGAAGGAATGGGGACATTCAACGTCCCGATTCCTTCATCGTCAGCCTCACGCAGGCGGCGAATAGCCGCCTGACCTGCAAGATCTCGACTTTGCCGGGACCCTGGCGTCTAGCGCAAGGAAGGGGGCCTTCACGTACTTCTAACCGGTCAGGCAGGGGCACCCCGCACGGCCAGCTTCTGCACGTCCATGTACAGGCACCCGGCCGTCGTGGGCTGCGGCGAGCAGGCCTCGTCCGGGTAGAACGACAGCTGGTTGGACGAAACGGTCAGCCGCACGAACCGCACACCGGTGGCGCTGCCCGGCGCGAGCTGGAGCGCGGTGAGCTTGTTCAGGTCGGCGGGTTTGAAGTCGCCGGTGCCCGCCTTCACCCAGGTCGTGCCGTCCACCGAGGTCTCGACGGTGACGTCCTTGGCCGCGGCGGGCGGATCGTCGCCGCAGACGTTGGACGGGTCGATCTCGATGGCGCTGACGTTGACCGGCTTGCCCAGTTCGATCGTGACGTACCGCGTCTCGATCGTGCCGTCGGGGCGGACCACCTTGTCGGTCGACCAGCCGCCACCGCCGAGCACCGACGAGGCCACGAGGTCACCCGGCCCGCAGCCGTACTGGGTGAAGTCGACACCGTTGAACGCGGTGACGCCGGCACCCGCGCCGCCGGAGGCCCAGTTGAGCCGCAGCGACCAGTCGACCTTGGTGGTACCGGAACGCACCGAGACCGCGCGGGTCTCACTGTCCGCGCCGCCACCGGAGGCGTAGACCTTCGGGCAGGTGCCAGGGAGCACACCGGTGATGGCGTCGGTGACCGCGGACAGCGAGCCGCCGAAACCGGAGTCGTGACCGCTCGTACCGATACAGTCACAGTGGACGTCAGCGCCGACCAGGTACGCCCATCCCGGTGAGCGGTATATCGGCACGGGAGTGTCCACAGTGGACTCAGATGGATTCGTAGGGGAAGATGGACCGCGTCACGGAATTCGAACAGCTGAGGCCCACGATGTTCGGGCTCGCGTACCGTCTCCTCGGTTCGGCGGCGGAGGCGGAAGACGCCGTTCAGGACGCCTATCTGAAGTGGGCGGGCGCCGAACGCGAGTCGATCGAGTCGCCGCGGGCGTGGCTGGCGAAGGTGGTCACCAATCTCTGCCTGAACCGGCTGACTTCGGCCAGGGCACGGCGGGAGCGGTATGTCGGCCCGTGGCTGCCCGAACCGGTCCTGACCTCCGACGAGGTATTCGGTCCCCTGGAGACGGCGGAGCAGCGGGACTCGGTGTCGCTGGCGATGCTGATGCTGCTGGAACAGCTCAGCCCGGTCGAGCGGGCGGTGTTCGTGCTGAAGGAGGCCTTCGCCTACAGCCATCGTGAGATCGCCGCGATCCTCGACATCTCCGAGGTCAACTCGCGCCAAGTGCACAGCCGGGCCCGGCGGGCGCTGAACCGATCTGACGAGCGACGGGTTTCGAACCCGTCGCAGCTGGAGAAACTCGTCGAAAGCTTCCTGTCGGCGGCGCGGGACGGTGACTTGCCCGCACTGGAGAGCCTCCTGACCGCCGACGTCACGGCGTGGTCGGACGGTGGCGGCAAGATCACCGCGGCCCGGCGTCCGGTGCACGGCGCGGCGAAGGTCGCGCGCCTGTACGCCGGGATGTTCGCCGGTGCCGCGCAGGTGTCGATCGAGATCGGCGAGGTCAACGGTGGTCCCGCGGTGATCGCGACGGCCGGCGGCGCGCTGTACGGCATCCTCGGGTTCGAGGTCGTCGACGGCCGGATCGCCGGGCTCCGCGCGGTCGCGAATCCGGACAAACTCGCGTTCGTCTCGCGACAGTTGTCACGTTCCGGGAGGCTCGCCGGTTCTTGAGGGTGGAAACTCTCGTGAACGGAGGACGCAAGGTGGCGAAACCGATTCTGGTGACCGGCGGTACCGGCGATCTGGGCCGGGAAGTGGTGCGGCGGCTGCGGGTCGACGGCCTGCCGGTCCGGGTCATGAGCAGGCGGCCGCGTCCGTCGGGTGAGCCCGGCGAGTGGGCGCGGTGTGATCTGCGGACCGGCGACGGGCTCGCCGAGGCGGTCGCCGATGTGTCGGTGATCATCCATTGCGCCTCGACGCTGGGGCGCGGTGACGAGCGGGTGACGCGGAATCTGGTCGAGGCGGCGCGGCGGGCGGGCAGTCCGCATCTGGTGTACATCTCGATCGTCGGCATCGACGTGATCCGGTTCTTCTACTACGACGAGAAGCTGGCCTCGGAGACGGTGATCGAGGAGTCCGGTCTGCCATGGACGGTGCTGCGCGCGACGCAGTTCCACGATCTCGTCGCGCGGGCGTCGACGGCTCAGCGGCGGCTGCCGGTGACGTTCATGCCGTCCGGGTTCCGGTTCCAGCCGGTCAGCACCGCCGATGTGGCGGACCGGCTGGTCGCGTTGGCGTCCGGTGAGCCGTCGGGGCGGGTGCCGGATATGGGCGGACCCGAGGTGCGGACCGCCCGTGACCTGGCGGAGGCCTATCAGCGGTCGGCGGGGCGCCGGAAGCCGATCGTGCCGCTGTGGCTGCCGGGCAAGGCGTTCCGGGCGTTTCGGGCGGGTGCCAACCTGACGCCGGAGAACGCGACCGGTGTGGGCACCTTCGAGGAGTTCCTCTCTTCCCGCAAGTAGTCCTCTACTTGCGATGGGTCGGTCACACCGAGCCGTGCTCACGCGCGCGAGTTACGGTGGCCTGGTGACGATCACCGGGTTCTTCTCCTCTTTCGAAACGGGTGATCCGCAGCCGGTGGATCCGGCCTTGCGCGTGGGCACCGGGCCGCGGTCATCGCCGACCGCGAAGCCGGGCGTCGGGTTCACCGGCGGACACGCTCTCCGCTACGAAAACTCGCTGCGCGCGACGCTGTTCGAAGTGGACGTCGAGGTCACCGGCCACACGGAACTGTCCTATGTGGTCTTCCCCGAGGCCGAGGTCGACGCCGTCCCCAGTTACCGCAGCACGTTCGTGGCGCTGGACGTCGAGTTCGCCGACGGGACGGCCGCCGGGTTCAGCGCGGGGAAACAGGGCCTGGACAAGACGCTGTACGTCGACCAGTGGAATCCGGTGCGACGGCGGCTGGGCGAGTTCGCCGGACGCCGGATCGCCCGGATCGTGCTGATCAGCGAGCCGCCGGACGGCGAAAGCGCGGGCTGGCTGGACGACGTCCGGATCACCGAGCGCGCGATCGAGATCCGTGAGCCGGTCGACCACGTCCGCACCACCCGCGGCACGCATTCCAGCGACAAGTTCTCGCGGGGCAACAACTTCCCCGCGACGGCCGTCCCGCACGGCTTCAACTTCTGGACCCCGGTCACCGACGCGGGCGTCACCAACTGGCTCTACAGCTATCACCGGCACAACGACGCGGCGAACCGCCCGGCGCTACAGGCGTTCGCGCTGTCGCATCAGCCGAGTCCGTGGATGGGTGACCGGCACACCTTCCAGGTGATGCCGGGGACCGGCCCGGTCGAACCGGACCGGGTCCGTCGCGCGCTCGCGTTCTCCCATGACGACGAGATCGACCGGCCGCATCACTACGGTGTCCGGTTCGCCAACGGCGTCACCGCCGATATCGCACCGGCGGATCACGCGGCGATCATGCGGTTCACCTTCCCGGGTGATCGGGGCTGGCTGCTGTTCGACAACGCCCGCAACCGGGGCGGCCTGCGGCTGGACGCGGCGAAAGGCGTGGTCACGGGGCACACGTGGGTCCGCAGCAGGCTGTCGGCCGGGGCCCGGCGGATGTTCGTCCACGCCGAGTTCGACGTCCCGGCCGAACGCGGCGGGAAGATCCGGCGTCCGATGTGGCGCACGGTCACCGGTTTCCTCGAGTTCGCCGCCCCCGAAGTGACGATGCGGATCGCGACGTCGCTGATCAGCCTCACCCAGGCGAAGCGGAACCTGGACCTGGAGATCCCGGACGGCACGAGCTTCGAGCAGGTCCGCGACAAGGCTCGCGACGCGTGGGCCGAGGTGCTGGGCCGCGTCGAGATCGAGGGCGCGACCGAGGACCAGCGCGACACGTTCTACTCCAACCTCTACCGCCTGTTCCTCTACCCGAACTCCGCGCACGAGGACACGCCGAAGGGCGTCCGTCACGCGAGCCCGGTCGTCCGCCGCCTCCGGCCCAGCACCCGCACCAGGACCGGCGCGAAGATCGTGGACGGCGAGATGTACGTCAACAACGGCTTCTGGGACACCTACCGCACCACCTGGCCCGCGTACGCCCTGCTCACCCCGGGCCGGTGCGGGCGGATGATCGACGGGTTCGTCCGGCAGTACCGCGAGGGCGGCTGGATCTCGCGCTGGTCCTCCCCCGGCTACGCCAACCTCATGACCGGCACCAGTTCCGACGTCGCGTTCGCCGACGCCTACCTCAAGGGCGTTCGGGGGTTCGACGTCGAAGGCGCCTACGAGGCGGCGCTGAAGAACGCGACGGTGACACCGCCGGGGCAGAGCGTCGGCCGGAAGGGGCTGCACGAGTCGATCTTCCTCGGGTTCACGCCGACGTCCGTCCACGAAGGCCTGTCATGGGCGCTGGAGGGATGTATCAACGACTTCGGCCTCGCCAATCTCGCCGACGCACTCGGCCGTCATGACGACGCCGCGTATTTCCGGCAACGCTCGCAGCAGTACGCGAACCACTTCGACCCCCGGATCGGGTTCTTCCAGGGCCGCAACCGTGACGGCAGCCGTCATTTCGCCGCCGAGGGGTACGACCCGGAGGCCTGGGGCGGCGATTTCACCGAAACGAACTCCTGGAACACCGTCTTCTCCGTCCCCCACGACGGCGCCGGGCTCGCCGCGCTGCACGGCGGCACCGAGGCGCTGGAGTCCAAACTCGACACCTTCTTCGCGACGCCGGAGACCGGCCGCAAACCGGGCTCCTACGGTGGGCTGATCCACGAGATGACCGAGGCCCGCGACGTCCGGATGGGACAGTACGGGCATTCCAACCAGCCGTCGCACCACATTCCCTACATCTACAACTACGCGGGCGCGCCGTCGAAGACGCAGCGGATCGTGCGGGAGGTCCTGCGGCGGCTCTACGTCGGCGGCGACCTCGGCCAGGGCTATCCGGGCGACGAGGACAACGGCGAGATGTCCGCCTGGTACGTCTTCGGCGCGCTCGGGTTCTACCCACTGGCCATGGGCAGCCCCGAGTACGCCATCGGCGCGCCGCTGTTCACCAAGGCGACCGTCCACCTGGAGAACGGGAAAGACCTGATCGTCAAGGCGCCCGGCAACACCGAGGACACCGTGTACGTCCACGGCCTGACGATCGACGGACGTCCGCACCAGAGCAGCACGCTCCCGCATTCCGCGCTGGCCGACGGCGCGGTGCTGGAGTTCACGATGGGCGGCGAGCCGTCGGACTGGGGCCGCTCCCCCGCCGAGCCGTCCGATCCGCGCCCGCTCACGGACATCACGGCGGGCGCCGGTGCCCTGTTCGACGACACGACCAGGACCGAGGTCACCTTCCCCGGCGGCGAGCCGGTCATCGACTTCCCCGTCGAGGACACCTCTCGTGAGGTCGTGATGTACACGCTGACCTCGGGAAGCCGCCGGGGTGATCCGCGGTCGTGGGTGCTGGAGGGGTCGGACGGCGGCGAGCGCTGGGTGCTGCTGGACCAGCGTGAGGGCGAGACGTTCCGCTGGCGCCGTCAGACGCGGCCGTTCGCCCTCGCGGAGCCGTCGAGGCACGCCCGATACCGTCTTCGTATCACCTCGTCCACCGCCCGGCGGGTCACCCTCGCCCAAGGAGAGCTGCTCGCCCGATGATCTCGCGCATCACCCAGGCCACGACCGACCGTCTGGTCGCCTCCGATCCCGGCCTGGTCCGGCTCCGGATCGCCTTCTCGGCCGTGCTCAGCATCGTCGTCGCGGTGCTGGCCATCCTGCCGTTCCACCAGCCGCTCACGGTCACCCTCGTCGCCGCGATCGCCGCGATGACGTCCGCCTTCACCGTCAACGACGACACCCCGGGGCAGCAGGCGCTGACCCTGGTACTGGCGCTGGTGATGGGCGCCGCGTCGCTCACCGCGGCGAGTGCCGGTTCGGCCGCGCCGCCGCTCGACAGCATCGTGTTCGTGCTGCTGATCTTCGTGGCGGTCTACGCGCAGCGGTTCGGTTCGCGCGGGATCGCGCTGGGGTCGATCTCGTTCTTCCTGTTCTTCTTCGCGATGTTCCTGCAGACGCATCTCAAGCAGGTTCCGGTGCTGCTGCTGGCGCTGACCATCGGGATCGCGGCCAACGCGGTGGTGCGGTTCGTCCTGCTGCGCAGGCATACGGACGCGGAGTTCCTGCGGATCCGGCGGGCGTTCCGGGCCAGGCTCGCCGCGGTGGTGCGGGCGGCCGAGGACCATCTGGCGGTCGGCGGCAGCGAACGCACCCGCAAGCGGCTCCGCACGACGAACGCGCGGATGCACGAGTCGGTCCTGCTCATCGAGGACACCGCGCCCGAGGTCGCCGGCGCGGAATCGGCGAACCGGCTGCGCCGCCGCGCGATCGAGGTCGAACTCGCCGTGCAGTGGCTGACGATCACCGTGCAGCGCACCTGCGCCGAAGACCTCGACGAGGACGTCCGGGACGACCTGGTCGCGCGGATGCGGCGGTTCCGGTCGCTGATCGAACGCGACCCGCGGGAACTACCGCTGATCAGCGAGACCGAAGAGTTCAGCAAGATGCTGGTGGAAGGCAGCCGGATCGACGAGCACGCCGCGCCCGGCGACGGGGTCCGCCGGGCCATCGCCGAGCTCGCACTGGCCGATGTGCGCGCACAACGCGTGGCCGAGCACGACGTCTCCGAAGCTCTCGACGATCCCGAGGATCCGGAAGAGGAGAAGTCGGCGGCGTTCGCCTACGACAACCAGACGCGCAGCGCCATCCAGGCCGTGGTGGGCGGCGGACTCGCCCTTCTCGGCGGGGAGCTGGTGTCGAGCCAGCGGTGGTACTGGGCGGTGCTGACGGTGTTCGTGGTGTTCATCGGCTCGTCGACCGCCGGTGCGACGTTCGTGAAGGGTGTCCGGCGGCTCGGCGGCACGCTGATCGGCATCGTGGGCGGGCTCGTGCTGACGCTGCTCGTGTCGGGCAGTGTGCCGGCGACGCTGGCGCTGATCCTGGTGTGCGTGTTCGGCATGGTCTACATGGCGCGGGTGTCGCAGGTGATCATGGCGTTCTTCATCACCAGCATGCTCGGCCTGCTCTACAGCCTGCTGGGGACGTTCAGCCTGGAGGTGCTGTGGATCCGGGTCGCGGAGACCGCGGTGGGCGCGGCCGCCGGGGTGCTGGCGGCGGTGGTGATCGTGCCGGTGCGGACCAGGGCGGTGATGCTGGACGACGTCTCGGCCCTGCTGGACGAGCTGGACGAGTTCGTCGACAAGGCCGCGGGCCTGTTGTCCGGCGCGGAGAACGTGAGCGTCATCGAGAAGTCGCGTGACCTGGACCGGGCGGTGGACAAGGTCCGCACGACGATCGAGCCGCTCACCCATCCGGTGAACCTCAGCAGCCGCCGCGACTACGGCTGGCACGTGCTCACGACGGTGGAGACGATCGCCTTCCGCGCCCGGCATGTCGCGGCGCGGTCGCAGGCCGGGCTGCTGGTGAACGAGGCGGATCGGCTGCTGCTGTACACCGGGCGGATCCGGGAGAACATCGCGCTGCTGGGGAAGGCACTCGACGATCCCGGCGGTTCGGGGCACGGCACGCTGGTGCGGGACGACGGAACGCCGGTGGCGGACCGGATCGACGATCCGCAGGCGCGGTCGGTACTCACCAGTCTCGGGCATCTCGACGAGACGGTGATCGCGCTCGGCCGGGTGTTCGGGGTGGAGGCCACCGATCCGGCGCCGTCCGGGAAAGGGTGACGGCCTCCTTCGTCGTGGTTCGAAGGAGGCCGCCGCCTCAGGGATCAGTTCTTCGGTTTGGGACAGTTCTTCCAGGAGAAGTGGTACGTGGTCTTGATGGCACCGTCGGTCGAGTCCATGGTGACGAAGCTGGTGGTCTTCTTCGGATCCGAAGTGCCAACCCCGGCCCGCAATTCCGTGTTGATGTTGAAGTTGCGGTCCTCACCACAGGGCTTGTAGACGATGGCACCGACCTCGATCTCGTCGGTGAACTGCCAGTTGTCCTCGTACGGCCCCTTCAGGTTGTGGTTCACAAACGACGTCGGGGAATTGCCCTGGAAATAGTAGTTGGCTCGTTCCAGTCCGGTGGCACCCGCGGCCAGGGACGCGAATCCGCGGTAATCGGTTCCCGCGATACCGTAGGTGAATCCCTGCGGAACGTGGACATAGAGGTTGAGCTGACAGTTCTTGCGCAGATCGGTCGGTTTCGCCCCGACGCCGACTTGGGCGGTGTATTCGCTGTAGGTCACCGTGAAGGCGGTGTTGTCCGGTGATACGGAAATAGCCGCGGTACCCGGTCTGCATCCGGTTCCGTTGACTGTCACGACGTCGATGACTATCTTGTCGGACGGTAGCGGCGGCGGCACCCAGCCGTTCGGCGTGACGACCGAGGTGAAAAGCGTTACGGCAGCAACCAGCGCGTTGAGCATGGGATCCTTCCCAAAACTTCCACACGGCGGGAACTGGGCGGATTCGATGTTGTCGAGACGATCGTTTCCGGGCCGCCCGCCGATCGGGCGAAAACGGTTTCGGCCACCGGAAATGGCGGTGACCGCCGAAAATGGGGTCGTCGAGAAGACCCGTCGCCGCCAGGTGGGGCGGACGACGAGCCGTGAAGTCCTCGTACAGGGCGGCCAAGGCCCTGACCAGGCATGGGTGGGACGGCCTTCTTCCGAGCGGGGAAGCAGGCCGTCACCCTGGAGAAGATGTCAGGAGGTCGGGCAGGTCTTCCACGAGAAGTGGTAGGTGGTCTTGAAAGCGCCGTCGGTCGAATCCATCGTGATGAAACTGGTGGTCTTCTTCGGATCCGAACTTCCGGCCCCGACCCGCAGTTCCGTGTTCACGTTGAGATTCCGGTCCTCGCCGCACGGCTTGTAGATGATGACGCCGCCCTCGGCCTCGTCGCGGAACTGCCAGTTGTCCGACAGTGGCCCGTTGACAGGGTGGCTCACCTGCGCCGTCGGCGAATTACCCTGGAAGTAGTAATTCGCCCGCTGGAGCGCCTTGGAGCCCGATTCGAGCGAGGCGAAACCGCGATAGTCGGCGCTGGCGATACCGTAGGTGAATCCCTGCGGAACGTGGATGTTGAGGTTCAGCTGGCAGTTCTTCCGGAAATCGGTGGGCTTCGCGCCGACGCCGACTTGGGCGGTGTATTCGCTGTAGGTCACCGTGAAGGCGCTGTTGTCCTTGGCGACGGCGACCGCCGACGAACCCGGCGGGCAGCCGGAACCGTTGACGGTGATCACCTCGATGGTGACACGGTCCGGCGGCGGTCCCGGCGGCGGCGACCAGCTATTGGGTGTTATTATCGAGGAGAAAAGCGACACGGCGGCAACCACTACGCTGAGCATGGGGTCCTTCCCAAAACTTCCACACGGGGGGCGGGGAACTGGGCGGACTCAGGTTAGCGAAACGATCTTCATGGTGCCGCCCGCCGATCGGACGAAACTGTCCCGGCAATCGGTTCATGGCATTTAATTATGGTCTGTAACCGTTTTCCGAGTCCGATGAAAACACTGTCGAACCCGGAAAACACCACTCTGTTCGCACGATATGGAAAATACGTTCTCCGGTGCGGTGTTGACGATTTCGGGAAGACAACCGCGATCAGGCGGTGGCGAGGCTCGCGGCCTCACCGAGCACCGCCACCGACACAACCGGCGGGTGCATGTCGTGGAACTCACCGACGCGAACGTGGCCGGTGGCGGCATCGATCAAGAAACAGTGACTGGACGCACCCGGACGGCGACTCGAGACAGGACTAGCATCGCGGTACAAAGTCGATGTCGCCTCAAGCTGGAGAACCGCAATGACCCAAGCCCCTGTCAACGTCACCGTCACCGGTGCGGCCGGCCAGATCGGCTACGCGCTGCTCTTCCGCATCGCGTCCGGTCAGCTGCTCGGCCCGGACACCCCGGTGAAGCTGCGGCTCCTGGAGATCCCGCAGGCGGTCAAGGCGGCTGAGGGCACCGCGATGGAACTCGAAGACGGCGCGTTCTCGCTGCTGTCGGGCATCGACATCTTCGACGACCCGAAGCAGGCCTTCGAGGGCGCGAACGTCGCCCTGCTCGTCGGCGCCCGCCCCCGTGCCAAGGGCATGGAGCGCGGCGACCTGCTCGAGGCCAACGGTGGCATCTTCAAGCCGCAGGGTGAGGCCATCAACGCCGGCGCGGCGAGCGACATCAAGGTCCTCGTGGTCGGCAACCCGGCCAACACCAACGCCCTCATCGCGCAGGCGCACGCGCCCGACGTCCCGGCCGACCGCTTCACCGCAATGACCCGCCTCGACCACAACCGCGCCCTCGCGCAGCTGTCGAAGAAGCTGGGCGTTCCGGTGACGGAGCTGAAGAAGGTCGCGATCTGGGGTAACCACTCCGCGACCCAGTACCCGTCGATCGCGCACGCCGAGGTGTCCGGCAAGCCGGCGACCGAGGTCCTCACCGACCAGCAGTGGCTGGCCGACGACTTCATCCCGACCGTCGCCAAGCGCGGCGCGGCGATCATCGAGGCCCGCGGCCTGTCCTCCGCAGCGTCGGCCGCCTCCGCGGCGATCGACCACGTGTACACCTGGGTCAACGGCACCCCCGAGGGTGACTGGACCTCCGCGGCGGTCGTGTCCGACGGCTCCTACGGTGTCCCGGAAGGCCTGATCTCCTCGTTCCCGGTCACCGCCGCGAACGGCGAGTACAAGATCGTCCAGGGCCTCGAGATCGACGACTTCTCGCGCGCCCGCATCGACGCTTCGGTCAACGAGCTGGCCGAAGAGCGCGACGCGGTGAAGAAGCTCGGTCTCATCTGAGCCTGATCCGTTCCACGAAGGCGGCCGTGTCCCCCCAGGGGTCGCGGCCGCCTTGTTCGTCAGGCGAAGAAGTCCCGCGCCGGGCGGGGCGCCCACAGCAACGCGACCAGCACCACCTGAGTGAGGGCGACGACCGGGATCACCGCGTGGAACATCGGCGAAGACGTCCACGAGAACACGCTGAAGACAAGCGAAAGCACCTGTGTGGCCGTGATCAGCCGCCGCGTCCACGACCACCCGGACGCGAGCTTCCACGCCGGCACCACGCACAGCACCAGCAGGATCCCGTGGAACACCGACCCGGATTCGACCGCGACCTCGGCGGAACGGACGATCTCGGCCTGCCCGAACCCCGGATACGTGGTCGCGACCTGCGCCCGCAGCGCGTCCTCGTTCGCCCACATCACCAACGGAATCACCAGATGGCTCACCGCCACGGCGATCAGCAGCGCCCTCGACAACCGGACCGCTCCCGGCATCGAAGCCCGCGCGACCGTCGTCATCAGCTCGCCCGCCGTTCCGCGCCGATGAGCGAGTCGAGGTTGGCACGCGTGGCCTCCAGCTCACCGATCGCCTCGTCGATCCGGTTCCGCTGTTGCAGCAGGCCGTCCACCAGCTCCGGGCAGTCGGGCGTCAACCAGCCGTCCTCGTCGACGATGCACGGCAGGATCTCCAGGATCTGCGCGGTGTTCAGCCCGGCCCCGAGCAGGATCCGGATCCGCCGCACCACCGCCACATCGGCGTCGGCGTACACGCGATACCCACTCGGCCGCCGCTGCGGCGTCAGCAAACCCTGTTCTTCGTAATACCGCAGTGCGCGCTCGCTGACGCCGGTCCGCCGCGCGAGTTCCCCGATCCGCATCCGCACTCCAGCCTTGACTCTCACGTCGATGTCAAGGTTTAGCTTAGCCGCCATGACCACCGTGACCGTCCTCGGACTCGGCCCCATGGGACACGCCCTCGCCGCCGCGTTCACCGCCGCCCACCACCCCACCACCGTGTGGAATCGCACCCCAGGAAAGGAAAACGGCTTCGACGTCACCGTCGCCGCGACCGCCGCGGAAGCGATCGCGGCCAGCCCTCTCGTCGTCATCTGCGTCCGCGACTACGCGGTGGCACAGTCCATTCTCGACACTGACGCACTCAAAGGCCGCACCCTGGTGAACGTCAGCGGCGGCTCCCCGCGGCAAGCCCGCGCGATGGCGACTTGGGCCGCGGAACAGGGCATCGACTACCTCGACGGCGTGATCGTCTCGACCACCGAAGCCATCGGCGGCCCCGAAGCAGCCCTGTTCTACAGCGGACCGGCCGACGTCTACGAGACCCATCGAACGACACTCTCAGCCCTGGGCGAGAACGCGAACCACCTCGGCGAAGACCCCGGCCGCGCCGCCGCCTTCGACGCGTCCCTCCAGGACATGCTCTGGACCTCGATGAGCGGCGTGATCCACATGTTCACCCTCGCCAAGGCGGAGAACATCCCCGCCGCCGACATCGCCGGGCACGCGAAAGCGATGCTCGGTTTCTTCCCCGACATGATCGACCTGCTCGCCGGCCAGGTCGCCGCGGAGCACTACCCCGGCGACACGGGCACACTCGAGTCCGCGGCGGCGACGATGGACCACATCCTCAGCGCCATCCGCGCGCACGACCTCGACAACGGAGTCCTCGCCGCGGCCCGAGCCCACGTACAACAAGCGATCGACGCCGGACATGGCTCCGACGGGTTCGGCAGGCTCGCCGCGCTCTAGCTCCGCACACACGCCTTCAAGCACGCTTGACAGCCGTGACCTCGGCGACGCCAGCCACCCAGCGATCCGGCAGCGGTACCAGCGACTCGTCGTTCTGCCCGTCGAGGATGCGGAGGCGGGTTCCGTTCCCGCGAACGGTCAGGTGCAACGGGTCTCGCGCCACGACCCCGGCCAGGACGGCGCGCGTCGCTTGCCGGTTCGAGCGCTTTGCAGACCGGCAGGCCTCGAGCAGTGGTCCAGAGGCCTGCCGGCCGCCCTCCCCCCGGCTGGTGTCGCGTGATCCTGCGGGTCTTACCCGTGATCAGACGGAGATCTCGCGTGATCTCCGTCTGATCACGCGTAACCGCCGTCTGATCACGCGAGATTTCCGTCTGCGGAACGAAACCCAACGCGAAGCAAGCAGGATCACGCGACGCTAGTGGGCCGATCTGTCCACGATAAAGGGGTCGCGTGTTGGGTACTGATACTCCTGAACCAAGCCGGGATGGGTGATCGTGATCTCTCCGTCGAAGGACGTGTGCTCGTCCTGACGGGAGGTCCGTCCAGCCGCGTAGCCGATTCCCAGGCCCACCGGCAGCAACACGAGTTCGGCGATCTGTACCCAGTTGGCGAACATCGGACTCCCTCTACTCTGCTCGTCCAAGGCGGTCGGCACCCCTACCCCGCCTACCTCGATGCTATTCGCCAACTATGCGCCTCCGAAGCGCCTATTCGTGTGCTATTCGCTTCCTATTGCCGGGCAGGGGTAGCATGATCACCCACTGAACGACAGCTCAACCGCCCCCTGCGAAAGAAGATCATGCCCACGTCGTCGCCCCATCCAGGCTCCGACCGCGCCCGGCTCGCCGCGAAACTCCGCGAGATCCGGGCCACCACCGGACTGTCCGGCAACCAGTTCGCCAAGACCCTGGGCTGGCCACAGTCGCGGGTGTCCAAAATAGAGACCGCGACGCAGTTCCCGACCGGTGACGACGTCACGAGATGGCTCGCCGCAGCAGGCGCCGCCGACGAAGAAGGCGTCGTCACCGAGCTACTCAAGCGCGCCCGAGTGGAAACAGTGTCGTTACGCCAAGAGTTCCGGAAGCCCGGCGGAGCCGCCGCCAACCAGCGGTCGATCCTCGAACTGGAGCAGCAGGCTTCGCGGGTCGCCATGTTCCAGCCGGCTCTGCTACCCGGCCTCGTGCAGACACCCGGCTTCATGCGGGAGCTGCTCGCACTACCTTCCGGCCCCGCACACACCGGCGGCGCCTCGGACGCCGACCTCGAACACATGGTGGCCGTCCGGATCGAACGGCAGGCACAGCTGTACGAACCGGGCAAAGCCTTGCCGCTCGTCATCGGCGAGGCCGCATTGTGGATCCGGATCGGCGATCTCGAAACCCAACTCGGCCAGCTGGACAGACTCCACTCCCTCGCCGGCCTGCGCACCGTCGACCTGCGGATCGTGCCCTTCAGTACCGGCATGCCGATCGCGCCCCTGCACGGCTTCAGGATCTTCGACGCCGACTTCGTCGTGGTGGAGACCTTCACCGACGATCACCTGATCATGGATCCGGACGAGATCGCCTTGTACGAGCACATGTTCAGCCGGCTACAAGCCGAAGCCGTGGGCGGCGACGAAGCGGCCCGGCTGATCCGGAGCGTGTCCCGTCGCTTGGCAGGCGAGCCCTGAAACCGATCACACCGCGGTCCGGCACGTCAGGCACTCCGCATGCGGCTCATCCAAGCTGGTGACGAAACTGTGGTCCATGGTGGCGAGACTGAAGCCGTACTGACAGTTGAGCGCGAGCTTCGGCGCATCCGTGATCAGGCACATCACCGCGTGCGCCACCAAATTGCCGGCGACTCCCGCCGTCACAGCGTTGGCCGCGTGCGCAGGAATGCTCGCCGCGGGCCTCCACGTCGCCAGCGGCGGCCGCTGCGCGTCCCTGTCCTGCTCGGCCAGCCGAGCACACTCGTAGCACGGCCCCGCTCCCGGCCGGTAGATGCCCAGGTTGACCTGCGGGCCGTGATATCCCCCGTACACCCAAGGCGTACCCGCCGACGCGCACGCCTGGTTCGTCCATGTCCGGATCACCGAGGGCTGATCGGCAGTCATGATCAAGACGTCACAGTCGGCGGCGAGCCTTCGCAGCGACGCCACGTCCCCGATCCGCGTCGACTCCCCGGTGACTTCGACATCCGAATTGGCCGCACGCAACCTGTCTACCGCCACGTCCACCTTCGGCAGGCCGAGATGCTCCTCGGTGTAGAGAATCTGTCTGCTGAGGTTGGACAGTTCGACCACGTCCGGTTCGACGCAATGCAGCCGCCCCACCCCTGACATGACAAGGCCCAGGGCAGCTGTGCAGCCGACGCCACCCACGCCGACCAGCACCACCCGCGCCTGGGCCAACAGGACCTGAAAGTCCCAGCTCGAACTCCTCCGCGTCAGATCGATCCACCGGTAGAGCGACCGGCCTCTCGAGTGACGCTCGAGTTGTCGCGCGGTCAGCGCGGTACACGTCGGCTCGTCGGCGTCTTCGACATACCCGAGTTCGGCCAACGTCTCGACGGCCGCGATGACCTCGTCAGCGGACGAGCCCGGAACCCGATGAGCCAGGTCGGCGACGACCTGGCTCATCGTCCGCGTTCCATCGAGCAGATCCAGCAACGCCCACACGGCACCATCGGGGTCCCTCAGTTCGGCGGCGATGCCGAACACCTCCCCGCCGATCCGGATCCAACCGTCGCCGAATCGGACCGGCCGATGCTCGTTCTTGATACGTGGACGCATCGGAACCCCTCCTCGATCAACCGTTGTCTCCGCTGTAAACGTGGCGAACAGCCTCGTCGCGCGTCACCATCACGATCTCGATCATCACCGACCACCTCCTCCCCCCGACAGAGTTCGTGCACCCATCGCGTCCGCCTCCCTCTCGTACCCACGGCTCGATAGCGCCCCTGTCGGCGACGCTTCTCGATCGCGTCCTCCGCCGACTCGCCTACCCGGTTGCCGACGGATCCACCTCTACAATGTTAGACTGCGCCCTTGTAGAGGACTCAAATGTAGAGCTTCACATTGTGGGTCGTCTATAGCGCACCTTGGACTAAGCGGGTGATCCTGGGGTCACCTTCCGTGACGAGACTCTGAGGAGGTGGTGCTTTCGTGGGCTCGCTGAACCCCACGGCCATCAAGCGCTGGATCGCGCTCGAGATGAAGCGCCTCCGGGAAGCGGCCGGCCACGACCGGACGGCCGCGGCCGAGCGCATCGGCAAGGCGACGACGGTCATCGCGCACATCGAGACCTCGCGAAATCTGCCGGCGCCCGCAGATCTGGAAGTCTTGCTCGACTTTTACGGAGTGCCCGAGCGAGCACAGTTCTTTCGGGACCTCACGAAGCGAGCGAAACGTGGCCGAGACTGGTGGATCAAATTCGACCATGGGGTGTTCGACTGGTTCAATTTGTATCTGGGGCTGGAAACCGGCGCCGCACGCATCAGGACCGTGGACCTGGTCGTACTGCCCGGCTTGTTCCAGACTCGCGATTACGCTCGCGCCATAATGCGAGCAGGTCGACGATGGGACAGCGAGAGCGAACTCGACACCATGATCGACCTGCGAATGGCAAGGCAAGAAATACTGGATCGCCCTGAAGACGCGCCGAAGATCTGGTCGATATTGGACGAGAGCGTTCTGCGCCGCCAGGCAGGCGGGCCAGAGGTCATGCGCGATCAGTTGCAACACCTGGTGGAACTGACCGAACGACCGAACATCGACATTCAGGTGCTCCCCTTCACCGCCGGAGCCCACGGCGCCTCGGACGGTATGTTCGTACTCTTGGACTACCCGCCCGAGTTCGGCGGCGACCCCGGAACCGTGTACGTCGAGAACCGGCGTGAAGGCCTCTATTACGAGGACAAAGAAGACCTGATCCGATTTCGGAACACGTTCGAACGCCTGCAGGCACAAGCTGAGCATCCCGGACGAACACGGGATTTCCTTCAAAAATTGTCAAGGGAACTCTATGAACACTGATACGTCTCGACCCACCCTCGTCGGCCTTTCCGGCTGGTGGAAATCGAGCTACAGCGCCGGGACAGGCGGCTGCGTCGAGGTCAATGACTCCGTACCCGGCTACGTGGGTGTACGGGATTCGAAGCTCGGCGAAAAGAGCCCTGTCCTCGTTTTCGAGCCGCACGAGATTCGAGCCTTCATCCTCGGTGCGAAAGACGGCGAATTCGACCACCTGCTGCCCTGACCCAAAGAGGGGTGCTCTGGCCGAGCCAGAGCACCCCTCTTTGTCTATGCGGGTATTTTTACTGTCGGTAAGATTGATTTTGTCAGTTGCTCGACGGTATAGGGCGTTATACACTTGGACTTCAGGGGCGCGTTGACTGGCGCTGACGATAGGCGCGCTGCTGACAGGCCCTCGAGCAGTAGTCTCGGGGTCTGCCCCGCCCTCCCCCGTCCAGCGGTTGGCCGCACATGACGCACTCCCCTCCCCCAATTTCGTCACGCGTTACCTCACTCCCCTGACTCTCGACGAGCATCTGGACGCCGTCGAGGGTGCGTTGCAGCCCGAACTCGAAGGGGTCGAGCGGCGTGTCCATGCCCCCGGCCTTCCATAACCTCTCCAGTGCCGGGTACACGTCGAGGCGCTCGAACAGCGACTCGCGTTCGCTCCACCACTGTTCATGGGAAACACCCGTGCGTCGCTGGAGTTCCGCGGTCTCCCCCGCCTGACGCGCGACGGACTCGACGAATCCGCCGACCAGGTTCACCACCGCGATCACCTGCGCGGGCGCCAGACCACTGCGCGACGCGACGTCGAGGGCGTGGTCGTAGCCGGCCATGATGTTCGGCCCCGGCAGGCGCCGGGTTCCGGCACTGTTGACCAGCCAGGGATGCCGTCGGTGCAGTTCCCATGCCCGCCGTGCCCAGCGTTCGAGGCCGGTCCGCCAGTCAAGGCCGTCCGCAGGCTCCACGGGAGACTCGCCGTACACGGCGTCACGCATGAGTTCCACCAGCTCCGCTTTGCCGGGAATGTAGCGGTAGAGCGACATCGTGGTGGTACCGAAGCGCTCCGCGACCTTGCGCATCGACAGCGCTCCGAGCCCTTCGGCGTCCGCGACATCGATCGCCGCCGCGATGATCCGGCCGAGGCTCAACCCGGGCCGATCCGGCTCTGGCGCTCCCCACAGCAGCTCGATCGCGCGCTCCGGATCCGGCTGCGCGTCGTCTTCAGCCACCGCTTCTCCCTTGACTCTCATCGCTCACGCGTGTTTAGCTGGTAAACCTCAGTATATCCCATAAACATTCCTCAGGAGCGCTTCAGCATGCCCGAAATCAGGTTCCACGTCTCCCCCGACGGCCAGGACGATTCGCCCGGCAGCGTCGACCGGCCCTTCGCCACCCCGAAAGCGGCACAAGAAGCTGTCCGCGCCGTCACCGCCGTAATGACCGGGGACATCGTCGTCACCTTCACCAGCGGTGTCTACCACCTCGAAGAACCCCTTGCTTTCGACGACACACTGGCGGATTCCGGCAGGAACGGTTTCCGCGTGATCTACCAGGCAAACGGCTACGGAACGCCTGACCAGGCGAAGGTCGAACTGAGCGGCGGCCGTGAGATCACCGGCTGGTCGACCAGCGACGACGGCGCCTGGACCGTATCCATCGGCGATCTGGAACCACGACGGCTCACCGTGGACGGCCGCCCCGCCGCGCGGGCCGCCCGCACGAGCGGCCTACCGGGGACCGTGACGAAAATCGGGACTGGTTACGTCACGGACAGTGGGGAACCCCAGTCGTGGCCGGACCCGTCCGGACTGGAGTTCGTCTACCCCGGTGTCTACCCGTGGTCCGAAGCCCGCCTCGCGGTCGCGTCGATCTCCGGCGACGACTCCTCGACCACCATCACCATGGCCCAACCGGCCTTCGACAACGCCAAGTCCCTCTACGACTCGAAGTGGTACGGCGCCGGTGGAGACGGGACTTGGGACGGTCTCGCCGCGCCTTCCGTACTCGAGAACAACGTGGCTTTCCTGACCGAGCCGGGCACCTTCGCCGTCGACCGCTCCGAACCGGGCGCCCATGTCCTGCACTACCGCCCGCGCCCCGGCGAGGAGATCGGCAAGACCACCGTCGTCGTCCCGGTGCTCGAAACGCTCGTCAGCGGACAGGGCGTACACGACCTCGTGCTACGCGGTTTCACCTTCGCCGACGCGGCCTGGTCTGGTCCCACCCGCACCGGCGGCTACCTGCACTATCACGGGAACGCTCGCCATGAGCAGGGCGAGTTCCAGAAGATCGACATGGGCGCCGACGTGGGCTACGTCCATGTCCCGGCGAGCCCGGTCCAGCTGCCAGCCAATGTCAGCTTCACCGCGGTCCGCCGGGTCACGCTGGAGGACAACCACTTCACGCGTCTGGGCGCGGGAGGGCTGCTGGTCGAGGACAGCACCGACGTCGAGATCCGGTCGAACGTCTTCGACGAGATCTCGGGCAGCGGGATCGCCGTCCACGAGAGCACCCGGGTCTCGCTCGAGGACAACCTCGTCCACCACATCGGCACCGAGTACCGCGGCTCGTCCGCCGTCATCGTGGTCGAGTCCGAAGAGGCGACCGTGGCGCACAACGAGATCCACGACGTTCCGCACAACGGCATCGTGATCACCGGCGGCGAGCGGGCCAAGGGCACCCAGGTGGTCGCGAACCTCGTCGAACGCAGCATGGGGAAGCTGATGGACGGCGGCGGGATCTACCTCTCCGCGCCGCAGGGCTCGTCGTTCGCCGGCGGCGCGGTGGTCCGCGGCAACGTGATCCGTGACGTCCTCACCTCGTACAACTTCGGGCTCTACGCCGACTACGGCGCCGCGTGGATCACCATCGTCGGCAACATCGTCCACGGCGCCGACACCCCGATCGTGCTCCAGGTCGGCCCGCCGCTGGAGAACGTCGCCTTCCTCGGCAACTTCTGGGACGTCCAGCCGGACGGCGAGCCGCCCGAGACGGTGACCGTGGCCGGGAACACCTTGCTGTCCAAGGAGAACTTCGACAAGGAAGTCCGGGCCGATCCGGCGGGCGCCGACATCCTCGCGCGGGCGGGACGTCGCGGTCTGGAACGATGATCAACGCTCCTGCCGGGCACGCGCCCGGCAGGAGCCGTTCCGGCCACGATCCTCGAGGAGACCACGCGCCATGCCGACCACGGAAGCCGCCGGGACACGCCACCGCCTCGCGCGGATCGCGACCGAGGTGCTCGCGCCGTGGGTCTGGGTGCTCGGCCTGCCGCTGATCGTCGCCTGGAAGGTCACCGGTTATCACCTCGGCGAGACTGTCCTGTGGGGCCTCATCGTCGGCGTCACCGGTTCGCTGATCCCGATGGCGGTGATCGTGCGAGGCGCGAAGAAAGGTAAGTGGGACAGCCACCACGTGACCGATCGCGCCGGCAGGCTCGTCCCGTTCGCGGTCTGCATCGGCTCGCTGGCGGCCGGATTCGTCATCCTGATCGCCGGCGGCGCTCCGCACGAGATGATCGCGCTCGCCGCCGCCGAACTCGTCTGCCTGATCGCCGCGCTGGCGATCACCTTCGGCTTCAAGTTCAAGATCTCCATGCACGCGATGGTGGCGGCGGGCGCGGCCGTCATGCTCATTCGCGTATACGGCCCCTGGCTCGCCTTGGTCTTCCTCGGCGTCGGCTGGATCTGCTGGTCCCGCGTCGAACTCGGCGACCACACCAGGTCCGAGGTCGCAGCCGGGACGATCGCTGGCGTCGTCCTCGGCGGTGGGGTTTATCTGATGCTCGAAGCTGTTTTGGCCTGACCCACGCCGTATAGGTCGTTATACACTTTGGTCGAACCTTCAGTGCGTTCGGCAGGCTCGGTGGCGAAGAACCGCTCCCCCACCAGTGCTGCGGCCGCTTCCCGGATCGTTCCCGCAGTTCCGTGCCGGACGACGTGACCGCGGCGGTCGCAGAACTCGCCGCCTGACGGCGGTCTCCCTGCCTGGGCACTGGGGGTGTCCGGGCAGGGAGTTCCGTGAAGGACTCTTTGAGGGACCCAGGGCCCCTCAAAGTTCCCCTCACCCCGAGCCGAACCTCATCCTGGTCTCAGCAGCGGCGCGTGAAGGCCCCCTTCCCTACCCTGAGAGTAGGAAACTCGACCTTCACACCGTCAGGCCCCGGCGAGACCGCGGCGCTTCAGCAGCGGCTCGATCTCCGGGTCGCGGCCGCGGAAGGCACGGAACGCGGCCATCGGGTCGACGCTGCCGCCCCGTCCGAGCAGTTCGCGGCGGAAGTGGTCACCGTTCTTCCTGGTGAGCCCACCGTTCTCGCGGAACCACTGCACGGTGTCGGCGTCGAGGACCTCGCTCCAGATGTAGGAGTAGTACCCCGCGCTGTAGCCACCGCTGAAGATGTGCGCGAAGTAGGTGGTGCGGTAGCGCGGCGGCACGGCTTCCAGCGCGACACCGGCCTTCGTCAGCGCCTCGGCCTCGAACCGCTGGACGTCGTCGACGACGTCCTCGGTGCCGAGCGCGTGCCACGCCTGGTCGAGGAGCGTCGCAGCGAGGTACTCGGTCGTGGAGAACCCTTCGCCGTACTGCTGCGACGCCAGGAGCTTGTCGATCTGCTCCTGCGGCAGTGGCTCGCCGGTCACGTGGTGCTTGGCGTAGTTGGCCAGCACCTCGGGCCAGAGCATCCACATCTCGTTGACCTGCGAGGGGTACTCGACGAAGTCGCGCGGGACGTTGGTGCCGGAGAACGTCGGGTACTGGACGTCCGAAAGCAGCGAGTGCAGCGCGTGCCCGAACTCGTGGAACGCGGTGACGACCTCGTCGAAGGTCAGCAGGGTCGGCTCCCCCGGCGGCGGCTTGGCGACGTTGAGCACGTTCACCACCACCGTCTTGGTGCCCAGCAGCTTCGTCTGGTCGACGAAGTTGTTCATCCAGGCGCCACCGCGCTTCGAGTCGCGGGCGTAGTAGTCGAGCAGGAACAGGCCGAGTTCGGTGCCGTCGGCGTCGAAGACCTCGAAGATCCGGACCTCGGGGTGGTACTTCGGCAGGTCTTCCCGCTCGGTGAAGGTCAGGCCGTAGAGGTTGGTCGCGGCGAAGAAGACGCCGTCGGTCAGGACGCGGTTCAGCTCGAAGTACGGGCGCAGCGCCGCGGTGTCGACCTCGAACCGGTCCTTGCGGACGCGCTCGGCGTAGAACGCCCAGTCCCACGGCCGCAGGATCGCGCCTGGGATGTCGGCTTCGAGGTAGCGCTGCAGTTCTTCGGCCTCCGCCTTGGCGTTGGCGACCGCGACCGGTGCGAGGCGTTCGAGCAGCCCGACCGCGGCCTCGGCGGTCTTCGCGGTCTCGTCTTCGATGACGTACGAGGCGTGGTCGGGGAAGCCGAGCACGGCGGCCCGCTCGGCACGCAGCCGGACCAGCTGGGCCACGATCTCGTTGTTGTCGAACTCGTTGCCCCGGTTGCCGCGGGACACCGACGCGGTGAAGATCCGCTCGCGCAGGGCGCGATCCTCCAACGAGGCCAGCGCCGCCTGCGCTGTCGGCAGGGTCAGCTTGAGGACGTACTTGCCCTCCTCGCCGGCGGTCTCGGCGGCCGTGGCAATCTCGTCCTCGCCCAATCCGGTGAGTTCCGCGACGTCGTCGACGACCACCGCGAGTTCGTTGGTGTCCTTCAGCAGGTTCTGTTGAAAGCGGGTCGAGAGCGTCGAGAGCTGCTCGTTCAGCTCGCGCAGGCGCTTCTGGTCGGCGTCGGGAAGCCCGGCGCCGGCGCGACGGACGTCGGTGTGGTGCCGCTCCAGCAGTCGCAGCGACTCGGTGTCGAGGCCGAGTTCGTCCTTGCGCTCGAACAGCGAATTGATCCGGGCGAACAACGCGGGGTTCAGGTTGATCGCGTCGGCGTGCGCGGCCAGCCGCGGCGCCATTTCGGCCTGCACGCGCTGGATCTCGTCGTTCGCGTTCGATCCGGCGAGGTTGAAGAACACGCTGGAGACACGGGACAGCAGCCTGCCAGACTTCTCGAGCGCGGCGATGGTGTTCTCGAAGGTCGGCGGTTCGGCGGAACCGGCGATTTCGTCGATCTCCGCGACGTGCTCGGCCAGGCCCGCCTCGAAGGCGGGGAGGAAGTGCTCGTCGGCGATCCGGTCGAACGGCGGAAGGGCGTAGGGCAGCTCACTCGGCGCGGCGAACGGGTTGTCCTGCGGAATCATCGGTGTTGCTCCCGGGTCGTCGAATCTGCTGGTCTCGCCACCTTACGGGCAGCGAGGGGCCGGTGGATGCCGTCCTGGCGGTGACACCGCGGACGGCGATGGTCACGCTCCGGTGGTACCGCCCACCACCGCGTCGGAGCTCTGCTTCCCCTTGCCGCGCTTGGCTTTGGCCTTGGGTTCCGGCGGGGCGATACCGGCGAGGTCACCGCCGTTGTCGTTGACGCGCAACACGAACGGACGAGTCTCGGTGTAGCGGACGACCGAAACCGAGGCCGGGTCGACCACGATCCGCTGGAAGGCGTCGAGATGCTGGCCGAGCGCGTCGGCGAGGATCGACTTGATCACGTCGCCGTGGCTGCACAGGAGCCAGACCGCGTTCTCGCCGTACTTCGCGGTGATCCGGGCGTCGTGCGCGCGGACGGCCGCGACCGAACGCGCCTGCATCTCGGCCAGTCCTTCCCCGCCGGGGAAGATCGCGGCCGACGGATGCGCCTGCACCACCCGCCACAGGGGTTCCTTGAACAGATCCTTGAGTGCGCGGCCGGTCCATTCGCCGTAGTCCACTTCGGACAAACCGGGCTCTTTGATCTTGTCGAGACCGCGCGCCTCGGCCAGCTTCGCGACCGTCTGGCGGCAGCGGAGCATCGGCGAGACCACGATTTCGGCGAGCGGGACCGGCGCCAGACGCTCGACGAGCGCGGCCGCCTGCACGCGGCCGGTGTCGTCCAGGCCGACCTTGGGCGTGCGCCCGGCGAGGACGCCCGAACCGTTCGCCGTGGACTTGCCGTGGCGCAGAAGGATCACAGTACTCACGTGGCCCACCCTACGTGTCGTGCTTTGCCCGCTCCCGCGATTCGGCACCTGGTTGCGATCCTTGCGCGTGCGACGACCGCAACCAGGTGCCGAATCGCGAGGGGTTAGATGTGCGGACCCGCGCCGGGGTCGAGGACGCCGGTGAAGATCAGCACGAACAGCAGGACGCCGAGCACGAGCCGGTAGATCACGAACGGCACGAAGCTCTTGGTCTTGATGTAGGACATCAGCCAGGCGATGACGGCGTACCCGACGCCGAACGCGACCAGCGTCGCCAGGATCGTCGGCCCCCACTGCGCCGGGGCGCCGTCCTTGCCGATGTCGGTCAGCTTGTACAGACCGGAGCTGAACACCGCGGGCAGGGCCAGCAGGAAGGAGTACTCCGCCGCTTCCGCGCGGGTGTAGCCGAGCAGCAGCCCGGCGCTGGTGGTGCCGCCGGACCGGGAGACACCCGGGATCAGCGCCAGTGCCTGCGCGAAGCCGAACCCGAGACCGTGTTTGACCGTCAGGTGGTCGAGCGTCCGCTCTTGCTTCCCGATCCGGTCGGCCACCAGGAGGATCAGGCCGAACACGATGAGGGTGGTCGCGGTGATCCGCAGGTCACGGAAGGTCTGGTCGATCTGATCCTGCAGCAGCAGACCGAGCACGCCGATCGGCAGCGAGCCGATGATGATCAGCCAGCCGAGCCGGGCATCCGGGTCCTGCCGCCAGTCCTTCTTGTAGATCGAGAAGAACCAAGCGCGGAGGATCTTCCCGATCTTGCTGGAGAAGTACAGGATGACCGCGAGTTCGGTGCCGATCTGGGTCACCGCGGTGAACGCGGCGCCCGGGTCGTCCCAGCCGACGAGCGCCGCGGTGATCCGCAGGTGCGCGCTGGAAGAGATCGGGAGGAACTCGGTCAGGCCCTGGACGAGGCCGAGGACCAGTGCTTCGAACCATCCCATCAGGCGACACCGGCCAGTTCGATGGCTTCGGCGGCGACCTCGAGAGCGTGTGCGGAGCTCTCGGGGTCCGGCATGGACGGCGCGACGGTCAGCGTCGTGACACCCGCCCCGGCGAAGGCCCGCATCCGGTCGGCTATCCGTTCCTTGGGTCCCAGCAGCGATGTCGCGTCGATGAACTCCAGCGGGACGGCCGCCATGGCGCCCTCGTAGTCCCGGCCCAGGTACTTCTGCTGGACGTCGGCCGCTTCGCGCTCGAAGCCCATCCGGCAGGCGAGCTGGTTGTAGAAGTTCTTCTCCCGGCTGCCCATCCCGCCGAGGTACAGCGCCGCGTACCCGCGGACCGCGTCGGCGCAGGCCTTCCAGTCGTCACCGACCACGAGCGGGACGGTGGGCACGACGTCGAAGCCGTCCAGCGTGCGGTCGGCCTTCTCCGCACCGGCCTGGATCAGCTTCAGCTGCTCTCCGGCGTGCTCGGGCGAGAAGAACACCGGCAGCCAGCCGTTCGCGATCTCGCCGGTCAGTTCGAGGTTCTTCGGGCCGATGGCGGCCAGGTACACGGGGATCTCTTCGCGCACGGGGTGCACGGTCAGCGTCAGTGCCTTGCCGGGCCCGTCGGGCAGGGGCAGCTGGAAGTGGTCGCCGTCGTACTTGACCCGCTGGCGGGCCAGCGCCTTGCGGACGATCTCGACGTATTCGCGGGTGCGGCCGAGCGGCGACGCGAACTTCACGCCGTGCCAGCCTTCGGACACTTGCGGGCCGGAAACGCCGAGGCCGAGGCGGAAGCGCCCGCCCGACAGCGTGTCCAGGGTCGCGGCGGTCATCGCGGTCATCGCCGGGGTCCGCGCGGGGATCTGCAGGACCGCGCTGCCGACGTCGATCCGGGAGGTCTGTGCCGCCACCCACGCCAGCACCGTCGGCGCGTCCGAGCCGTACGCCTCCGCGGCCCAGACGACCGCGTAGCCCAGTTCGTCCGCCTTCTTCGCCAATGCCAGGTTGGCCGCGTCGTTGCCCGCGCCCCAATAGCCCAAATTCAGTCCGAGTCGCACGGCGTGAATGTATCCATCGGAGTGTCACTCCTCCGTTCAGGGTGTTGACACCGCGGTGACCCGGCCGGTGGTACTCGATCACGACACGCTCACCTGCTCCGTGTCCCGCACTTGCCTTCCGGCTAGGCTCGCCCGTCGTGGAAAAGCGACAGCTCGGCCGGTCGGGACTGCGGGTCTCGCGGATGGCCCTCGGGACCATGACGTGGGGTGGCGACACCGACTCGGAGGAGGCGGCCAGCCAGCTGGTCGCGTTCGTCGACGCCGGGGGCACCCTGGTCGACACCGCCGACATCTACAGCGAGGGCGAGAGCGAACGCGTCCTCGGCGCCCTGCTCGGGGACCTGGTCCCCCGTGACGACATCGTGCTCGCCACCAAGGCCGTCGCCCGCCGCGCCGACGGCCCGTTCGGCGGCGGAGCCTCGCGCGGTGCCCTGCTCACCGCGCTCGACGGTTCGCTGCGCCGCCTCGGCACCGACCACATCGACCTCTGGCAGCTGCACGCTTGGGACACCACCGTGCCGGTCGACGAGACGCTCGCCGCCCTCGACTACGCCGTGACCACCGGCAAGGCGCGCTACGTCGGCGTCTCCAACTACTCCGGCTGGCAGCTGGCGACCGCGGCGTCCCGCAGCTCCGCCGTCGCGCGGCTGGTCTCGACGCAGGTCGAGTACTCGCTGCTGGAGCGCGGGATCGACCGCGAGGTGGTGCCGGCGGCCGAGCACCACGGCATCGGGATCCTGCCGTGGGCGCCGCTCGGCCGTGGCGTGCTCACCGGCAAGTACCGCACCGGGACGCCCGCCGATTCACGTGGCGCGTCGAGTGTTTTCGCGGGCTATGTCGAACATCACCGGACCGAACGCGCGGCCAGGATCGTGCAGGCGGTCGCGACCGCCGCCGACGGCCTCGGGACCTCGCCGCTGGCCGTCGCGCTGGCGTGGGTCCGCGACCGGCCGGGAGTGGTCGCGCCCGTGGTCGGAGCCCGTGACACCGGTCAGCTGACCGGGTCGCTCACGGCAGAGGAGATCACGCTCCCGCCCGCCATCCGCTCTGCGCTCGACGACGTCAGCGCGATCGAGGTCGGCTACCCCGAACGCGGCCTTTGAGCCGTCCCGATTACTGGATTAGGTGACTGTTGGGTGACACAGACGTGACGCGGTGGGGTTCCTGGGGGATGCTGGACAGGTCCGTTCGACGAATAGCAGGTGGAGGCACCAAGGTGGGTCGGCTGTCCGCCGTTTCCCGGATCGCGATCCCGCTCGCCGGTGCCCTGGTGCTCTCGTCCTGTAGTACGGACGACACCCCGAACGACACCTTGCAGGTCGTGCAGAACCCCGTCGCGGTGACAGCGGCGGTCTCCCCCGCCGTGATGGTCAAACCCGCGGGTTCGGTGTTCGCCGGGCCGGGAGTGAAGGCGCTGGTCACCGATGAGGCGACCAAGACGCTCGTCGTCGCGGTCTCGGAGCCGCCTTCGCTGCGCATCTACGATCTCGCCTCCCTCGACGCCCCGAAGACGACCGTGGCCTTGCCCGGTCCGGCGGAGCGGCTCACGGTCTCCGGTTCGCAGGTGCTCGCCAGCGTTCCCGGCAAGAGCGTCCTGGCGAAGGTCTCCCTGCCCGGCGGCGCACTGGAGACGGTCCCGGTCGCGGGGCAGCCGTCGGCAGGGCTCACCGACGGCGACGCGACGCTGGTCTCGGTCCGCGACCGCAAGACTGTCGAGGTGCTGTCTAAGAACGCGGGCCCGAAGAGCATCACCGGCCAGCTCTACAGCGCCGACGACGTCCTGAACACCGGTGACGGCGTGGTCGTCCTCGACAAGCTGCGCACGGCCCTGTTCTCGGTCGACCTGGCCGAGGGCAAGATCGGCGAAGGCCTGCGCGCGGGCGACGGCGCGGCCAACGCGGTCACCGACGACCTCGGGCGCGTCTTCGTCACCGACGCGCGAGCGGGCGCGCTGCTGGCGTTCTCCACGACGCCGCTGTTGCTGCGCCAGCGTTACCCCGTCCCCGGCGGGGCGTACGGCATCGCCTACGACCGCACCCGTGGCCTCGCCTGGGTCACCCTCACCGAACGCAACGAGGTCGTCGGCTTCGACGTCCGCGGCGGGGAACCGATCGAGAAGCACCGGTTCCCCACGCTGCGGCAGCCAGATTCGGTCACCGTCGACGAGCAGGGCGGCCGCGTGGTCGTCGGCTCGGCCATCGGAGAAGGGATCCAGGTGATCACGCCATGACAGTGGTGGACGAGGCGGTGGTCGAAGGGGATTGGGAGTACCGGCGGCTGCAGTTGCCTCCCGGTGTTTCCAGGCGGGCGGCGGCGACACAGCTGTCGATCCACGCCGAGTTCGCCGGCTGGGAGCTCTCGACCGTCCGGCTCTACTCCGATGGGACGCGGAGGGTGTGGTTGCGCCGCAAGCGCACCGCCACACCCCTGCCCGGCCTGATCACCTGAACACGCGGGCGAGCCAGTCCGCCCAGATCTTCTCCTGCTTTTCGGGGTCGACCTCGCCGAACAGGTGATGCATCGCGACCATCGGCCCCCGGAAGCCGCGGACGAACCGGAGGAGCGCGTCCGGGGTCCGGATCCCGACCGTCTGCTCGTTCGCCAGGTAGACCTCTCCCTCCACAGTGGACACCGAGCCGGTCGACAGCCGGACCCGGTCCCCCGTTTCCGGCCGCCCCGCCAGGCCGAGTTCCCTGCCGAGCGTGAGCCACGCGCGATCCCAGTCTTCGATCATCGGACCGAACACCGTCAGCGGCTCGGCCCTCCGCCCCGGGAACGTGGTCAGGTACTCGATCAGCGTGCGGAAGAACAGCTCGCCGCCCGCGGTCATCGCCTCGAACTCGTCTTCCCAGTCGTCGCCGGGGAGGAAGCCACTCGTCACGGTCCGCAGTACGGTACTGGCGCCGGCGCGGCCCTCGATGAGGAACTCGTAGGCGACGAACCGCCCGTCCGGCCCGGGTTCCGTGCCGTAGACGAGCCGTTCCAGCGGATCCCACGCGGTGATCGCCGACGAGGGTTCGTAGCCGCCGAACGCGGTCTTCACGGTGCCACCGACACCGCCGTCGACCTCGTTGCGCCCCATGAACCACGACGTGATCCCCTGGCCGGTCGCGATCGCGTCCCAGACCTGCTCCGGCGTCGCGTCGATCTCGAGGCGGTCGGTGACTTCGAATTCGTGGCCCATTCAGTGCTCCTCGGGCTCGGGTTTGACGCTCGGGTGGACGGCGACGACGATCCGGTGGTCGCGGCCCTGCTCGGCGCCTTCGTCGTGGTATTTGCTCACGAGGTTCGTGATCGCGACGGTGAGTTCCTCGGCGAACGCCGCCCTGTCCTCGGCGGAAGAGAACCGCACCTCGCCGTCGATCGCGAAGGTGGCGACCCGCTTGCGTGCCTTGGTCGAACCGGTGATCAGCACGCCGACGTCGCGCACCAGTCTGCCCGCCACCGCGAGCAGCCAGCGCGCGGAGAGCCGGTCCGGAGACTGGGCCGGGTCGGGCTGCACCGCGGACAACGCGGTCGGCGAGATCACGTAGGACGACGCCGTCGCGCGCATCATGCGCTCGGTGACGTTGCCCTTGCGCCGCTCCTCGACGAGCTCGACCAACCCGTGCTTCTCGAGCGCGCGCAGGTGGTAGTTCACCTTCTGTCTCGGCAGGTCCACCCGCCCGGCCAGCATCGTCGCCGACGCCGGTTCGGCGAGTTCGGCGAGCAGCCGGGCCCGGACCGGGTCCAGCGAAACTTCGGCCGCTTCCGCGTCCTCGATCACCGCTACGGAGAACATGGCATGAAGGTGCCACCGAAAAGAGAAGTTGTCAAGGAAGCTAGGTTTGTCGGCGGGCCTGGTTCGCCAGGGCCAGAAGGCGCGGCACCACCTGCGGCGCGGCCTCCAGCGGGACGACGTGCCCGACACCGGGCAGCACCACGGACGTCCCGTTCTCCACCGCACCCGCCAGTTCCTCGACGTCCGCCGTGGGCACGAGCTTGTCGCGCTCCCCCACGATCGCGGTCACCGGCACCGCGCCGACCTGCGACAACGCCGATTCCCGCGTGTAGGCGTCCAAGGCTGGCCGGAACGCGGACACCGTCTGCGGCCAGTTGCCGCGGATCATCCGCACGGTCAGTTCGACGTCGCCGGGTACCGGGTCGTCCCCGAAGAGCCACCAGCGCAGCCCGGCGGTCACCGCCTTGCTCGTATGCTCGCGCACCAGGCCGATCAGCTTCGTCCCGAAGACCATTTCCAGGTCCCGGCCGAGTTTTCCGAGCGCGTTCGGCCAGATCGCGTCCGGCGTGACACCGCCCGCCGACATGGCGAGCAGCCCGATTCCCGCCACCCTCGCCGCGAAGACGTCCGGGTGGCGCTGGGCGAGCGACAGGATCGCGAGGCCGCCCATGTCGTGGCCGACCAGGACGACCCGGCCGTCGGGAACCACCTTGTCCAGCACCTCGGCCAGGTCGTCGGCGAGGTGCCCCATGGTCGCCGACGCCGGCCGGACGTCGCCGGATTCGCCGTGCCCGCGCTGGTCGTAGGCCAGGACCGCGATCGGCTCCTCCCCGGCTTCCGCCAGCACCGGCGCGACGGCACGCCAGCTCCGCCTGTCGAGGGCGTACCCGTGGAGGAGAACCACGGTCACCGGTGCCGACGGCTCACCCCAGCGCTCGAAATGCAGGGGTGTTCCGTCGGCGACCAGCAGACCGGGCATCAGACTGAGCGGAGGAAGCGGTCGAGCACGCGCACGCCGAACTTCAGCGCGTCGACCGGGACCCGCTCATCGACCCCGTGGAACAGCGCCGAGAAGTCGAGGTCCGCGGGCAGCTGCAACGGGGCAAACCCGAAGTTGCGGATCCCGAGGGACTGGAACGACTTCGCGTCCGTGCCACCGGAGAGCATGTACGGAAGTGTGCGAGCGCCAGGGTCCTCGGCGAGGACCGCGTTGGTCATCGCGTCGACGAGGGCGCCGTCGAAGGTCGTCTCGACCGGCGGCAGCTCCATCCACTCCTTCTCGATGTCCGGGCCGAGGATCTCCTCCAGCTCGGCGTTGAAGGCTTCGAGACGGCCGGGAAGGATCCGGCAGTCGACCGAAGCCTCCGCGACCGAGGGGATGACGTTGGACTTGTAGCCCGCGGTGAGCATCGTCGGGTTCGCCGTGTCGCGCAGGGTCGCGCCGATCATCCGGGAGATGTTGCCGAGCTTGGCGACGGAACCCTCGATGTCGTCCTCGGGGAAGTCCCAGCCGGTGATCTCGGTGACGCCGTCCAGGAACTCGCGGACGGAGTCGGTCATGACCAGCGGGAAGCGGTGGTTGCCGAGCCTGGCGACGGCCTCGGCCAGCTTGGTGACGGCGTTGTCGCGGTGGATCATCGAGCCGTGGCCCGCGGTGCCGCGCACCCGCAGCTTCATCCAGCGGATGCCCTTTTCGGCCGTCTCGATGAGGTACGCGCGGACGTTGTCCTTCAGCGTGATCGAGAAACCACCGACCTCGCTGATCGCCTCGGTGACGCCCTCGAACAGCTCGGGCCGGTTCTCGACCAGCCACTGCGCGCCGTACTTACCGCCCGCCTCTTCGTCGGCGAGGAACGCGAAGACGAGGTCACGCGGCGGAACGATGCCGTTGATCTTGTAGTGGCGGGCGAGCGCGAGCGCCATTCCGCACATGTCCTTCATATCGACGGCGCCGCGGCCCCAGACGTAGTCGTCCTGGATCGCGCCGGAGAACGGGTGCACCGACCACTCGGAAGCGTCGGCGGGGACGGCGTCGAGGTGACCGTGGATCAGGAGCGCGCCCCGCGACGGGTCGGCGCCCGGCAGCCGGACGATGACGTTGTGGCGGTCCTTGCCGCCCGACTCGACATAGGTGATCTCGTAGCCCGCGTCGGTGAGCTTCTCGGCGACGTACTCCGCCGCGGCGCGTTCACCGACGAGTGTGTCGGGATCACCCGTGTTGGTGGTGTCGATGCGGATCAGTTCACTGGTGAGGGTGACTGCCTCTTCGGCGGCTGCTTCGATCAGATTCGGTTCGGTCACCAGGCATTCCTACCATTGGTGGGCCGCCCCGACCCGTCACGACCGCCGCGTGGACACATGTGAAGACCCACTCCCGCGGCGCGGGCCGCACCCCCAGTGAACCGGCCCGCGCCCGGCATCGCGGCGATCCCCCTACGATCGCCCCGACTCCCCCGCCACCAGACCATGGTGTGCCCGGGACCGGTCCCGGCGCATGGGTACCGGGACCCCATATTCAGGGGCGACGGGTCACTCCTCCTACCGCAAGTAGTCGACTACTTGCGGTAGATGAGCGTCACTCTCCGGGCACCTTCGTGCGTGCGCTGAATGTGGGGGACGCACCCCCATGTGCGGGCACCGCCGAACTGAAAGCATCACTGCTGTGACGCCCCAGCCATCGGCGACGTCCCTGCTGCTGAAGTGGTGGGTGCACGGCCAGACCCCGCGCGAACGGACAACGGACAAGCCCGCATGGGCCGACTTCGCCGAACACGCTGTCACCGCGCTTCTGCCGGAGCGCCCCCCAGTCGGTGACTGGCGTCTCGCGTTCGCCGGGGTCTTCAGGTCGTTCGTCGAGACCGCCTACCGTGAAGCGGTTCCCGATGGACTCGCCGACGCGGACGTCGGCGCACTCCGCCGGGGCTTCGCGGCTCAACTCGACCAGCATCTGCTCAAGCTCTCTGTCCGCACCCTGGTCCTCGAACTCCACCGGGCCCGCAAGGCCGGGACCCTCCAGGGCGAAACGCCTGAAGAACGCTTCGCGGACTTCGTGCGGCAGCAGTCCACTCCGGCCGGGCTCGTCCGGCTGTTCGGCGAGTACCCGGTTCTGGCCCGGCTGATCGCGCAGGCCTGTCTCCACGCCGCCGAAGCCCATGCCGAGATGCTGACCCGCTTCTCCGCCGACGCCGCCGCTCTCCCTTGCTCGGTCGCGGACGGTGAACTCGGCACGCTCGTCGAGGTCGCGGGCGGGATCGGCGACTCGCACGCGCGAGGACGTTCGGTCAAACTGCTCCGCTTCTCCAGCGGCGCCAAGGTGATCTACAAACCCCGCCCGCTGATCCTGCACGAGCGTTTCACCGAGGTCGTCGAACGGCTCAACAAACGACTTCCCGGCCTCGAACTGCGGACCGCCGACGCACTTCCGCGCGACGGCTACGGCTGGCTGCGGTTCGTCGAGCACCGGCCGTGCGCCGACATCGCCGACGTCGACCGGTTCTACCGCCGCCAGGGCATCCTGCTGGCGCTCCTGCACGCGCTCGACGCCACCGATGTGCATTACGAGAACATCATCGCGAGCGGCGACCAGCCGGTGCTGATCGACATCGAGACGCTCTTCCAACCCTCGCCCGCCGTTCCGACGGACGGCGACCCGGCGGCCGCGATGCTGGCGCGATCGGTCCAGCGCACGTTGCTGCTCCCCCAGCTCTTCGCCGGGGAACACAGCGCCGTCGACATCTCCGGGCTCGCGGGCCGCGGCGGCAGGCTGCCCACCGACCGGGTCGATTGGGCCGATCCCGGCACCGACCGGATGCGGCTGGTCCGCGTGCCCGGCGAACTCGCGGGTGGGAACAACCTGCCGCGCCTCGACGGCCGCGACATCGCCCCGGTCGAGCACAGTGCGGCGTTGCTGGCCGGATTCCGGCTCGGCTACGACGCGATCTCCAGCGCGCGGGACGAACTCGCCGAGCATCTCCGGCGCTGCGCCGAAGACCCCACCCGGGTGCTCATCCGGCCGACGAACTTCTACTTCCGCCTGCTGGACGAGACCACCCATCCCGACCTCCTGCGCGACGCCGCCGACCGTGACCACGCGTTCGACCTGCTGGAAGAAGACTCGGCGGGCGAGGAGAAGCTCCTCCGGCTCGTGCCGCACGAGCGGGCCGACCTGTGGGCGGGCGACGTCCCGATGTTCACCTCGAACCCCGGCTCGACGTCGCTGCTGGATTCACGCGGCGACAGCGTCGAGGGCGTCGTCGACCGGCCGTCGCTGGACACCGTGCTCGCGAAGGTCGCCGACATGGACCCGCTCGACCAGCGCGACCAGGAGTGGCTGATCTCGGCCACCCTCGCCATCAGCACGGCGACCGCCGGGCAGCACAGTGGTGGCGAGACCGTCGAAACGGCGGTGCCGAACCAGGCGCCCGACGCGGAACGGCTGCTGGTCGCCGCGTGCGGGATCGCCGATCACCTCGTCGCCACCGCCTTCTCCGACGAACGCCGCTCCAACTGGCTCGGCATCGAACTCGTCGACGACCGCTACTGGACCGTGCTGCCGATGGGCGCGGGTCTCGGCGAGGGCTACTGCGGCGTCGCCCTGTTCCTCGCCCAGCTCGCCGAGCTGACCGGGATCGCGCGCTACCGCGACCTGGCCACGTATGCGATCACGCCGCTCCCCGGCCTCTTCTCCACGCTCCGGGCCGACCGTGAGCTGGCCGCCACAGCCGGCTGCGGAGGGCTCCTGGGGCTCGGCGGCGTCGCGTACACGATCGCCCGGCTCAGCACCCTGGTCGGCCTTCCCGCCGGAGACCTCATCGAACAGGCCGTCGAACTGATGCCCGACACCACCGCCGAGACGCCGTCCGGATTCACGACGGGACTCGCGGGCGGCGTCGCCTCGATGCGCTCGGTGTATGTCCAAACAGGACTGGAGACGGCGCTGACGCGAGCGGACCGCTACACCGAACGGCTGCTCGACCGCGAACGTCCACAAGGGACAGGTTTCGCGCACGGTTCCGCCGGGATCGACTGGGTCCTGCGGGCAGCCGACCGGACCGGCGAAGAACCGCCCGGAAAGGCGGACGATCGGGCGGAAAGCACCGGCGGCTGGTGCGACGGCCTCGCGGGTGCCACTCTCGGTCTGGCGGCTCACCTGCCCGATCCCGCCAGTGCCCTGGAACTGGACCGGACCGTCAAACGATTGTCCGACGGGGCACCCTTGCGGGATCTCAGCCTGTGCCACGGCGAGTCCGGAGTCTTGGAAGTGTTGTGCGTGCTGGCGGAGAACGGGCACACTGGCGCCGCCGCGGCGGTACGGCGGCGGACCGGGCATCTGTTCGCCGCCGTCGACCAGCGCGGTGCGCGCTGCGGGACCCCCGGCGCGATCCCCTCGCCCGGGCTGCTGAGCGGTCTGGCGGGCATCGGCTACGGGCTGCTGCGGCTGGGATTCGGCGACCGGGTCCCGTCCGCACTGCTGCTCCGCCCCGACCGGCCGCATCCGGCGGCCACCATCGTTCCGCCGTCAAACCGAGTATGAGGAGAAAACCCGAATGTACGAAAGAGATCTGCACGCCACCGAAGACGCCCTCGGCGCCGTGAACCTGCCGCGCGCCCTCGAGGTCGGCTCGCGCAACCACGCACTCTCGGGCAGCAAACCGCGGCTGAGCGCCAACCCGCTCGCCACCCTGTCCGGCGACCCCGGCTCGCCGTCCGTGGTCAGCGTCTTCACCGGCGGCTGGATCTGACAAAGTCTCACGAAGGCGGGCACGCGCCGCCCGCCTTCGTGATCAACTCTTCGCCGTAGCACGGGAATCCGCTCGCTATAGTCACGGCGGTGGGGATCCGTTCGTCGCGGGTGATCGGCCGCGACGCCGAACTGGCCGAGCTCTCCGGAGCTCTCGATCGCGCCATCGCCAGCCGCGGCGGCGCGATCTTTCTCGTGGGCGAAGGCGGAATCGGCAAGTCCCGGCTCGCCATCGAAGCGGCTTCGCGAGCGGTCGCCGCGGATATCCCGGTCCTCCAGGGCAGGGCCAGCTCGATCGGCCCGCTCGTCCCGTTCCGTCCGCTGACCCAGGCACTGCTCTCGCACTTCCGCGGCGGCGGCCCGCCAGAGGTGGCGGAACTCGACCCGTTCATCCCGGTGCTCGCCCAGCTCATCCCCGACTGGAGCCAAGGCGACCGGCCGCGGGAATCGGGCTCCCTGATGGTCCTCGCCGAAGCCGTGTTCCGGCTGCTGGCCGTCACCAGCCGAGACCGCGGCGCGCTCCTGGTCCTCGACGACCTCCAGGACGCCGACGCCGAAACGCTGTTCATCCTCGAATACCTCGTCGACAACCTGTCCGCGGCGCAGACCCTGTTCGTCGGCACGCTCCGCAACGAACCCTCCGACGCCCTCCACCTGGCGACCTCCGGTGCCCAGCGGATGAGCTGCGCGATCCTCGAACTCGGCAGGCTCGGCCTCGCCGACACCCGCAAGCTCGCCGCGGCCTGCCTGGAGACCGAACCGGGGTATCTGCCGGCGCCGGCGGCGGAACTGTTGTGGCGCAACAGCGCCGGTCTGCCGTTCATCGTCGAGGAGCTGCTCCACGGCATGGTGAACGACGGCCTGCTGGTCGAGAGCCGGGACGGCTGGCGCGTCATCGGCGAACTCCGCGCCCGCGTGCCCGCCGCGCTGGTCACCAGTATCGGCGTCCGGATAGAGCAACTCGGCGAACAGGCGGGTGAACTGCTGTCGGTCGCCGCCATCATCGGCCGCCGATTCCCGCTGTCGGTGGTGCAGACGGTCACCGGCATGAACGACCGGACCCTGCACAACCACCTGACCGCCGCGGTCTCGGCGAACCTGGTGACCACCGACGAGACGACGCCGGGCTGGTACGCCTTCCGCCATCCGCTGACCGCGGAAGCGCTGCTGGAGCGCCAGTCCCCGGCGCGGAAGGCGGCGCTCGCCCGTCAGGCCGCCGACGCCGTCGAGAAGCTGTACCCGGGACTGCCGGGCGATCTGTGCGCGCTCGTCGCGTCGCTCCGGCTGACCGCGCTGGACGAACGGGCGGCGGGTCGGCTGTTCGCCGAAACCGGTCGTCGCGCCCTCGATGCCGGTGCCGCGGACTCCGCGGTCACGATGCTCACCAAGGCCGTCGACCTGCTCGCCGGGGCCGACGCGGGTGATCGTGCCGAGGTGCTGGAAACGCTGCTGTACGCACTGGGGCAAACCGGCCAATTCGACCGCGCCGTCGAGCTCTCCGCCGGATTCGGCGAGATCGGGACACTCGAACGAGCCGCCAAACTGCACACCCAGCTGGCGTGGGCCGCCTACATCGCCGGACGGCACGACGAATGCCTCGGCCAGATCGAACGTGCCCGCGCTCCCCTCGGTTCGGCGATCTCTCCCGCTCAGCAGGCCGCGCTCGACGCCGTCGAAGCGAACCTCTGGCTCGACGTCCCCGGCCGGGCCGGCACGGCGGAACGGCTCGCGCGCCAGGCGTGGAAGGTGGCCGAGGAGACCGCGCAGCCGTTCGTCGTCTGCCAGGCGCTCCAGGTGCTCGGCATGCTCGCGCTGTCGCGGGACCTCACCGAATCCGAGCACTACATGCAGCTCGCGCGGCGGACCGCCGAGGACAACCACCTGCACCACCTCCGCACCCAGGCGCTGGTCCGGCTCGGCGGGCATCGCGTGCTGATGACCGGCGACGAGCAGACCCTGCTGCTCGCCCGCGCCGACGCGCAGCGGACCGGATCGATCACGCTGCATTGCGCGGTCGACTCCGTGCGCACCATGCACGCGATCCTGCGCAGCGAGTTCGAGACCGCGCACGCGCTGCTGGACGAGAACCTCGCCGTACTCGGCAGGCTCCGGCTGACCGCGCTGCTGCACTACGCGCATATGACCAGGGCGATGTCGGCCGGGCACCGGGCGGACCGCCCGGCGATGGAACAGGCGCTCGAGGACTTCCGGGAGAGCGGCGGCGAGAACGCGCAGGAGATGGTGCTGAGCATCGGGCTGGCGCGGGTCTTCTGCTCACTGCTCGAGGAGGACTTCGACCGGGCACGCCGCGAACTCGCGCAGGTGACCGAACTGGAGGACCGGCGGCCGAGCCGGTTCCACCTCGCCGGGCAGCACGGGCTCAGAACGCTCGTCGACACCCTCGGTGGCGCCGCGTGCCCCGAGGACGGAGCCGCCGTGAGCGGGATGCGGTGGAACCGGCAGTTCGTCGAATTCGCGCACGCCGTCGAGCACGGCAGGCGAGGCGACGCGACCGAAGCCGAGCGAGCGGTGGCCGCCGCACTGGAGACGTCGGCGCCCTACCCCCTTGCCCGGCACCTCGGCCTCCGGCTGATCGCCGAACCGGCCGCCGCCGACGGCTGGGGCGATCCGACAGGTTGGCTCAAGCAGGCCGAAGAGTACTTCCACGGCCGGGACATCCAGGCGGTCGCGGCCACCTGCCGGAGCCTGCTCCGCAAACTCGGCGCGCCCGTCCGGCAACGCCGTGCCGGTGTCGACCGCGTCCCCGGCGACCTGCGCGCGTCCGGCGTCACCGTGCGCGAGTACGAGGTGCTGGTGCTGCTCGCCGAGCGGATGGGCAACAAGGACATCGGCGCCCGGCTGCACATCTCCCCCAGGACGGTCGAAAAACACGTCGCGAGCCTGCTAGCCAAGACCGGGCTCGCGGACCGTTCGGCCCTCGCCGAACGCGCCGCCGGACCGCGACCTGGCATGCTGTGATCCATGAGCGACCTCACCGTGTACGGCGCCGGCTGGTGCCCCGACGTGAAACGCAGCCGCGCCCTGCTGGACGCCAAGGGTGTCGAGTACGACTACATCGACGTCGAGGCGGACTCCGGCGCCGAAGAGACCGTGCGAGCACTGCAGAACGGTGAGCGGCGGATCCCGACCCTCGTCTGGCCGGACGGCACCCACCTGGTCGAACCGAGCGACGACGAGCTCACCGCGCACCTGAACCGATGACCCTGCCGGACGTCCCGGTCGGCACGCGAGTTGTCGTGCGCTACCGAATCGAAGGCGGGTTCACCGACGCGCTCGGCTACCTGCGCTCCCGCGACGACGCGGAATGCACCGTCGAAACCAAACGCGGTCTCGCGACGATCCGGCTGGCGGACATCGTGCTGGCGAAGACGGTTCCACCGCCGCCGGTGCCGCGTTCCGCCTCGTGAGGGGCGAGGCCGATGTCCCCAATGCCACATTTGAGACGCTGAGCGTCTCAAATGTGGCATTGGGGACATCGCAGTTCAGGCGGTGCGGTGAGCCGGACGTGTGGGTCCGCCGACCCGAACCGACAGCCTTGTTGATCGCGATCCGGTAACTTTCGGAAATCGACATCGCCGGGTAAATAGCTCTGCGTAACGAGCAGGCCGCCACCTCCGACTTCCTGGCACTTGACATTACAAGCGAAGCCGGGCGGAGGTTCGATGACGCAGAAGACGCTTACGACCAAAGGCGGGTCGACCGTACTGCTCGCCGACCTGACACGAGACGAACCAGAACTCACCGCCACTCCGCGGTTTGCGACGCATGATGATGTTCCGAGCGTTCTGCACAGGTTAGAACAGGTCGCACAACGGATGCGGCTTGATATTGACCATCTGGTCTCGTGGCTCGAATGGCTTGCCGACGAACAATTCACAGCGCCCCAACCGAGTCGGCTGACAACCAGGGAGCTCAACCTGCTGCATGACATGGGGATCACAGACGTCAAGGCGCCCCCGTGGCAAGAACGTTCTTCCCTCAGGGCAGCAGCCGAATACTCGAAGCTGGTCGAATCGAGCTACACGATCGCCGAGGCCGCAGAGCAAATAGGATGCAACCGCACAGAGATCATCGCCCGACTCAAGGACAGGTCGATCTTTTCCATCGACGTCTTCGGAATACGCAGAATTCCTGTTTTCCAATTCACCGAAGCCGGGTATATAAGCGGCCTTGAAGACGTACTGCCAGCACTGCCTCCGGATCTGACAGTCTTGGAAGTGGTGGGGTTCCTGAACAATCCCACGGTTGAGCTGGAGTCTCGCGGACGGACGTGGACACCGCTGCAATGGCTTAAGGAGGGATTCGACAGCAGCATAGTGGTCACCATGGCCAACGAATTCGGAATGTGGCCATGAGTGAAAATCTGCCGCTGCCCCGCCGCGACCACTTCCCGATCCTCACGGAGCGACATCTCAAGCTCATCGACCCAGACGAGCCTCTCGCCCGCGCCTACTTCCGGCGTGGCCCGTATCCGGCAAACTGGAACGCGTTCCGCTTCTATGGGCCGGTGCACGCCCGGTTCGACCACCATCCGCCGCCGGCGGGGCCTCATCCGCGTCGCGGGATCATGTACGGCGCGCCCCACGATCAAGCGACCCTGCACACCTGCCTGCTGGAACTGTTTCAGAAGACACGGAGAGTCAACCGACATCGCCACGATCCACACTTCACAGTGTTCAGGACAAAGCGATCACTGTTCCTATTGGATCTGAATTCATCCTGGATCACTTCCGCAAGAGGAAATTCGGCAATCTTCAGTGGCAATCACGATCTCGCCAGACGATGGTCGCGAGAAATCTACCTGCATTACCGAGGGCAGAACGCCGTCTATCTGAACCAGGAAGGCGAGCGTCAAGTGAGATCTCTCGACGGCCTCCTTTATCAATCTTCCCTCCGCCCTTTGCACCCGTGCCTGGCTTTGTATGAACGAGCGCGAGACGCGATCCCGAAGACCCCATTGTTAGATATCCCATTGGCCGACTCCAGTCTCGACAGACCGATGGAATCACTGTCAGAAGTCGGACTCGAACTGGCTGGACCGTTCTAGTCGACGAAGCGACCCTCAGGCGAGCGGCTTGTCCAGCACGGCCTTTACGTGGCTGAAGTTGTCGATCGAGTAGCGGCCGTGATAGCGGCCCATCCCGCTCTCCCCGACCCCGCCGAACGGCAGGTCGGGCGCCGCGAGGTGGATGATCGCCGCGCCGAACACCAGCCCGCCCGACGACGTCTCCGTCTCGATCCGGCGCTTCGTCTCCTCCGACTCGGTGAAGGCGTACAACGCCAGCGGCTTGTCGCGTGCGTTGACGAACGCCAGCGCCGCGTCGACGTCGGGGACGTCGATGATCGGCAGGATCGGACCGAAGATCTCGTCTCGCATCACCGGAGCATCCGGAGAGACGTCGGTGAGCACGGTGGGCGCGATGTACTTCTCGCCACGGTCGGCCTTGCCACCGACGACCGCGGTTCCGTTGTCCAGCAGCGCGGCAAGCCGGTCGTAGTGCCGGGTCGAGATGATCCGGCCGTAGGAGTCGCTGGTGGCCGGGTCCGTGCCGAACATTCCTTCGACGGTCTCGGCCAGGTGCTCCGCCAGCTTCGGGCCGGTGCCACCGATCGCGAGGACGTAGTCGGGCGCGACGCAGGTCTGGCCCGCGTTGGCGAACTTGCCGTAGGCGAGCCGCTGCGCGGTCACGGCGAGATCCGCGCCCGGCACGACGATCGCCGGGCTCTTCCCGCCCAGTTCGAGCGTGACCGGCGTGAGGTGTTTCGCGGCCGCGGTCATGACGATCCGGCCGACGGTCCCGTTCCCGGTGTAAAAGATGGTGTCGAACTTCTGGTCCAGCAACGCCGTCGTCTCGGGGATCGCCCCCTCGACGACACGCACGCCTTCGACGTACTTCAGCAGGTGCTCGGCGATCGCGGCCGAGGTGTTCGGAGCCAGCTCACTCGGCTTCACGACCGCGCAGTTGCCTGCCGCCAGTGCCCCGACCAGCGGCGCGAGCACCAGTTGCAGCGGGTAGTTCCACGGCCCGATGATCAACGCCACTCCGAGTGGTTCGCGCACGACGCGACCACTCCCCGGCCGCAGGGGCTCGGGGATGTCGGCGGGCTCCGGGTTCAGCCAGGAGTCCAGGTTCTCCAGCGTGTGGTCGATCTCGTTGCGCACGAGCGCGATCTCCGCGCGCTTGGCCTCGACGGCGTTCTTGCGCAGGTCGGCGTAGAGCGCCTTGAGGAAGACGTCCTCCTGTTCGGACAGGAGCGTGCGCAACCCCATGAGCTGCGTCCGCCGCCACGCCACCGGTTTGGTGACACCGGAACGAAAGAGTTCGCGCAGGTCATCGACGACGGTGGGCGCATTACTGCTGATCATGAAACGGAGCCTAACCGCTCACCGAGGCGGTCGCCGGACGCGGCGCAGTATAGGGCGTTATACGCCTGCCGGCCGCAAGTAGTCCCCTACTTGCGGTCGGGTAACGGCGGGGGAAGAGCTGGACGTGGACCCAATGTGGCATTGGGTCCACTCAACGCCCCCAATGCCACATTGGGTCCACTCGCCACACCCTGCCGCAAGCCCGCGCGAAGGCCCCCTTCACGCGGCTCAGCCGAGGGAAGGGGGCCTTCACGCGCTTCAACAGCAGTCTCGTGAGCGGCAACCGCTACGGGTAACTGACCAGGTTGCTCGGCGTCGTTCCCGGCGGGGTCACCGCCCCCGCGTCGTTGATCACGTGGGTGATGGTCCCCTTGTAGTTCAGCGACACCGTCACCATGTTGTGGAACCGGACGCCGGAGCGGTTCGGCACCTCGAACGCGTGATACAGGTTCACCGCCGGGTTGTCGTTGAAGAAGCAGTAGCTGCCAAGGCCCCACGCCTCGTGCGTGGTCACGTTGTCCCCCACCTTGTAGGCGGCGTATCCGTTGAGCCCGTTGGGACTCTTCCACCCGGCCTGATCCGGGACGTCGTAAGGGATCTCGTTCTGGAAGAAGATCGTCCTGCCGTTCTGGCCGTTCCAGATCACCTGGTATTTCTGATAGTGCTCGACGAACAGACCGGTCGCCAGCACGTTGTCGCCGTTGACGACCACGCCGGTGTCGCCGGTGTTGATCGTCCAGCCGTAGGTACCGGCGTTGCCGTGGTCGGCCCGCCAGGCCCAGATGTGGTCGAGGATCGTGTCACGGCTGTTGACGATCAGGCTGTTCGTCGCCTTTCCCGCGATCTGACCGCCGATCCGGAAGAAGACGTCCTGCAACGTGGTCGGGTTGGCCGAGTGGTTCGCCGTCGAGCCCGCCGGGCCGACGGTGAGCAGCGACTGCGAGTTGGTCGTGCCGGCGTCGAACAGCAGGCCCTTGAGCCGCACACCGTCCACATCGGCGACCCGCATCGCGTCGACGCCGTTGTCGGGCACCAGTGTCGGGTAACCGATGCCGAGGACGACAGTGTTGGCCTTGCTCACGTTCAGCGTCTGGTTGAGGTGGTAGACGCCGGGCGTGAAGAACAGGTTGCAGCCCTGGGAAAGCGCGGTGTTGATCGACGACGCCGTATCCCCCGCCTTCACCACGTAGAACTGGCTCATCGGCAGCGAGCTGCCCGGCGTGCTGCCGCTGGCCCAGCTCGGCCCGGAAGCGTTGGTGCGCAAGGAAGGCAGGAACACGCGGTACTTGCCGGAGCCGTCGAGGTAGAGATACGGGACGTCGCGAGACACCGGCGTAGTGCCGAGCGTCGTCTCCGGCGGGTTCGGGAAGGTGTTGGCCGGGGCACCGTTCGTCCCGGAGAAGACCATGTTCCAGACGCCACCCTCCCAGCTGCCGTAGCCGCTGTCTCGGGTGTACCACTGCTGCTGCGAGATCGACGCGGTCTTACCGGAAACCTTGCTGTCGGCCGTGTATCCACCGCTGGCGAAGCCATAGCTGGCCGGGAAGAGGTTCAGGCCGCCGCGGATGTCCATCCGGCGGAACGGCGCGGCCTGTGCGACGGCCCAGCGGGTCGCGCCGCTGCTCGGGACGACGGCGAGGTTCTCCGTCGAGCGCCAGAAGTTCTGCAGCGCCACGCCCTTGTCCGACTCGTTGAAGGCGTCGACGGTCACGTCACCGTTGATCACGACGTCGCCCGGGTTCTGCCCGAGACCGGCGACGGAGGTGTAGTAGCCGACGTCGTCGTGGATGCCGCTGTAGACACCGGGCTTGAACAGGTGCGCGTACCGGCGTTCGGTGAACTGCGCGGTCAGGGTGTCCTTCTGCTGGTTGAAGTCCGCGTCCAGTCGGGTTTGGATCGACTGCGCCGACATGCCGGGGTCGAAGATCCGCACGTTCGGGCCGAAGTTCGGGACGTCGGCCTGGGCCGGGCAGGTCGCCTGTGTCGTTCCGATCGTGTAGCTCGCCGATGCCACCGAGGAGTTGGCCGAGCCCGCCTTCAGCGCGATCGCGGAAACCGTGGAGGAGGCCGAGACCGTGATCGGCCCGGTGTACACAGTGGACGACACGGTCGGCGTGGAACCGTCCACTGTGTACCGGATGGTCGCGCCGGCGGTCGCGGTCGACAGCGTCACCGAGCGGGCACTCGGATAGCTGCCGCCGGGCGGGTCGAACGTCGGCGTGGCGACGGTCGTGCCGCTGCCGCCGTGCGTGTAGCCGAAGTGCGGCGTGTCGTACTGCGGCCCGCTCTTCTCGTAGGTGAACCAGTAGTCGAGCACCGTGCCGGTGGCGAGCGAACCAACGGTGTGCCGCCACGTGCCGCCGCCGTCGGTCATGCGGACGTTCTGCTGCCCCACGCCCGGAACGCCGGTGTAGTGGAGATCGACGTACCTCGCGGTCGTAGCCGGCGTGAAGGAGAACTGCGCCTGAGTCGCATTCAAGGACGCGGCGCTCTGGCTGTAGTCGGCGGCCGCGGCGGCGGTGGCACCGACGAGACCAGCTGCGATCAGGAGCGCGGAGAGGCCAAGGGCGAGCACGCCCCGGCCCCCTTTCCGTCGTCTGGGCTGCACAAGGATTCGGTTCACGTCGTGACACCTCCGGCGTTGGAAATCCACGGGCGAAGCAATTCGTTGCGCGCCACAACAAAGTAACCGTCCGGGCGATATGTCCAGATCACGCTTCGGTAACAGTGGTGGTCCAAACCACTGACTAGCCCCGACGGCTCCCACCGGATACGGCCGTCCTGCCGCCCGGCTACACCCATTCGGCCTCTTCAGGCGTCCGGGACGACGTACAGCGTCGAAGCTTCCCCGCCGTGCATGGCACTCAGGCTGGTCCGGCACGCCAGCAGCACTTCGCGGTTCGCGGCCGTGTCCGGCGGGACGCCGCAGCCGTCGCAGGAGAGTTCGACCGATCCCGGGATGGTCTCGTCGACCTCGACGACGACCGTGCGATCGCACCGGCGGCACCAGCGGTGCCCGGTCACGACGACGATGTGCATCGGATCGGAGATGCACTGATGCACCCAGCACCGGTGCACGTAGCAGGTGGTCCGGACGTGCACGCTCAGTCCGTGTTCCTCCGCCACGTCTTCGGCGGCGAGGATCGCGGCCAGCCGTCGATCGACGATCTCGCCGTACCGGTCCCGTCTTCGTGGTGGAGGTGCGGAGTCCGCCGGGGCGAGCAGTCTGAGATGAGCCCGTGAGGGTGGCGAAGTACGTAGCACCATATGGGTCTCGACCTTTCGGCGTCCACGGGAAGTCATATCAGGTCACGCCGGTTTTTCGCCGGAGTGACACCCGACCGGGCGATAGGAAGACCGGGGGCGGTCGCGTTTGTACGGACCTTGTACTCGCGCTGCTCATGCTGGCCGGACAACGGGCGAGTTCGTTCAGGAGGCAGGAATTGTTGACCAAGGTAGCCGTGCTCGCGACAGCGACCGCGCTCTCTTTCGGCGTGGCCGCACCGGCCAGCGCCGAAGTGACCGCGGCCGCGTTGCCCGCGGCCAGCATGGAAGCGGTGCTCAAGGCCGCGCAGATCGACCCGCGCCGGGCTGACAGCGCCTTGACGCCGGGCGCGAAGGACAGCGTGCAGCTGGTCGAGCAGGCGCTGGCCGCCAAGGGACTGCTCGACCAGCAATACGTCGACGGCCACTTCGGCACATCGACGATCACGGCGTATTCCAGCTATCAGAAGTCGTTGGGGTACACCGGGATCGACGCCTCCGGCCTGCCGGGTAAGACGTCGCTCGAGAAGCTGGGCGACGGCCGGTACACCGTCACCGCGACGGTCTCGGCGGGTAGCCGCCTGACCTACCACGGCAAGGCGATGAACACCCGCACCAAGGCGATGCTGGTGAAGGCGGAGGGTCTGCTCGGCAGGCAGCTCACCATCACGCAGGGCTCGTACAACCCCGGTGGCGTCGGCGCTTCGGCCGGGACGCACGACGGTGGCGGCGCGCTGGACATCGGCGTCGAGGGGATGTCCTCGGCCACGCGGACCGACGTCGCGCGAAAGCTGCGTCAGGTGGGCTTCGCGGCCTGGATCCGGACTCCGGCCCAGGGTTTCGCCTACCACATCCACGCGATCGCACTGTCCGATCCGGACCTGTCGTCCGGCGCGCAGCACCAGGCCGGTGACTACTACCTCGGCTACAACGGCCTCGCCGGCCGGGGTTCCGACGACGGCCCCGCCGTCTCGCCGAAGCTCACCTGGGAGGAGTACCAGCGCGCGTGACCCGCTTCCCGAAGGCCACCTTTCGTCGATGATCATCGACGAAAGGTGGCCTTCGGGCCGTCCGGGAAGCCCCGGGTAGGCTTCGGCGCGACGGCAAAACCAGCGGGAAGGGAACAATCGCGTGGAGGCTCAACCGGTCGGTCAGTGGCTCGACGAGCTGGCTTCGAAGGCCTCGACGCCCGGTGGTGGCGCGGCGGCCGCGATGAACGCCGCCGTAGGTGCCGCCCTGGTCTCCATGGTGTGCAACCTGACCATCGGCAAGCCGAAGTACGCCGAGCACGAAGCGACGATGACCGAAGCACTGGCCAAGGCCGAAGACCTCCGCGGTCGCGCGCTCGGCCTCGCCGCCGACGACGCCGCCGCGTTCGACGCGGTGGTCTCCGCGTACAAGCTCCCGAAGGCCACCGACGAGGAGAAGCAGGCCCGCAGCGCCGCGATCCAGGCCGCACTGGTCGGTGCCGCCGACGTCCCGCTGCGGACGGCCGCCCTCGCCGCCGAGGTCATCGACGTCGCCGCCTCGATCCTCGAAGGCGCCAACACCAACGTCATCTCCGACATCGCGGTCGCCGCCTCCTCCGCCAAGTCCGCGCTCGAGTCGGCCGTGGTCAACGTCGAGGTCAACCTCGCGTCGATGGCCGACGAGCAGCTGCGCAAGGAGACCGAGACCCGCCTCGCCGAGCACACCCCCGCCGCCGGGCGCGCCGACGCGCTCGTGGCCCAGGTTCGCGAGAGGATCGCCCGATGACGCTGATCGACGGGCGCGCGATCGCCGCCGCCATCACCGCCGAAGTCACCGAGACCGCCGCCAAGCTGCGCGAATCGGGCACCGCCCCGACACTGGCCGTGCTCGTGCCGACCGACGACGACGCCACCGCCTGGTACGTGCGCTCGATCGAACGTGCCGCGAAGAAGGTCGGCGTCGACTGCCGGGTGGTCCAGCTGGAGAAGCCGACCGGCGAGGACGTCACGCGCGAACTCGACAAGCTGTCCGTGGACCCGGCGGTCCACGGCATCATCTGCCAGACCCCGCTGCCCGAGGGCGTGACGCTGGACGACGTCGGCGCGCACATCGACCCGCGCAAGGACGTCGACGGTGCCAACCCGGTCAGCCTCGGCCGCCTCACCGCGGGCCTCCCGACCTACGCGCCCGCCACCGCCGCCGCGGTGCTGGAGATCCTGAAGCGGGAGCAGGTCGCCCTGTCCGGCGCCCAGGTCGCCGTCGTGGGCCGCTCGACCGTGGTCGGTAAGCCCGCCGCGCTGCTGCTGCTCGGCGAGAACGCGACAGTGACCGTCTGCCACTCCCGCACCAAGGATCTCGCGGCGGTCACCAAGACCGCCGACGTCCTGGTCGTGGCTGTCGGCCGCGCGCACTTCGTCGGCGCGGACCACGTCAAGCCCGGTGCCGTGGTGATCGACGTCGGAACCAACCCGACGGCCGAAGGCGGACTCGTCGGCGACGTCGACCAGGCCGCGGTCGAGGAGATCGCGGGCTCGATCACGCCGGTCCCCGGCGGCGTCGGCCCGGTCACGACGTCACTGCTGCTTCGGCACACCGTCACCGCCGCGCAGGCCTGATCCCGGAGCCGACGACGGCAGCAACCGTCTTCCGCACCTGCTCCGCCTCGGGGGCGGCGCCGGTGCGGTCGGCGAACAGCAAGTGCGTGGCGCCGATGAGCGTCGCCGCGAGCGTGTCGACGTCGGCGTCTTCGGCGATCCTGCCCTTTTCGCGTTCCGCCTTGAGATAACCGGCGATCATCACGGCGGCCTGGGTCAGCACCGGGACTCCGGCAGGCCATTCGCGGCGCAACCGGGCGCGCAGTTCGTCGCGGAAAATCACGAGCGGGACGATCGCGACCGCGACCGACTCGAACACCGCCGTGAGCGCCTCCGCCAGGTTGTCGACGACCGTTCCGGTACCGACGGCCTTCCGAAGGCTCTCTTCGTCCAGCTTCTCGACGCGGTCCAGCACGAACTCCGCGAGGAACGCGTCGAAGTTGTCGAAATGCCGGTGCAGCACGCCTTTCGCGCAGTCCGCCTCCGTCGTAACGGCACGGCTGGTGAGCCCGCTCGGCCCGTCCCGCAGCAGGACCCGTTCAGCGGCGTCGAACAACTGCGCGCGCACGGCGCGAAGAGCTACCCCGGTCGGCATACGGCTCCTTTGCGTTGACGAGTGGGCAAGTGCCCACTTAAGGTGGGCGCATGCCCACTCTACCTTCGGGGCGGGAGCCTCACCGGCATCGGCGGGCCGCGGAATCCTTCGGCGTGGACGTCGAACGCTACGACCGGACACGGCCCGCCTATCCCCCGGAACTCATCGACCACCTCGCCGCCGCCGCACCGGGCCGCGAAACCCTCGACATCGGTATCGGTACCGGGATCGAGGCGCGCCAGTTCCGGGCGGCGGGCTGTCGGGTCCTCGGCGTCGAACCGGACCCGCGGATGGCCGAGTTCGCCCGCCGGAGCGGGATCGACGTCGAGGTCGCGACGTTCGAAACCTGGGAACCGGCCGGCCGCCGGTTCGATCTGCTCGTCTCCGGCCAGGCTTGGCACTGGGTCGACCCGGTCGCGGGTGCCGCCAAGGCAGCCGAAGTACTGCCGCCCGGCGGACTTTTGGCCGCGTTCTGGCATGTGCCCGAACCGCCGGAGGAGGTCACGGATGCCTTGGCGGACGCGTACCGGCGGCTCGTGCCAGACGCCCCGATCGATCTCAAGAGTGTGCCGAAACAGCCCGCGGACCCGTACGGACCGATCCTCGCGAAGGCCGCCGACGGTCTGCGTGAAGCGGGCGGATTCGGCGAGCCGGAGCGAAGCCGCCACGACTGGGAACAGGTCTACACCCGCGACGAATGGCTGGACCAGCTCCCGACGTTCGGCTCGCTCACCTGGGTCGAACCTGTTGTCCGACAAGAGATTCTCGCCGAGGTCGGCGCGGCGATCGACGGGATGGGCGGCCGGTTCACCACCCGCTACGCCACCGTCGCGATCACCGCGATCCGGGGCTGACGACCGGTGGCGGAAGCCGCGCCGCTCCCGCCACCGGCGTCCGTCAAGGCGTGACGGGGATGTTGGTCAGCCCGTTCACCGCCCTCGACACGGTGTTGGACGCGTAGACGACGTTGGGCCGTTCCGCGCACTTCGACGTCGACGTGATCTTGATGGCGTACTGGCCGACGCCACCGAGATCGGACTTGTTGCCCCGCCAGACGTTCCCGCAGCCGTTCGGGAACGACGGGGTGGTACCGGGATTGTGCGTCTCGTAGCCGTTCGCGAACGTCCCCGGCGAGGCGAAGGTGCCGGTGTTGTCCTCGATGACGTAACCGAATCCCTTGACGTCGACCCAGGAATCGGCCGAGTTCTCCCCGGACACCCCTTGGCCGTCGAAGGTGTTGCCCCGGATGACACCGCCCTCGGTGCCTTCCTTGACGTCGATGCCTTCCGCAGCGACGTACGGTCCGATGTGGTTGCCGAGCACCTGGATCCGGTCGCTGCGGTCGACGCCGCCGGAGTTCCCGTGGCACGCCCAGTTCGAGTTCGCCGAACCGAGGTAGACGCCCTCGCCGTAACCCGCCTGCACGAGACCGGTGTGGCTGATCGTCGAGTCGCGGATGACGCTGTCGGCCGACGAACGCCGGAAGTGCACTGCCTCCTCGTCGATCCGGTGCACCCGCACGCCGTCGATCACGGTGTGGTGCGAGTTGTCGGCGACGATCCCCTTCTTCGACTCCTGCACGGTGAATCCCTGGAGGTGCCAATAGGGTGCGCCGTAGAGCCAAAGTCCGTACCCGGAGTCCCAGCCTGCCGTCGGCGCCGGACAAGAAGGCGCCTCGCCCGACGGGCCGTCGTTGATCAGGACCGCCGTCGACGGCCCGGTCACCGTGATCGGCGCACCGGCCGTCCCGGGTTTCGTGGCCACGAACGAACCCCGGTAGGTCCCGGCGGCCAGCCGGATGGTCTGACCTGGGCTCGCCGCGGCCAACGCCGCCTGAAGTTCCGCCGCCGTGTCCACATCGACGACGTCTCCCGAGGGAACGGTTGTGGTCGTCGGTGGCTGGCTCGTGGTCGTGGTGGTCGGCGGCGACGTGGTGGTGGTGGTCGGCGCCGCTCCCCCGCACGGGCTGCCGTTGACCGTGCATCCCGTCGGCAGGCCCAGCCCTGTGGTGTTGAAGCCGAAGGTCGCCGACCCGCCGGGTTTGATCGTGCCGTTGAAGCCGGCGTTGGTGACCTTGTAATGCTGCCCGGTCCTGGTGAGCACCGAACTCCACGACGTCGTGATAGTGGTGCCGGAAGGCAGATCGAACTCGATCGTCCACTGTGTACTGTTCGCGTCCCCGGCGTTGGCCAGCGTGTACTTCCCGCCGTACCCGCTGTCCCAGACCGAACCCTGGGCGAACGTGGCGGACAGGCTCGGCGCGGCCGCCTCCGCGGTGACGACGGCGCCGAACAGGCCCGCGGCCGACGCCGTGGCCGCGAGCGCGGCGAGCAGTCGTTTCCTCGTCATTCCATGCCTCCGCATTTCGTTCCGGCGATCGAGCACGCGACCGGAAGCCCCTGACCGGCGGCGTTGAACCCGAACGTCGCCGTGCCGCCGGGTTTGACGCTTCCGTTGTGCGTCGCGTTCCCGAATCGGTAGTGCTGGCCGGTCTTGGTCAGCACCGAACTCCACGAACTGCTGACCGTCGTCCCGGCGGGCAGGTCGAACTCGACCGCCCACGTCCCCACCGCGGCTGAACAGGTGTTGGTGATGGTGAAACCGCCGCCGTAGCCGCTGTCCCACACCGACTTACGGGCGAACGCCGCCGTCAGGCAGGTACCGGGATTCGGTGTGGTCGTGGTGGAGGTCTGGCCTGTCGACGAGGACGGCGGAGTCCCGTCGACGGACTTCAGGAACAGCGAAGACGCCGCATCGGTCTTGGTCGCGTCGACACCGTGCCCGCCGGTGTAGTCCCGCTGTTCGTTCTTCGCCCAGTCGGCAATCGGGGTGCCGCCGATGTCGAGGTGCTTGTACGCGGTGCCGTCCCAGCCGAAAACATAGACGCGGTGCCGGTCGGCGTAGAAGTCGTTATACGGCCCGCTCTCGCTGAGCTGTTTGGTCATGGCGTTGTTGAAGAACACGTTGCGGTAGCCGGAAGCACCCGACCACTTGACGGCCTTCTTGCCCGCGCCCCACCAGATCGGGTACCAGTTCGAGTCGTCGGGGCCGCCGCCGCCCTCCTCGCCGCAGTTGGCCCGGCAGTTCCCGGAGCGGTGCGCGTAGGGGACCTTGACCGTGTTGAGTTCGAAGAGGTTGTTGCGCTCCCAGCCGCCGTGCAGGTTCAGGTCGGAGTCGAACGAGTTGCCGATCACCACGTTGCCCGAGGCGGACCATTGGAAGGTGAAGTGCCGCAGCAGGGTCGAGGTGTTCCCGGCGTAGAGCGAATCCCAGACGCGGGAGCCGCGGAAGTAGCCGTTGCCACCCTTGCCCTTGTTCCACGAACCGTTGAGTTCGTTGTCGACGATCTGGAGGTTCTTGGCCTCCTCCGTGACGATCGGGTGCGACCCGGTCATATCCGCGCGGATGCCGCGGACCCACGAGTTCGCCGCCCACTTGAACACGATCCCGTGCATCTCGGCGGCGGGCGCCATGTTGCCGTAGTTGTTGTTCGCCTCCGCCGGGTTCAGGCCCGGCATGTCCTGCGTGAACCCGAGGTTCTCGAATCCGACGCCGAGCACCGGGTCGACCAGCGGAGCCGCCTTGGAGTCGTACGTGGCGCCGTCGATCGGGGCCGAACCGTCCGAAGTGGACGTGACCGGGACGTCGTACTCGAGCGGTTTGTCGAGGGTGATGGTGCGCGCGGCCGTGTCGAGCGCGGCGATCGTGAAGATCTGCTGACGCATGTGCATGTTCAGCAACGGGAACGTGGTCGGGGTCGCCTGCTGCTGCTCGTAGAACTTCTGCGAGTTGGCCGCACGGATGTTGACCAAGTTCCCGGCGGCGAGTGAGGTCAGGGCTCCGCTGCTCGCCAGATGGACGACGCGATCGCCCGTCCGCGCGGCGAACGCGGTGTCACCTGGTTTGCCCCGCAGCTTCACCCCGGCCTTCCAATGGACGTTGATCGTGCCTTCGAAGATGTCCTTGCGATTGGCGGGCGCCGACGCGTAGTCGCTCGCGTAGGACGAGTGCACTCCCCTGGCCTGGACACGGAACAGCCCTCGTCCCGGCCACAGCCAGCCGCCCTTGCCCGCCCCCGAAGTCATCCCGTCCTCGTCCCAGTCGGAGCCGTCCGGCGTGAGGGCGTCGTACAGCGTGTTCGTGTCGGGTTTGTAGACGAACTTCGTCGCGTCCTTGCCCGCGCCGCGCAGGATCAGGTAGTCGGCGTCGACGTGGATCTCGTGGGTGACGTCGAACCGCCCGGCGGGGAAGGTGATCGTGCTCAGTTTGGTGTAGCTCCCGGAGGGCGAGCAGGCGCTCTTGATGCCGTCGATCGTCGCCTGGATCCCCTTCGTGTCGTCTGCGCCGTCGTCGGGCTTGACGTTGTACTGGCTCGCCAGCTCCGCCGCGGTGACCTGGCAGGTGGCGTTCGGATTCACCTCACCGGAACCGGGCAGCGCGGCGCCGCCCCGGTATCCGGCCTTGGACCAGTCGTAGAGCCCCGCGACCGGCGCGCGGCGATTGGCCGCGCCGACGTCGAGGCCGGGCAGCGCGCCGGGACCCGGCGCCGCGGCCGCCACTTCGGGCGGTACCTGCAAGAGTGCGGCGGTGGCGACCACGGCGGCGACCGCCGGTAGGACGGCACGGCGAAGAGGACTTTTTCGGGACACCCGAAACCTCCGTGACGGACTGACGGAAGGTGTTGCGGCGTGTACACCCGGACCCCGTCTTTATAGTTCACGTCCCTGTCACGCGTCAACGGATGTGAATAACGTCCACGTATGTGAACATTCGAGGACGAGTCGTGAAGGCCTCCTTCCCTACCTTGAGAGCCAGGGTCCCGGCAAAGTCGAGGTCTTGCAGGTCAGGTGGCTGGTCGTTACCTGTGTGAGGCTGGCGATGAAGGAATTGGGCGTTGAGTGTCCTGATTCCTTCATGGAGCTTGATCAACAGGGGATCTGGGGCATGCCCTCAGAACCCGGCATATGCCCGAGTGGGGAGCATTCCGGACGTTGAACGTCCGGAATGCTCCCCACTCGGCCCTTGCGGGCACTAGCGATGTCAAGCCCGGATTACCAAGAGCACCGCTGACCAGCAGCTCTGCGACTTTGCCGGGCCCCTGACCTTGAGAGTAGGAAAGAAGGCCTTCACGGACTACCACCTCACCTCGAACCAAGGCGGCTCAGCCTTCCCGCAGCGCACGACAGCGTGCCCCCAATGCGGCATTGGGGGCACTCTTCCCTGCCTCTGCCGCAGCCAAGCCCGAGCCGACTCAGCCTTCCCCGGTACGGAAGCGGTCGAGCACCCGTCGCTCCCGCTTAGTCGGCCGTCCCGCGCCCCGCTCCCGTCGCGCGACCGGCACGACGGACTCGGGCGGCGGGGCGGGCGTCCTGTCGATGAAGCAGGTCGCGGCATCGACGGCGCCGACTCGCTTCTGGATCACCCGCGTCACTTCCAAGATCCGCGTGGTGTCGTTGACCCTGGCACGCACCTCGTCGCCGGCCACGACCGTGGTCGCAGGCTTGGCGGGTTTGCCGTTCACGCGGACATGGCCGCCACGGCACGCCGCGGCGGCGTCCGGACGCGTTTTGGTCAGCCGGACGGCCCACAGCCAGCGATCAACTCGAGTGGACTCCACAGCCGTACATAGTGGCCCATCCGCGCTCACGATGCCCACCCACCTGGCCCGAGCGTGAAGAAGAGAATCCACGCCATTATTGCCACCCGTCCGGGCGATAGGTATAACTTGTTCTAAATCCCTCAACGGTGAGGATGATCATATGAGCGACGAAACCATGCGGAGCAGTTCATCGGGACGATTATCCCGCCGCGTTTTCATCGCAGGAACTGGTTCTATCTTGGGCGCCGCGGCGCTCGGCGGGACCGCATTCGCCTCTTCGGGGAACAAGCCGTCCTCGGTCGCCGACGCCGCACGAGTCCCGGCACTCGTCATCGGTTCCGGCTACGGAGGCTGCGTCGCCGCGCTCCGGCTCGCCGAAGCGGGTGTCGACGTCCACCTCGTCGAACTCGGCATGGCTTGGGACACCCCGGGCACGGACGGCAAGATCTTCGCCAACACCACCACCCCCGACTACCGGTCCTTCTGGCTGCGGACGAGGACCAAGCAGCCGTTGAGCAACTTCCTCGGCTTCCCACTGGACAAGGACGTCCCGCGCCACACCGGGATCCTCGACGCCGAGGAGTTCAGCGGCATCACCGTCTACCAGGGTCGCGGCGTCGGTGGCGGCTCGCTGGTCAACGGCGGGATGGCCGTCACCCCGAAGCGCGAGAACTTCGGCACGGTACTGCCGACGGTCAACGCCGACGAGATGTACGGCGTCTACTACCCGCGCGCCAACGCGGGCCTCGGCGTCGCCACCATCGACCCGAACTGGTTCGAGACGGCCGAGTGCTACCAGTACGCGCGGGTCGGCCGGAAACACGCGCAGCGATCGGGTTTCCCGTTCCTCTTCGTCCCGGACGTGTACGACTGGGACTACATGAAGAAGGAGCAGGCGGGCACGGTTCCGAGGTCCGCGCTGGCGGGCGAGATCCTCTACGGCAACAACGCGGGCAAGAAGTCGTTGCAGCAGACCTATCTTCCGCGGATCAAGGCGACGGGGCGCGTGACCATCTCGCCCCTGCACCGCGTCACCACGGTCACTCCCGCCTCCGGCGGCGGCTACACCGTGGTCATGGAACAGCTCAACACCAGCGGCGCGGTCACCGCGACCAAATCCGTGACCGCGGACAAGGTCTTCTTCGCCGCGGGTAGTGTCGGCACGAGCAAACTGCTGGTCAAGCTCAAGGCCACCGGCGCGCTGCCGAACCTCGGCAACGAGGTCGGAAAGGGCTGGGGCGACAACGGAAACGTCATGTGCGGCCGGGCCAACCACATGTGGGACGCCACCGGCGCACTGCAATCGTCCATCCCCACCGCCGGTATCGACAACTGGGCGGCGGGCGGCGCGTTCGCCGAGGTCGCGCCGCTGCCGACCGGCATCGAGACCTACGCCTCGTTCTACCTGTCCATCACCAAGAACCCCAACCGGGCGGCGTTCTCCTGGAACGCGGCCGCGAACAAGGTCGACCTCAACTGGCAAACCGCCTGGAAACAGCCGTCGATCGACATGGCGAAGACGATCTTCGACAAGATCAACTCCAAGGAGGGGACGATCTACCGGACCGACCTCTTCGGCTTGTACAAGATCTGGGGCGACCATCTCACCTACCACCCGCTCGGCGGCGCGGTGCTGGGCAAGGCGACCGACAATTACGGCAGGCTCCACGGCCACCCGGGGCTTTACGTGATCGACGGCTCGCTCATTCCGGGTAATACGTCGGTGAACCCGTTCGTCACCATTACCGCGCTGGCGGAAAGGAACATCGAAAAGATCGTCGCCACCGATTTGTGACGACGATCGAAGAAAGGCCGGGGCCGCCACCCCGGCCTTCTCTTATATCTTCGGCAGAACGCAGACCGTGTCGATCCCCAAAACGTGGTTCAGCCGCCCGAAAGCGAGCCAGGAACCGATGCTCATACTCAGTTCCACGATTTCCTTCTGGCTGTAGTGTTCCCCCATCCGCTTCCAGAATTCGTCGTCGATGCCGTGGTGGTCGAGCGCGTAGCGTTCGGCGTACTCGGCGGCCAGCCGGGTCCGCTCGTCGAACGCGTCGGTGGTGCGCCACTCGGTGACGGCGTCGGCGAACCCCTCCTCGACCTTCTCGCCGTCGCGATCGGTCCGCCAGTCCAGGCAGAAGACACAGCCGTTGATCTGGGCGATCCGCAACCGGGCCGCCTCGAACTCGCGGAGCCCGAGCGTCGTGTGCGAGTAGACCGCCAGCGAGAGTTTCGACGCCGCGACGCCGATGCCGGGCACCATCTCACCCCACACGTAGCCGATCGGGTCCTTGCCATCGGGGATGTCGATGTTCATCGCGCGCTCCTTCCGAGCTTGCCGGTGGCCGGTCGCAACGGGACGTCGAGTGCGTCGTAGAGACCGGGTTTGGCGTCCACGAGCCAGTCGACGGCGCCGACCAGCCTGCCGACCGCGGTCGCGTTGCCGCCGGCGGACCGGTTCTCGCCCTCGTCGGTGGCCTCGATCGAGACCTCGATCCTGGGGCGGCCTTCGATGATCACCCGGTGCGCGCCGTCGCCGCTGGGCGGCGTCGGCCAGTCCGGAGCGCACGAGGCGTGGATGCGGGTGACGTGCTCGATGACGATCCGCAGCTCTCCGTCCACGATCCCCTGCACCTCGAACCGGACGGCGCCCTGCGTGCCCGCCTCGAACTCGCCCATCGCCCGCGTGGTCACGGTTTCCTCGAGCGGACGGCGCTCGAGCGTCTCCCGGATCTCGTCGAGGTCGACGCCGAGCCCGCGGGCGATCAGCCGCACCTGCCCGCCCCACACCATCGTCGGGACCGACGGGGCCAGCATCGGCGGCTGATAGTCCATCGGCTGCCCCATACCGACCAGGTAGCGGACGGAATCCGGCTGGTCGTAGGTGGAGTAGTCGAAGATCTCCTGGCAGCGGACCGCGTCCACGGTGGTGCCGAGCCCGCTGATCAGCAACGGCAGGATGTCGTTGCCCCAGCCTGGATCGACGCCGGAGACGAACAGGGAACCACCGCCCTCCGCGATCGCGGCGAGCACGGGCTCCCGCAGTTCTTCGGGCGCGTTGCGCTGGTCGTACAGCGCGTAGAGCGCGGGTGTCACCACCACCGCACCGGCCCGGATCGCGCGGACGATGTCGGCCAGCGCTTCGGCGGGCCGGATGTCGCCGGACGCCGCGTACACCACCGCCCGCGGACCCGCCGCCAACACCGCTTCGACGTCATCGGTCGCCGCCACACCCAGTTCGCCGTCGACACCGGCGAGCGCGGCCGCGTCACGGCCGACTTTCGCGGGATCGTGCACGAGCACACCGGTGAGTTCCAGCGCCGGATGCGCGTCGACGGCCCGGATGGAGGCGCGGCCGATGTTGCCTGTACCCCAGACAACTGTGGGAATCATGAAGTCGAGGTTTACCCGGCTTCACTCAAGGGGGCAACGAAAGCGTTCCGGTACGCGGAACGACAATACCCGTTCGGCCATTTGCCGACCGTTGTGTAGTGTGCGCTCTCGTGACGAGCCCCGAGTCGGACAGAACCCCGCCGCCGGTCATCCGGCGGCGAGTCGTCGTGTCCGGCCGTTAGGGGCCGGCTCTCTCGCTTCCCGGTGACCGGAGCGCTGTTCCGTGCGCCCGGCCGGGGTTTCCCCTGCCCCGCGCACGGCTTCTCCTGCTCACCTTCTGCTTGGGAGTCGTCCGTTGCCCCTGTTCGTCTATGTCCTCGGCCTTGCCATCTTCGCGCAAGGCACCTCCGAATTCATGGCCTCCGGGCTCGTGCCCGGGATCGCCGGTGACCTGTCGGTCCCGGTGGGCGCCGCCGCCACGCTGACGTCGGCGTACGCCGTCGGGATGATCGTCGGCGCTCCTGCCATGGCCGTGCTCAGCGCTCGCTGGCCTCGCCGCCGGGCGCTGGCCGGATTCCTGGCCGTCTTCGTCGTGGTGCACGTCGTCGGCGCGCTGACGACGAGTTTCCCGGTGCTGTTCGGCACCCGGATCGTCGCGGCCGTCGTCAACGCCGGATTCCTCGCCGTCGCCATGCCCGTCGCGGCCGCCTTGGCACCACCGGGAAAGCGGGCGCGGGCGACCGCGGTCCTGCTGGCGGGCATCACGCTCTCGTGTGTCGCCGGTGTGCCGGCCGGATCCGTACTGGGTGATCTCGCGGGCTGGCGCTCGGCGTTCTGGGCGGTCGCCGCGTTGTGCCTGCCCGCGCTGGTGCTCGTGTTCCGTTCGGCACCCGCCGACGCGGCGGATCCGCCCGAGATCTCGATCAAACGCGAAGCGGGCGAACTGAAAGCACGGCCAGTGCGACAGGCGATGATCCTGGCTGCCTTGGTCAACGGCGCGACCTTCGCGACGTTCGCGTTCCTCGCGGTCATCGCGACGGACGTGGCCCGCCTCCCCGCCGCGGCGGTTTCCGGCTTGCTGGCGGCGTTCGGTGTCGGCGCGTTCATCGGGGTCACGGTGGCGGGCCGCGCGGGTGACGGTGGGCTCCGACGCGGTCTGATCGTGGCGTTGTGCTTGTTGCCCGTCGGCTGGGTGGCGCTGGCGGCGACCAGCGCGCACCCGGTCGCCTTGTTCGTCGTGACCACCGTCCAAGGTGGACTGTCGTTCGGGTGCGGTTCGGCGCTCGTGGCCAGGGTCATGCACGTGGCACCCGGCGCACCGACGTTGAGTGGTTCGTTCGCGACCGTCGCGCTCAACGTGGGCGCGTTCCTTGGTCCGGTGCTCGCCGGCCTGGTCACGGAGTCGACCGGCGACTACCGGTACGCCATCTGGATCAGCGCGGCGATCGCCGTCGTGGCGCTCACGCGGGTGCCGAGTCGCTCCTGAGCCGCGCGTGCAGGTGGACGTCGTGCCAGCCATCCGCGTGCAACATCGAAGACCGCAGGGTGCCTTCGCGGCCGTATCCGGCCTTGTCCGCAACCCGGCAGGAGGCGGTGTTCGCGGTGGAATGCAGGAGGGACAACCGGTTCAACCGGATGGTTTCGAACGCCCACCGCGTCAACGCCACCACCGCGGCGCTCGCGATCCCCGCGCCACGAGAGGAAGGGAGAACCCAGTAGGACAACTGCGCTGAAGCCTCGAAAAGCGAGATGGTGCGGAGGCCGACCTGCCCGACGGGCCGGTCCTCCCGGGCGTCGACCACCGCCCAGCTCGCGTCTGTCTCGTCCGCCCAGCGCCGCTCCCAGCCCGCGATCCAGCCGCGTGCCTCGTCCTCGCCGTCGACACGGCGGACGTGCCAGCGCTGGATCGCGGGACAGGCGAACGCGGCTTCGACGCACTCCACGTCGTCAGCGGACCAGGGTCGCACCACCAGCCTGTCGTCGACGATCAGGCACGGCTGCTTGACGGCCCGGAAAGTACCGGCGGGCAGGGCGGGCTCGATGAGCAGAGGCACCGGCCCATCATGGCGCATCGGCGCCGCCGACCTGGGTAACATCGGCCGGACCATGGAGATGATCACCGTCCCGGCGGGCGAGGTAACACTTTCGGACCGGCGGACGCAACAAAGCTGGACCGTGGACGTCGCGTCCTTCCTGCTCGCGCCGGTCCCGGTCACCCGCGAGGCCGACAGGCTTCCCCTCGTCGAGGTCTCGTGGCTCGACGCCCTTCGGTTCTGCAACACACTGTCCGAACGTGAAGGGCTGACCCCGGCGTACCGGCTGGATTCCTTGTCGTGGGACCGGTCCGCGAACGGCTACCGCCTGCCGTCCGAGGCGGAATGGGAGCACGCCTGCCGCGCCGGCACGAGCGGCCCCCGCTACGGGCCGCTCGATGAAATCGCCTGGTACCGGGAGAACTCGGCGGAATCGGTGCACGACGTCGGCGGGAAGGCCCCCAACGGGTGGGGCCTGCACGACATGCTGGGCAACGTCTGGGAGTGGTGCTGGGACGTCTACGACGCCGAGGTCTACGGCGAATACCGGGTCCTGCGGGGCGGCGGATGGTTCGACGAACACTGGAGCTGCCGGGCCTCGGTGCGGCGCCGCAGCCACCCGACCTTCCGCGTCGACGACGTCGGCTTCCGCCTCGCCCGGTCACTGTGACCCCGCCTACAGCCCACGACGATCACACGATTGAATGACGCCACGGACACCCGGCCGGGGTGTCGGACCCTGGAGGACACCGTGACCGGAACCGCTCCCCGAGACGTCGAACGCGTCTATTCCACCGCCGACGTCGTCGCGAAACTGCGCCGTCTCGCCGACGCGCTCGAGTCCGAGACCTCGTTCCGCATCCAGATCGCCGGGGAACGGTTCCGCGTCCCCGCCCGCGCGCAGTTCTCGATCGAGCACGAGCGGGGCGACGGCGAGGAAGAGATCGAGTTCCAGCTGAAGTGGAAGATCGAGGAAGCCGACTCCGACGATGACTCCGAAGGCACCGTCGTCTGAGTCGCTGTCCACAAAGGACATGGGGCGGGCTCGCATTTCCGTGGCGGGCCCGCTCTTCTCTTCTCTACTGTTCCCCGGTGACCACGAACTACGACCGCCGCGCGTTCGCCGTCGCCTACCTCAAGGCGCAACCGGACTACTCGCACCCGTTCATCGACGACGAAACCGGTTGTGGGAGTCGTACGTCGACACGATGGAACTGTTGCTCGGCATCCTGCTCGGCGACCCGGGGGGACGCGGTGTTCACGTCGGCCGATCTTCGTGGGATCGGAGTGGACGACACGGAGCCGCGAGCCTCGTGAGCGCGCGGCACGGCAACCCGAGCCGTTAGTCCGGTTCAGTGAACCGTTGATTCTCCCGGAAAACGACGTAACGCTGCGTGCCCTTACCAAGATCTCCGAAAGAGCACCGGAACGGCGATCTTGGCCGGTGCCTCACGGGGAGGAAGCAACGTGGCGTTGTTCGGCAACAATCAGAGCGCGGAAGTCGTCGCCCTTCACCAGCAACTGGCGGCGGCGCACGCGACGATCGCGGAGTTGAGGGGCTGGGTCGGGCACCTTCGCGGAGCTGAAACCGCCGCGCTCGAAACCGACCTCCGCCGGTTGAAGGCAGCGGTCGAGCAGGCCAAGGCGGAGCATGCGGCACAGTCCGCCTCCCGGCAGCAACTGGCGGCCGAGCTGGAGTCTTGGCGCTCTCAGCTCGTCGAGACTCGTGAACTCGCCTTGCTCCAGCAGGTCGGCATCTACGAGTACTCGCATCCGCTCGAGGACGCGCTGGCTTACAAAGACGCGCTCAGCGAACTGCGGCTGAACATCAAGGCGGCCGCCAAGTCCGACGCCGTGACCTGTCAGGTCGACTGGGCGGTCAACGGATCGGTCAAAGAGGGGCAGAAACTCGGCCGCGACATGGCCAAGTTGATGCTCCGGGCTTACAACGCCGAAGCCGACAACGCGGTCCGTGTGGTCAAACCGCATACGGTGGAATCCGTCAGGAACCGGCTGACGACCACGCGGGACACGATCAGCAAACTCGGCACGCTGATGCGCATCACCATTTCGAGCGACTACCACCGGCTCAGGCTCAAGGAGATCGACCTGACCGCGGACTACCTGATGAAGGTCGAGATCGAACGCGAAGTGGCGCGCGAAGAACGTGCCAGGCTCCGCGAAGAGGCCAAGGTCATGAAGGAGGTCGAGCGGGAGCGGGCACGTCTCGCCAAGGAGCGCGCCCACTACACCTCGGTCCTCGCCCGGCTCGAGGCGAAGTGTGACACCGAAGGCTGGGCCAAGGCGAAGGAACAGCTGGCCGCCGTCGATGACGCCATCGCCGGTGTCGAGCAACGAGCCGCGAATGTCCGCGCCGGCTACGTCTATGTCATCTCGAACCTGGGCGCGTTCGGACCCGACATGGTGAAGATCGGAATGACCCGCCGCCTCGAACCGATGGACCGGGTTCGGGAACTCGGCGACGCGTCCGTGCCGTTCCGGTTCGACGTCCACGGGCTCTTCTTCTCCGAAGACGCGGTCGCCCTCGAAACGGCCCTGCACCAGCAACTGGCGGCCGATCGCGTCAACATGGTGAATCCGCGGCGCGAGTTCTTCTACGCCACGCCCGCGCGGGTGAAGGAACTCCTCACCAAGCTCGGTGACGACCACATCCTCGAATACAAGGACACCGCGGACGCCGTCGAATGGCGCGCGTCCCGCCGCGACGACGAACGCTCGCTCGCCTTGTCGGCGGTCGCATCGAACACCGACGCGGGCGACGACGGCGACCTTTCTTCGGACGGCGACCTGGCATGAGTCACCCCAACCCGCCCCAAGCGCCTCCCCGTCCCCCGTCGTGGTTCCCCGATCCTTTGGACGATTCCCTGCTGCGGTACTGGGACGGATATCGCTGGACTTTCTACACCGCCGAACGTCCTGTACCCGCGCCATCGGCACCTCCGCAACAGGTATCTCAGGCCTCTCCCGCACCGGCACCGCGCCCCGACATCGCGGCCGCGTTGCGGAACGTTCGCGGAGTGCTCGTGGGCTCGATGAAGGAGGTCAATCTCCTCCCCGGCTATCTCCGGCCCGAAGAACAAGTACTCGCGCTGACCAGCGCGCAAGGCGAAGGCCAGGGTGTGCTCGCTTGCACGAACCGCCGGTTGCTCTTCCTCTTCGTCGGGGTCGTACGCCGTCAGTTCCTCGAGGTCGATTGGAACCAGACGAAGCACATCTTCTACTCGCAGTCCACCAAGACCTTTTCGGTCTACACCACCAAGTTCACCAAGCGGGCCATTCCGGCGTTCACCGTGCGGGTCAACAACCTCAACGACGCGAACTCCATCGCCTACGCGGCTCAGTCGGCGTCCGCGGCACCGCGGCTGGACGTCGTCTGACTCAGACGATGCCACCGTTGGCGCGCAGGACCTGGCCGTTGACCCAGCGGGCCGGACCGGCGAGAAACGAGACGACCTCGGCGATGTCGGAAGGGGTGCCGAGGCGTTCGAGGGGCGGCTGCGCGGCCATGCTCGCGATGGTCTCCTCGTCCTTGCCGTCGAGGAACAGCGCCGTGGCGGTCGGGCCGGGGGCAACCGCGTTCACGGTGATATCACGGCCGCGCAGTTCCCGTGCGAGGACCAAGGTGATCGCCTCGACCGCCCCCTTGGTAGCGGCATACGCGGCGTAGCCAGGAAGAGCGAGCCCGAGCACCGAGGTGGAGAAGTTGATGATCGCGCCGCCGTCGCGGACGCGGCGGGCCGCCTGCTGATCGACCACGAAGGTGCCGCGGATATTGGTGCGGTGCAGCCGGTCCAGCCGGTCGAGGTCCAGTTCGGCCACCGGCGCGAGGTACATCGTCCCGGCGGCGTGGACCACCACGTCGATCCCGCCGAAGGTCTCCTCCGCGGTGTCGAACAGGGCTGCGACGGCGTGTTCGTCGGCGACGTCGGCATGGACGGCGATCGCCTGGCCGCCGCCGGTGGTGATCGCGTCGACCGCGGCCTGCGCCTCATCCTTGTTGCCGCCGTAAACGACGACGACCGTGAATCCGTCGGACGCCAGTCGCTCGGCGCTCTGCCTGCCGATGCCACGCGATCCGCCGGTGACGATCGCTACGCGTGTCATGAGGTGCTCCCATCAGGTGTTTCCGTCGATAACACAATGAAAGTATCACCGATTCCGAACCGGTGCTACCCAAATCATGTTATCGTCGATATATGACGACGAGAGACCGGCTGGTTCACGCGGCGGCGGAGCTACTGGTGGACGGCGGGCGCGACGCGTTGTCGACGCGTGCGGTCAGCGCCGCCGCCGGCGTGCAGGCGCCGACGCTCTACCGGACCTTCGGCGACAAGGAGGGCCTCCTCGACGCGGTCGCCGCCCACGGCTTCAAGAGTTATTTGTCGGGAAAACACTCCCTCGGCGAAACCGGCGACCCGGTCGGCGACCTCCGGCGAGGCTGGGACCTGCACGTCGAGTTCGGTCTGTCCCAGCCCGCCTTTTACCTGCTCATGTACGGCGAACCTCGCGTCCGCGAAGCGCGCAAGGAGGCGGACGCGATGCTCCGCCGGATCGTCGAGCGCATCGCCGAGGCAGGCCGTCTGCGCATACCAGTCGAACGATCCGCGCAACTGGTGCACGCGACCGGGATGGGCGTGATCCTCTCGCTCATCGCGAGCCCGCCCGAGCAACGTGACCTGGACCTGATCATCGACGCCCGCGAACACGTCATCCAGACGATCACCACCGACAGTGCCGACGGCGCTTCGGGCATCCCCAAACGCGCCATCGCACTCAAGGCCGCGCTGGCGAAGGAACCCGGAAACGCGCTGACCCAGGCCGAGCACGCGCTGCTCGCGGAATGGCTCGACCGCTTATCGGCCTAGCGTCGCGTGATCCTGCAGGTCTTACCCGTGATCAGACGGCGATTACGCGACACTAGCCGACCGCCTTCGCGGCCGAGACCGCTTGCCCGGCGTAAGACCGTCCGAAAGAGACGCCCGCCAGCGAGCCTCCGACGACGACACCGAAGCCTTACCTGACCACCACGCCTACACTGGAGGTCACCGGGGAGGCGGTCAAGCCCGGCACGAAACTGAAGTTCGGGGAGCAGGCGATCATCCCGTTCTACAGCCACTACGCGAAGGGCGTCGTCGGGCTGACGGTCACCGTGGAATCGGTCAAAGCGCCCGACGCCGACATCGACGGCCTGCCGCTCAAGGAAGAGGACAAAGCCAAACTGCGCGGCAAAAACTTCTTCTTCGTCCGCGAAAAGCTGACGAACGTCGACGGCACCAATCTGTCCGAGGTGTACGCGCCGACCCTCAGCGCCAGGACCAAGAGCGGCGGCTGGCCGGGTTCCCTCCTGGAGATGGGAAACTCCGACGTCGCCGGCTGCGAAGACGAGAACTTCGCGCCCAAGGACTTTTCAACCAAGGGGGCGGTCTTCGAGTCCTGCCGTCTGCACTTCGGGGTCGCGTCGGACCCGATCACGTCACTGGCGTACACCTCGCAGCCCTACGAAAGCGCCGATTCACGAGCCGTGACCTGGCGCAACAAATAACCCGGCAGGCTTCCCGGCCTCGGTCGGGCTGAATCCGGTCAACGCCCGGAATTCGCGGATGAGATGCGCCTGGTCGCTGTACCCGCCCCGGTAGGCGACCTCCGGCCACGAGAGGGTGGGCGCCCGGTCCAGCAGCGCCATCGTGCGGTTGAGCCGGGTGATCCGCCCGATCGTCTTGGGGCCCAGTCCGATCTGTTCGCGGACCCGGGCGTTCAGGTGCTGGCGGCTCCAGCCGATCTCGTCCGCGAGCGCGTCGACGCGGACCGGGCCCGCCGACAACCTGTCCCAGGCGTAGCGGACGGGTGTGGCGAGTTCGAGGCCGCGAATCAGCCTCGTCACGAGGTACTCGTCGAGCAGCCGGAAGCGCTCCGGCCAGTCCGCGGCCTCCGCGAGCTGTTCGGTCAGTGACCCGGGTGGCAGCAGATCGGCCGCGGCGACGATCGAATTCGCCAGCTCCCGCAACGGAATCCCGAACAATCCGTACGCGCCGAGCGGCGTCAGCGCGACGGCGATGCCGCGCGATCCCCCGGCCTGCCCGATGAGCAGCGGCCGGTCCCGCAAGCCGAGTACCGGTGAATCCGGGACCGCCCCGTCCGGCCCGCGGCGGACCGGCGCTTCGAGGTCGATCACCCAAGTGAGCACGGACAACGGCGTGACCTGCCAGGAGATCGGCTCGGCGTCCGGCAGATCGTGCGCGACGTAGCTCAGGACATGAGCGGCAAGACCGGGATGAGGCGACCTGAAAACCCGCTCACCGGGCGCGCGGACGATGTCCCGCCGCGGCACCACGAGACTCCACCCGCCCATGCCGCCATCTTACTTTCGTTCAAGACCGGAAACGTGGCTCTGCCTAGCGTTCTCCTCATGAAGAAAACAGGGGGATTCAGGAATCCGGCGGCCGAGAAGCAGTACTTCGCCGCGTATGACCGCGCCATGGCCGAGTGCCCGGCGCCGGACGGGGTCTTCAACGTCGAGACCCGCCATGGCATCACCCGGGTCTACCGGTATGGCGGCGACGGTCCGCCGATGGCACTGTTGCCCGGCCTCATGGCGACTTCCGCCTGTTACGCGGCCTTGTTTCCCGCTTTGGCCGAACGGCACGCGGTCTACGCGATCGAGACCCTCGGCGAGGCGGGCGGAAGCGTGCAAACCGCGCCGTTCAAGGACATCCGCGACCGTGTGGGCGCTCTCGACGACGTCTTCGAGAGCCTGGGGCTGACCGCGGTGCACCTCGTGGGCGGTTCGACCGGCGGCTGGCACGCGGTCAACCAGGCGATCCACGCGCCCGGCAGGCTCGCGTCCATCGCGTTGCTGGACGCGACCACCGTTTCGGCGCCGTTCGCCAGGAAGGTGTTCTGGTACGGCGCGCCCGCCGCCGTGCTCGACAGCGAACGCCTGTGGCGGCGTTTCCTCACGTGGTCCGCCGGGGAGGACATCTTCGACCAGCCCGCCGCCCGGCTGGTGCTCGCCGGAATCCGGTCGTACCGCGCGCGGATACCGTTCCAGGTTTGCCCGAGCGAGGAGGCACTGCGGTCCATCGAACTGCCCACGCTCGCCCTGTTCGGCGGACGTAGCGCCGTGCACGATTCGGCCGCTGCCGCCGCCCGCTTCGAAAGCCTGCTCCCCCATGCCGACGTCGAGATCCTGCCCGACGCCGGGCACTACCTCTATCTCCGGCCGGAGGATCGCGACCTGATCATCGACCGTGTCCTCAAGTGCGTCGCTTAGGCAGCCCGTGAACCAGAACTGCGACGCGCGGCGACCAGGCTGGCCCGGCAAGCGGCGATCAGCCGGGCCGAGGCGGCGCTTTCGCCGTGGCCGCACCGAGGGCAGGACATGGTGACGTCACCGGACAGCTCGTCGACGGAAACAGTCAGCGCGGTCGCGCACGAACGACACCAGCGGTGCCGGGTGATCGGGTTGACGTGCAGTGGGGAGGCGACGCACTCGTGGATCCAACGGCCGTGCACGTGGCAGGTCAGGCGGTCGTCCGGGGACAGGCGGCCGACGTCTTCGGCGTCGTCCTCCATCGCCAGCAGAACCGGCAGGGTGCGGTTCACCGGGTTCAGCCGCGTGGTCGAGGCCAGTGTCGTGGTGTTCATCGCTTTCTCCTTCCGGCTCTTATCAGGACGTCGAGTGGAGAACGCCAGATACGACACAGCCGGGCGACTTTCTTGCGAAGATCTTTCCCGGCCTCCCCCCAGCGGGTGAATTGATCTTGGTCGAAGCCAAACCGTTACCCCGTTCGGGTTAACGGCGCGTATCTTTCGGATCATGACGGCCGCACTCATTCAACTGTCCACATCGGACAGTCGCGGGTGCGACTACCTGCTGCTTCCGCCTGCTGGAGGCATACTCCGCGCCTTCGGCCCGCTCGCCGCCGCGATCGACGCGGACGTCTGGGGCGTCGAATATCCCGGGCACGGGGAACGGCTCGCGGAGACTCCGGCCGCGTCCGTCGAAGAACTGGCCGCGCGGCTGGCCGACGAGATGACGACCGACCGGTTCTCCCGCACCGTGGTCATCGGCTTCGGCATGGGCGCCTTCGTCGCGATGGAAACGGCTCAACGGCTGGGCGCCGCGCCGGGCGCGTTGGTCGTCGTGGACGCGTGCGCCCCGCAGCGGCGCTCGCCGGACAAGAACGCCAAGGCGGGAGCGTCGGCCATGGGCCGGGTGTTCGGCCGCACCGGGCTCACCCCGGTCGCGGGCTACCGCGACTCGCCCGAAGGCTGGGAGTATGCCCTGGACCTGCTGCTCGGCGACCTCCAGTTGTTGAACGCCTACCGCGGACCCGCCAGGACCCGGCTCGCGTGCCCGATCGCGGCGATACGCGGCACCGACGATCCCGCGTTCGCTTCGGGTGACGACGCCACCGGCGGATGGCGGGTGTGGACGTCCGGTCCGTTCGTGGGGCGCGTCGTCCCTGGCGGGCATCTTGGCGTTCTCGAATCCGGCCGGGAAGCGGAGTTCTGGGCCCGGATCCGCCGTCTGGAGGCGACCTTCCTCGGCGTCGAACCTGAGGTCGCCTAACCCGGTGACTTACACGGGTGACGTCGTCCGACGGTCGCCGCGCCTCGTGCCGCACTCCTAATTTCGTCCCGTACCGGCGTTTCGCGGGAGGAATCAGGATGCTCAGCAGGAGAAGGTTCGCGCAGGCCGTCGTCGCCGCGACGGCGGGAGCCGCCGTGGCGGGTTGTTCGGCCCAACCGGCGACGGCACCGACGGCGGCTGCCGCCACGACCGGCGGAAACACCTCGCTCGGCCCGATCAAGCAGATCGACGCCGGCGAGCTGAGCATCGGATACGCCGAGGCAGGCCCCGCCGACGGTCCGGCGGTGGTCCTCCTGCACGGCTGGCCCTACGACATCCACAGCTACGTCGACGTCACCCCGCGTCTGGCCGCGGCCGGATACCGGGTGATCGTGCCGTTCCTGCGGGGCTACGGGCCCACACGGTTCCTGTCGAAAGACACCTTTCGCAACGGCCAGCAGTCCGCGATCGCCGCCGACATCGTCGCGCTGCTGGACGCCCTCAAGATCCAGAAGGCCGTCTTCGGCGGCTTCGACTGGGGTGCCCGCACGGCCGTGATCATCGCCGCGCTGTGGCCCGAACGCTGCAAGGCACTCGTCTCGGTGAGCGGCTACCTGGTCACCAACCGGGAGACGAACAAGCAGCCGCTCTCCCCCACCGCCGAACTCGGTTGGTGGTACCAATATTACTTCGCGACCGAGCGCGGCATCCTCGGCTACGAGAAGAACCGCCACGACTTCAACAAGCTGATCTGGAAGATCGCGTCGCCGAAGTGGACCTTCGACGACGCGACCTACGACCGCTCGGCGGCCTGTTTCGACAATCCGGACCACGTGGCCATCGTGATCCACAACTACCGCTGGCGGCTCAGCCTTGCCGACGGCGACCCGAAACTCGACGCCCTGGAACAGAAACTCGCGCAGGGTCCGGCGGTTTCGGTGCCCACCATCACGATCGGCAGCGACTTCGACGGTCCGAACACCGACGGCAAGGCCTACCGGTCGAAGTTCTCCGGCAAGTACGAGCACCGTGTCCTGAACGGGATCGGCCACAACGTGCCACAGGAGGCGCCGGAGGAGTTCGCCAAGGCCGTCATCGACGTCGACAGGTTCTAGCGCGCCCCGGTGAGGTGTTCGAGCGCGAGCTGGGACAGGCGGATGAACCCATATCCGCGTTCCGCCGCCTTGTCCGGGTCGAAGTCCTCGAACGTCGAACGGTCGGCCAGCAGGTCCGCGGCCGTCTCGCCCTCGTTGAGCGTCGGTGTCGCCAGTTCCGGGACGAGGGCCGCGTCGAGGGCGGCCCGCACCTCGGGGTCGACACGGAACGCGCGGGCGCGTTCGGCGAACAGCAGGTAACTGGCCATGTTGGCCTCGGCGCTGGCCCAGACACCGTCCATGTTCTCCGTGCGCAGCGGCTTGTAGTCGAAGTGGCGCGGCCCGTCGTAGCCGCCGTGCTCCAGCAAATCGACCAGGAAGAACGACGAAAGCACGTCGCCGTGACCGAACACGAGATCCTGATCGAAGCGCGGGCCGCGCTGGCCGTTGAGGTCGATGTGGAACAGCTTGCCCTGCCACAGCGCCTGGCCGATGCCGTGGACGATGTTGAGCCCGGCCATCTGCTCGTGCCCCACCTCGGGGTTCACGCCGACGATCTCGTGGTTGTCCAGTGTGGAGATGAACGCGAGCGCGTGCCCGACGGTCGGCAGCAGGATGTCGCCGCGCGGTTCGTTCGGCTTCGGTTCGAGGGCGAGCCGGAGACCGTAGCCCTGGTCGATGACGTACTGGGCGAGGAAGTCGATGCCCTCGCGGTAGCGGTCCATCGCCGCGCGGACGTCCTTCGCGGCGTCGGTCTCGCTGCCTTCGCGGCCGCCCCAGAGCACGAACGTCGACGCGCCCAGTTCGGCGGCGAGGTCGAGGTTCCGCAGCACCTTTCGCAGGGCGTAGCGGCGGACGTCGCGGTCGTTGCTGGTCAGGCCGCCGTCCTTGAAGACGGGGTGGCTGAACAGGTTCGTCGTCACCATCGGGACGACGAGGCCGGTTTCGGCGAGCGCGGCCTGGAACCGCTTCAGATGCCGAGCGCGTTCAGACTCGGCGGAGCCGAACGGGATGAGGTCGTCGTCATGGAAGGTGATTCCCCAGGCGCCGAGGTCCGAGAGGCGATGCACGGCTTCGACCGGGTCGAGCGGGCCCCGGCTGGCCGGACCGAACATGTCGTTCGCCTGCCAGCCCACGGTCCACAGCCCGAAGCTGAACTTGTCCTCACGCGTCGGTGCCTGAGTCATCACGCCTCCACCAATTAGTTTGATGCCTGAACTTATCGACGCGCGCCCTGGCGGGTCAAGGCTTTCGTTCAGGCATCGAACGAATACAATCGCGCGATGATCGGCACGCGTCCGGCGGGACAGCACACCGTGCGGCAGCACAACGCCGCCCTCGTCCTCGGCGCGATCGCGGACGGCCCGGGAACTTCACGGGCTGGCCTCTCCGCCGCGACCGGACTCACGAAAGCCACCGTGTCGAGCGTGGTCGACCGGTTGATCGCGGCAGATCTTGTGGCCGAAGGCGAGCCGGAGCGGCGCGTGGGACCGGGACGGCGCGGCACCGTCGTGTCGCTCTCCCCCGCCGGGCCGCACGGTCTCGGCATCGAGATCGGCGTCGACTATCTGGCGTTCTGCCTCGTCGATTTGACCGGCGCCGTCCGCTTCGAGGAGGTCCGATACGCGGACAATCGGACGCCACGCGTTTTCCAGCGCGTGTCGGCGTTCCTGCGCAAGGCGCGGAAGCAGGCGGAGGCGCTGGGTTTGCCTGTCGGCGGTGTGGGCGTCGCAGTTCCGGGCCTGGTCGAATCCGGTCTCGTGCGCCTCGCCCCCAATCTGGGCTGGCGCGACGTCGACCTCGCGGACCGGCTCGGCGAGACCTTCACCGTCGCCAACGAAGCCAACTTCGCCGCGCTCGCCGAACTCTGGCACGGCACCGCGTTGCCCGATTTCGTCCACGTGTCCGGCGAAATCGGGATCGGCGCGGGAATCGTGCTGGACCGCGCCCTGTTCGAGGGTGTACGTGGCGCCGGCGGCGAGATCGGCCATCTTCCTGTAGCACCCGACGGCCCGCCGTGTTCCTGCGGCGCGAACGGCTGTTTGGAAAGAATGGCCGGACAGGACGAGATCCTGCGGCTGGCGGGCGCGGAGACGGTGGACGATCTGATCTCCGCGCTGGAATCGGGAAGCGACGCGGCGCTCGCCGCGGTCACCACCGCCGCGGGTCATCTCGGTATCGGACTGTCCACTGTGGTCAATCTGATGGACGTCCCCGCCGTGGTGCTAGGCGGAACCTACGCCCGGCTCGAACCGTGGCTGCGTGAGCCACTCCTCGCCGAGCTGGAACGCCGAGTGCCCAGCGCGGCGTGGTCGCCGGTGCGCGTCGTCCCCTCGGCGCTCGGTACGGGGGCCGCCGTCCGCGGCGCGGCCTGCTCGGTGGTCCGCGGCATCCTCGCGGATCCCGAGCACCATCTCACGACTCACTGGCCATCCGATCAGGACGCTCGGGGTCGGTGACCCCGGGCAACGAGGGCTCGATGGCTTGCGCGCGCTCCTCGATGTCCGCACGCCGGACCCGCCGGGCGTAGGCGATCAGTTCGTCGCGATCCGCGTGCGGGAGCCAGCCCTGCTCGCAGCCGGTCTCCAGCCGCACGAGATACCGCACCAGCTCGACCGACTCGGCGCCGAAGTCCCGCATGCGCCGCGTCAGCAGCTCCGCCGCGCCGAGGTAGCCGTTGTTCCAAGCGTGGACGGCCAGCAACTGCGCCGTCGCGGCGAGGATGTCGCCGAGGTGGAACCCGCCCTCCGCGGCGAGATGCCCGGCGAGCCGGAAACTCCGCCTGCCCTCGCCGACCGGCCCCTCCTCGCGAATCGCTTCGAGCAGCGCCCCGACCTGCCGCGTCAGGTAGTCCTGACCCGCGCTCTCCACCGTCACCGCTGTCCTCCGCCCAGTCGCCGTGATCGTAAGGAGGTGTCAATGGGGAGTACGTCAGATACATCGAATGCCGAACCGTTATCACCCGAATGGGCTTGTCGGTGGTACCTCTCGGTCAACAGGGCGCTTCCGACTCCGCCATCGAACCCGCCTGTATTCGGCGCGAAGGCTGAAGGCGTTACAGCCGGCTCAGGTCGTGTCCGAGACCGGCTCGGCGGCTGGGGCGGGACCGCGGTCCGTGAAGGACTCCCTCCCCAAGTACATGAAGGACCCCTTCCTGTACTAGGCGCCAGGGTCCCGGCAAAGTCGCAGAGCTGCTGATCAGCGCTGCTCTTGGTAATCCGGACTTGGCATCGCTAGTACCCGGAGGGGTCGAGCGGGGAGGATTTCGGACGTTGAACGTCCGAAATCCTCCCCGCTCAGAGGACTCCGCAGCCGGTGGGCCGCTGAACTGCAAGATCTCGACTCTGCCGGGCCCCTGGCACTAGGCGCAAGGACGCGGGTGACCGGCGCGTGGGCTCCCCGCAACCAGAGGACTAAACGCGGGGAGCGACGCCCGCCTGTTCCTCGAAGATCAGCCAGGTCCGGGTCGATCGCACGCCGTCCAGTGCTTGCAGCCGTTCCAGGACGACGTCCCGCAGCGACGCGTTGTCCGGAGTCCGCACCAGCAGCAGGATGTCGAAATCGCCGCCGACCAGCGACACGTGCTCGACGTACGGGATCTCCCGTAACTCCGCAGACATCGTGCGCCACGACGTCTGCTCGACGGTGATCAGGATGTACGCGCTCGTCCCGAGACCGGCCCGCCGGGGGTCGATTCGCGCGCCGAAGCCGGTGATGACGCCTTCGGACATCAGGCGATCGAGGCGAGCGTAGGCGTTGGTGCGCGAGATGTGCAGCCGCTCCGCCAGCGCGCGGACGGCGAGCCTGCCGTCGGCGGACAGTTCGGCGACGATCGCGCGGTCGATGTCGTCGAGGGCAAGGACCGTTCGTCCCGGATCCGGTCCGTGAGCCACGCCACTTGTGGACGGTTGGTGCGGCTGAACCGATCCTGCGGACAGTTTGTCGCTCATTTCGCCTACCTCTTGAACACCAGGACGCCAGAAACCACGATCTCAGCATCATATGTCTGTGAAAGGTGGTGCTGCGCCATGTCGCGGGAGACCCCAGCCGCCGCGTTGCTGCCGTCACCGGTCCCGGTGCGGTTCCTCGCCGAGGACGGCACGCGCGTCGACGAGCACGGCGACTACGCCGAGCCGCCCGCCGACCGGCTCGTCGAGGCCTACCGGCTGATGGTGCTCGGCCGCCGGTTCGACGTGCAGGCGACCGCGTTGACCAAACAAGGCCGCCTCGCGGTCTACCCGTCGAGCGCCGGCCAGGAAGCGTGCCAGGTCGCGAGCGCGCTCGCCCTCACCGAGGCCGACTGGCTCTTCCCCACCTACCGCGACTCGGTCGCGCTGGTCGCTCGCGGACTCGAGCCGGGTGAAATCCTGACGCTGCTTCGCGGCGACGCGCACTGCGGCTACGACCCGGCCAAGACCCGTGTCGCTCCCCAGTGCACCCCGCTGGCCACCCAGACCCTCCACGCGGCCGGGCTCGCGCACGCGATGCAGCGCCGAGGAGAGGAGGTCGTCGCGTTCGCGCTCATCGGGGACGGCGCCACCAGCGAAGGCGACTTCCACGAGGCGCTCAACTTCGCGGCCGTGTTTAAGGCACCTGTGGTGTTCTTCGTGCAGAACAACGGGTTCGCGATCTCCGTGCCGTTCGAGAAGCAGAGCGCCGCGCCCGCGCTGGCCTACAAGGGCGTCGGTTACGGCGTCCGCTCCGAACAGGTCGACGGCAACGACGCCGTCGCGGTCCTTTCGGTGCTGGACGACGCCGTCGCGCACGCGCGTGCCGGACTCGGGCCGGTGCTGGTCGAGGCGCACACCTACCGGATCGACGCGCACACCAACGCCGACGACGCCACCCGCTACCGCGACCAGGCCGAGGTCGAGAAGTGGCGCGCGGCCGACCCGGTCCGCCGCCTCGAGACCTACCTGACCACCGCGAACCTGTTGTCCGGCAAAGACATCGAGCGATTCCAGGCCGAGGCGGAGACGTTCGCGGCCGGAGTGCGCGACACGCTGAACGCGGACGTGGAGCCGGATCCGATGTCGTTGTTCGAGCACGTGTACGCCGTTCCGACCCGCCAGCTGGCCGCTCAGCGGGCGCTGGTCGCGGCCGAACTGGAAGCAGTGGAGGGCTGATGACCGAGATCTCGATGGCGCAGGCGCTCAACGCCGCCCTGCGCGACGCCGCCAAGGACGACGACCGTGTGCTGATCTTCGGCGAGGACGTCGGCCCGCTCGGCGGTGTGTTCCGGGTGACCGACGGCATCACCGCCGACTTCGGCGAGGACCGCTGCTTCGACACCCCGCTGGCGGAATCCGGCATCGTCGGCTTCGCGGTCGGGATGGCGATGGGCGGCTTCCGCCCGGTGGTCGAAATGCAGTTCGACGCCTTCGCGTACCCCGCCTTCGAGCAGATCACTTCGCACGTCGCGAAACTGCGCAACCGCACCCGCGGCGCGCTGTCGCTGCCGATGGTCATCCGGATCCCCTACGCCGGCGGGATCGGCGGCGTCGAGCACCACTGCGATTCGAGCGAGGCCTACTACACCCACACGCCCGGGCTTCGTGTCGTCACGCCTGGCACTCCCCAGGACGCCTACGACCTCCTGCGCGACGCGATCGACTCACCGGATCCGGTGATCTTCCTCGAACCCAAATGCCGCTACTGGTCCAAGGAACCCGTCTCCTTCACCCGCGGCAACGCCCCGATGGACAGCGCGGTCGTACGTCGAGGGGGCAAGGACGTCACGCTGATCGCGTACGGCCCGATGGTCGCCACCGCGTTGGAGACGGCGGAGGCCGCGACCGCCGAGGGCTGGGACGTCGAGGTGGTCGACCTCCGGTCGCTGAACCCGTTCGACGACGAGACCGTCACCGCTTCGGTGCGCCGTACCGGACGCGCGGTCGTCGTCCACGAGGCCGCCGGGTTCGGTGGCTACGGCGCCGAGGTGGTCGCCCGGATCACCGAACAGTGCTTCCACCAGTTGCACGCGCCCGTCCTGCGGGTCACCGGTCTCGACATTCCTTATCCGCCACCGAAACTGGAGCGCCATCAGCTTCCGGACGTCGACCGGATCCTGGACACCGTCGCCCGGTTGCAGTGGAACGACGAACCGGTGGTGGCCGGTGCCTGACTTCCTGCTCCCGGACCTCGGTGAAGGGCTGACCGAGGCGTCGATCGTGAACTGGCTCGTCAAGGAAGGCGACACTGTCGGCGTCGACCAGCCCGTCGTCGAAGTGGAGACCGCGAAGGCCGCGGTCGAGGTGCCGGTGCCGTTCGCCGGCGTCGTCACCCGTCTCCACGGCGAACCCGGCCAGTCGCTGCCGGTCGGCGCTCCCCTGCTCACCATCGGCCCCGGCTTCACCGAACCCGGCGTGACGACCGCGAGCGAGGGCAGCGGCAACGTCCTCATCGGCTACGGGACCACGACCACGACGCGGCGCCGCCGGACACGCACCGCCGTCACCACTCCCGAGAAGCCGTCGAAAGCGCCGGGCGTGATCTCGCCGTTCGTCCGCAAAATGGCCGCCGACAACAAGATCGACCTCACGAAGCTGACCGGCAGCGGGCCGGGCGGCATCATCCGGCGCGCGGACGTCGAGGCCGTGCTCACCACCGCCGTCCCAGAACCACGGGACGGTGAGAAGCGGGTCCCGCTGACCGGGGTCCGCAAGGCTGTCGCCGACAAGCTGACGACCTCGCGGCGCCAGATCCCCGAGGCGACGGTCTGGGTCGACGTCGACGCTACCGAACTCGTCGCCGCGCGAAAGTCGCTCAACGCCTCGGCACCGGATCGCCCGGTGAGTCTCCTCGGCCTCGTCGCCCGGTTCGCCGTGGCGGGGCTGCGGAAGTACCCCGAGTTGAACTCGCGCGTCGAAGGCGACGAAATCGTCCAGCTGCGGGACATCAACCTCGGTTTCGCGGCGCAGACCGACCGCGGTCTCGTCGTGCCGGTCGTCCGCGACGCGGGTTCACTGTCCACAAGGGAGCTTTCGGCCGCGATCGGCGATCGGACCGCCCAAGCCCGGGAAGGAAAGCTCGGCCCGGCGGGTCTCACCGGCGGGACCTTCACCGTGAACAACTACGGCGTGTTCGGGGTGGACGGCTCCGCCGCGATCATCAACCATCCAGAGGCGGCCATCCTCGGCATCGGCCGGATCATCGACCGCGCCTGGGTCGTCGACGGCGCTCTGGTGGCGCGGAAGGTCTGCGAGCTGACGCTGGCGTTCGACCACCGGGTCTGCGACGGCGGGACCGCGGGCGGTTTCCTGCGGTTCGTCGCCGACTGCGTCGAGTCGCCGGTCACCGCGCTCGGGGACCTCTGAGCGAGACGTACAACTCACGGTTGTGACCCGCCAACGACCCGTTGTTCGACTTCGGGGTCCCGGCTTGCTTTGATCTCGCGGGTGGGTGGGAGATCGCTGGGGCGACGGTTCGGCTGGCTTTGGGCGGCGTACGCGGCCAGTGCTTTCGGCACCCGCTTCGCGTTCGACGCGTTCAGCCTCATCGCCATCGTGACGCTGGGGGCGGGCACGACCGAGGTCTCGCTGCTCGCGGCCGCCGGACTCGTCGTTGGCGCGGTGGTCGCGCTGCCGCTCGGCCCTTGGGTCGAGTTCCGCCGCAAGCGGCCGGTGATGATCGCGATGGACCTGGTCCGCTGCGGGGCACTGCTGACCGTCCCGGTGGCGTACGCGCTGGGGCTGCTCGGTTTCGGCCAGCTTCTCGCCGTGTCGGTGATCGTCGCGGCGGCCGACATCACGTTCCTTGCCGCCAGCGGTGCGTTCCTGAAATCGCTGGTGCCCCAGGAGGATCTGCTCGTCGCGAACGCCCGGTTCGAGTCCACCACCTGGACCGCGACGGTGCTCGGCCCGCCGCTCGGCGGTTTCGCCGTCGGCCTGTTCGGGCCGGTGATCACGGTCGCCGCCGACGCGTTCAGCTACCTGCTGTCGGCGGCCGGGATCCGTGCCGTCGGCGGCTCGGAACCGGCACCCGCGAAACCGGAAGGCCCCCGGCTGAGCGGCCGCGACCTGCGGGAAGGCTGGCGGTTCATCCTCACCCATCCGACGTTGCGGCCCCTGTTCGTCAACACGATCGTGGTCAACGGCCTGATCATGGCGACCGCTCCGCTGGTCGCCGTCCTGATGCTCGGACAGCTCGGCTTCACGCCGTTGGAGTACGCGGTCGCTTTCGCCGTGCCCTGTCTCGGTGGACTGATCGGGGCGAGGCTTTCCCGGAGGGTGGTGCCCCGGTTCGGCCGGGACAGGGTCCTCTTCGTCTCCGGCTGGCTGCGTGTCTGCTGGCCCGTCGGGCTGGTCTTCATCCATCCCGGTGTTTCGGGGCTGATCCTGGTCATCGTCGTCGAATTCGCGCTGATCACCTGTATCGGCGTGTTCAACCCGGTGCTCGCCACCAGCAGGCTCGAACAGGTGCCCACCGACCGCGCGGCGCGCACGCTGTCGGCCTGGTCGATCGCGGGCAAGCTCTCCACGGCGACCCTGACCGCGCTGTGGGGCCTGCTCGCCGCGTTCACCGGTCCGCGTGCCGCGGTCGGCGTCGCCGGTGTCCTCATGCTCGCGACGCCGCTCCTGCTCCCCCGGAAGTGTCGGACCCCTGTGCCAGTATCGGCGCATGACGATCAAGAGAGTGGTCCCCGACCTCGAGACCCAGTCACTTGAGCAGGCGAAAGCCTTCTACGTCCAGGTGCTCGGCTTCGAGGTCGTGATGGACCAGGGCTGGATCGTGACGCTGGCGGACCCGGATCGGCCGGAGGTGCAGCTGAGCCTGATGACCCATGACGAGACCGCGCCCGTCGTGCCGGTCGCGTCGATCGAGGTCGACGACGTCGACGCGCGGTACGCCGCGGCCAAGGCCTCCGGTGCGGAGATCGTGCACGAACTGACCGACGAGGAGTGGGGCGTCCGGCGGTTCTTCGTCCGCGATCCCGGCGGCCACGTGGTCAACGTGCTGTCGCACCGCTAGTGGTTGCCATCGGATGTCCTTCGGGGGTATCCGGCGGATCCAGGTTTCCGCTGGGCGTGCGGCCGCGAGATCCTCGTACCGGTGTTGTACTCGGGCCGTGCGTCCAGCGGAAACCTGGGCCGTCGAGACCCCCGAAGGACTTCCGATGGTGACCACTAGGGCCGTTCGGCGCAGTTCGTTGGCCCTGACGGCGGGTTTCATCAAAATTTCATGACGCATCCCTAACGTTCCGACACGCACCGTAGTCGAACGGAAGGGATTGATGAATGTGAAGAAACTCAGGGGGATCCTGGCGGCGGCCGCGCTGGCCACCGGGCTGATCGGCGCCATCGCGCCGTCGGCCCAGGCCGAGCAGGCCGACCAGGCGCGTTACTACATCCTCATCGGCGGCACCTGCGACGGGGCCGCGACCGTGTACAACGACGCCTGGTTGCGGGGCGGGATCCGGAAGGTGGTCCATTACCCGGCAGGGGCCGCCGGCGCACCCAACTGCGACCAGACGCCGATGGACCAGAGCGTCGCTCGCGGGCACGAAGAAGCCCGCCGCGTCGTCCAGAGCTCCTTCGACGAGAACCCCGGCGCGGAGTTCACCGTCGTCGGCTACTCGCAGGGCGCGCTGGTCGCGAACCTGGTGCTGAACGACATCGCCGACGGCAGGCTCGCCGTGGACAAGTCGCGGTTCAGGGCGAAGATCTTCGCCGACCCGATGCAGCCCGTCGGTCCGCCGGGACGCGGGATCAGCGCGGTACTCCCTCCTGGCACCGGTGCACCGTCGCCGTTCGGCGGCTATGTGTCGTTCGGGCCCGGCCGCACCGATTTCGGCGGTATCCCCTTCATCCGCTACTGCATCGAGACCGACGGTGTCTGCCACTTCGACACCTTCGAAGCCCCTGGCGGGTATTTCGCCCAGCACCTTTGCTACCAGTGGGCCCGTCCCACCGATCACCGCTCCATCATGGAGGACACGATCGCGGACGGTGTGTACACCAACGGTTCGCACGCGCTGCCGCGGCAGAACTGCCGTCCGCCGCATCCCGCGCCGTGACCCGGTGAAGACTGCTGCCGCCCGGCGCCCGATCGCCGCGTGACAGCGGATCGAGCGATGGCCCGTCCACAGTGTCGTGGGCGGGCCATCGTCGGTCACTTGCAGAACGCGGTGTCCACCGTGGCCATCACGGCCTTGGAGCCGCGTACGGCATCACCGAAGGTCCCCGGCACCGCGGTGACCGCGAGCCCGACGGTGCGGCCGTCTTCCGTTGCTCCGCCGCGGGTCTCGAACCCCGGGATGTCCCCGCCGTGTCCCCAGTACACCCCGCCGCAGCTCAGCGGGTTGCTCATCAGGCCGAGACCGTATTTCGTCCCGGAGGACAAGGGCACGTCGACCGTCTTCCGCATCTCGGCCAAGTGCGCGGCGGGCACCAGCTTTCCTTCGAGCAGGACACGGAAGAACTTGCCGAGGTCGCTGGGTGTCGAGATCAGCTGACCGGCGGCCCCGGCCCAGGAGGGATCCATCTCGGTCACGTCGATCACCTTGCCGGTGGTGACGCTGGCGGTCGCGTAAGCCCGCGGGTGCCGCCCCTGGATGGTCTGGTCGCCGACCCGCGGCCAGTAGGTGTTCTTGAGGCCAGCCTTCTTGATCACGCGTTCGGTGATCTGTTCGTGGATCGGGCGTCCGGTCACCTTCTCGATGACCATGCCCGCCAACAGGTAATTGGTGTTGCTGTACTCCCATTTGGTGCCGGGTGCGAACTTCGCCGGGTGGCTCAACGCCGCCGCGAGCAGTTCGTGGTTCGGGAAGTACCGGTGCTGCGCCTTCTCCAAGTCCTGCAGCCCGATGTGTTCGGTGTAGTTCGGCAGCCCGCTGGTGTGCTGCAGCAGGTGCCGGATGGTGATCTTGGTGGCGTCGGTGTCCTCCCCTCGCACGATTCCGGGGAGGTACTTCTCGATCGGCGCGTCCAGTTCCACCTTGCCCTCGGCCACCAGCTGCAGGACCACGACCGCGGTGAACGTCTTGGTGTTACTCCCCGCCCGCACCGCGCCGTCACGCGGGACGGGGACCTGGCGATCGAGCCGCGAGGACCCCGCGACCAGCGACGTCGTACGCCCCCTGCCGGTCACGGAAACCAGCGCGGCTGGGAACTTCTCCTGACGCACCAACGAGTCGAGGCTGTTTCGCAGCTCCGTTCCCTTGGCAGGCGCCGCGTCCGCCGCGGTGGTCCACGCGGCACCCAACAGCCCCGCCACCGTCAGGACCACGACGCCTTTGCGTACCGTCATTCGCACTCCTTCTCTTCAACTGGATCAACATCGGCAACCCCCGAATCATCGGTAGCGCTCCCGCTACCCCTATTCGTAGGGAATTTATTTCCGACCAGAATTCGTCCCACCATTGTCCGCGCGGGATGAGGCTGGTTAAGGTCAGTTCGGTAAGTGGACTAGACCACCCGAGGCCGGGAGGCGACGATGCCCCTCGACGAACAGCAGACCTGGGCAATGCTGCGAGAACTGGACGAACCCGGCCACTGGGAGGTGCCGCACGATTTCGACGGACCAGCGGCACGCGCGCGCTTCGAGCGGCTGGCCGAGCGGCTCGATCGGCGATTCGACTGCTCCTGCGAGGTCGACCGGCACGTCCAGGACGCCAGCCATCTCGGCAGGATCGAGATCCCGGCGAGCGCGACGGCCGCGCCGGACCATCTGACGGTCACGATCAGCAATTTCGGCGGCCTCGCCGTGGTGACACTGGGAAATCCCGGAAGTTACGACGAGGACGAGGAACAGGAGTTCTTCCCGGTCAAGGACCGAAGACGGGTCGAAGACGAGCTGGAAGCACTCGGCTACCTGCCCGTCTCCGAACATCCACTGTGGACCAAGTACACCGGGATCAGCGGATTCGACGGCCTCTATCCGCCCGACCGGCCGCCGTCGTGGTGGGACCGGTTCTTCGACTACCTCTAGACGACGCTGGGCGCGAGCGCGTCGGCGAGTTCCGCCGCGTTCCGCACGCTGATCAGCACCTCGTCGAAGGGCAGCCCGGCGGCGCGGTCGACCCCGACCCGCAGCGCCGGCACTCCCCTGCGGACCGACACCAGCTGCCGGACTCCCGTCCCCAGCCCCCAGAAACCCACCTTCAGCACGCCACTGATCAGCACCCCGGCGCGTCCACCGCGGGCCCGACTCACCGGCTCTTCCACATATTCGACGTCCTTGATCGCGGCCACCGGAACGACGACTTCGCGACGCCAGACCGCCAGTCGCTCCCAGTCCGAGAACCTCACGCGCACCTCGCCACCGGCGATGTCGATCTTCGCCATCCTGACCACCTGTCTTCGATAGCTAGCTGATGTAGTTGTTATAGCAAGTGTATAGCAGATATCCTTGCCGGGTGTTGCTGACTCTCGACCTCGACAGCGAGGTGCCGATCTACCAGCAGATCCGCGACCGGGTCGTCGAAGCCGTCGCCGACGGCGTGCTGACCGAGGGCAGCGCCCTGCCCTCCACCCGGCAACTCGGCGCCGACCTCGGGATCAACTTCCATACCGTCAACAAGGCCTACGACCTGCTGCGGACCCAGGGATTCATCCGGATCAACCGCAAGACCGGCGCCGTCGTCCGGCGCGACGCGGCGTCCGGACCGGCGGAGGACGGTTACGCGGACGAGTGGCAGGAACGGCTGCGTACCTTGCTCGCCGAGGCCGTCGCGCTCGGTTTGGGCCCGCGCGAGGTGTCAGGCCGGTGCGAGACCGTGCTGGACTCCTTCGCCGTGAACGCGCGGCGATGACCGGCCCGGTTTGGCTGCGCCTCGCCCTGATCGGGTGCACCGCGGCCGTCTTCCTGTCGGCGCCCGCACTGGCGCGGCCGACGCTCCCGTTCGGCGTCCGGATCCCGGCCGGGCGCACCGGCGAACCCGTCATCGCCCTCGTGCGCCGTCGCTACCACCAGGGAATCGTGGCGGCCGCCCTGATCGCCTGCGCGGCTGTTCTCTTCGACTGGTTTGGGCCCGACGTCGTCCTGATCGCCCTCATCGTGGCCTACTCGCTGCTGGGGACCCTGGCGCACCGCTCGATCGTCACCGCGAAACGGGACGGCGGCTGGTACGCCGGGACGCGGCAAGCGGTCGCCACCGACACTTCGCTTCGCTCGGACCCGGTTCGTCCACAGTGGAGCCTCCTGGTGCCGTCGGTGCTGCTGGCCGTCGTCACGGCGGTCATCGGCCTGTTCGAGGACACCGCGGCCTTCTCGACGGTCCTCGCGCAAGTTCTGGTCGTCGTGCTGGTCTCGCTCCTGACCGTCGCGATCGCCAGGGCCCGCCCGGAGATCGACGCCGCGCAACCGGCGGCGTCGGCGTCGCGGTACCGGGAGTACCTGCACGGCGTGCTCAGCCTGCTGCTGATCTCCGCCGGCTGCGTCAACGCGACACTGCTCGTCGTCTCGCTGCAACTGTGGAAGGTCTTCGAGACGACGGTGCCGGTCACGATCGTGGCCTACCTCCCCCTCGCCGCCGCCTTCATCGCGTGGATCGTCTTCTCCGTCCGGGCGGGCGACGCCGGTCACCGGCTGTCCCCCACCGGCGATGAAGCGGAGACCCGGTACGAACAGCGCGACGACGACCGCTACTGGCACGCGGCCGGGATGGTCTACCTGAACCGGAACGACCCGGCGCTGCTGGTACACCGGCGGGTCGGGACGTACTGGACGCTCAACCTCGGGCATCCGGTCGCCTGGCTGATCCTCACCGCGGTCGCCGTCGTCGGAGTGCTCGCCGGATTCGGTGTCGTGACCCTCCCGGAGAAAGGCGCCTGACGGTATCCTGGTCGTGGGTGAAGAACCATGACCGTGGTGCCGGACTTCGTCGGGCAGCAGGCGCTCGACGCCTGGTTGGCCGGGCATGAGGCGGGCTTGTCGCTGCAAGGCCCCGACCCCGGCGCCCGCTCCCGAACCTTCTCGAAGACACCGGGGAAGCCGATCACCGGGCGTGATCGGCGGCGTCCGGGGCGCTCGTTACCCTGAGGGAATGACGTCGCAGAAAACCCCTCAAACCATGAAGCCCGCGACAGCGGCGAAGAAGCTGGGTGTGTACCTCGAGGCCACCCCGGCGGAGTTCCAGGAGGGTGTCGTCTCCCGCGACGAACTGAACGCGTTGCAGGCCGAGCCGCCCGAGTGGTTGCGGGACCTTCGCCGCAACGGTCCGCACCCGCGGCCGGTCATCGCGGCGAAGCTGGGCATCTCCATCAGCGGCCTGTCGCGGGGCGGCATCACCGACGCCCTCACCACGGAGCAGATCGACGCGGTCAAGACGGACAACCCCGACTGGCTCCAGCGGGAGCGCGAAACCCAGGCCGAGGTCCGCAAGGAGGAGGCGCGGGCGAAGGCCGCTCGCAGCGAGAGCTAGCTCCTGCGGCGGGGCTTCCCGCGTTTGGGGGCGCCGCGCTGCCCGGCCGTCTTCCCGGACGGCGGCTTCCGGCCGCCGGTCTGGGGGCGCTTGCTCTTCGCCGGTTTCTCCTGGGGCTGCTGACGGCCACGGGTGCTGTTGACGGTCCGGCCGCGGACGATCCCGATGAACTGCTCCATCAGGTCGGTGGTCTCGTCCTCCAGCCAGGACAGCGCGACACCGGATTCCGGAGTGCCGGAGATCGGGCGGTAGGTCAGATCGCGCCGGTGATGCAGCCGCGCGAGGGACTGCGGGACGACGAGGAGCCCGACGCCGGCAGCGACCAGTTCGACGGCGTCCGCCGTGGTGGCCGGGCGCTCCAGCGCGGGTTTCCCGGGCGGCCGCTCCCAGTCCAGTGTGTCGTCGAGCGGGTGCAGCACGACGTCGTCGGCGATGTCGTCGACGGAGACCTCGTCCGCAGCGGCGACCAGGTGATCCTTGGGCACGATGACCACGGTCGTCTCGGTGTAGAGCGGGATCGCGTGCAGTCCCTCGCGGTCGATCGGGAGCCTCAGCAGGACGGCGTCCACCTCGCGCTCCCGGACCAGCGCGGCGGCTTCGGCGGCGGTCGTCTGGACGAGGCCGAGCGGGACGCCGGGCGACCGCTCGTTCCAGATCCGGACCCACTTCGAGGGCGTCACGCCGGGGACGTACGCGAGCTTGAAGGAGAGAGGTACGTCCGGGCCGGTCATGGAGGCAAGGTTACCGGGAGTATCCGGCGGGGCTCTTGGGGACCGAAGGAATGGCTCGCAAGTAGTGGTCTACTCGCGAGGTGGGCCTTTCGGCCCTAGGCAGTGAGCGCCGATCAGGGACTTTCAGCCTGTTTTCGATGCTCAAGGTAACCGTGGTCACGATGCGCGCGATTCGGTCGTAGAGGGCGTCCACGGGAGGCGCTGAGCACGAAAAGAGCCACGCCGATGAGCTTTCCGCCCACAATGCCGCCTGCTACGGAGCCGTCGAAACGAAAGAAGTGGCCCTGGATCGCCGGAGTCGCCATGGCCGTCGTCCTGATCGCGGTGATCGCCAACTGGGGTGACCCGAAGAGCTCTGGACGCGCTGCGACTGCCGGCGTGACGCTGACCAGCGCGCCTGCCGTGACCACCACGGATCCTGCGGTCGCGGCGTCGGTGAGCTCCGCGGCGGAGGCCGCGAGGGAATCCGTGTCGCGTTCGTTCGCCGAGTCCGCCAGCCGCTCGTCGGAATCCGAACGGAAGTCCTCAGAAGCCGTGGTCACCCAGCGGAAGGCCGACGAGGAAGCCGCACTCAAGGCACGGAAGATCACCTACAGCGTCACTACCACCGGCGTGGGCATCTCGTCAGTCACCTATATGAAGCCCGGCTTCAATATTTCCCAGGAGACGAACGTCCGGGGAAAGAAGTGGTCGAAGACCGTCGATGCCGAAGGTGACACCTTGGGCATCAACATGAATGCGCAGAACGCCGGCGGCGGCACCATCTCATGCCGGATCAGCCGCGGTGAGGGCACCGTCATATCCGAGAACAGCAGCTCCGGGGCATATGCGGTGGTGAGCTGCGGCTGACCGGTGTGTCGCGAAAGCCACTTTCAGGACATCGGATGTCCTGAAAGTGGCTTTCGCGACACACCCTGACGGCACCTACGGAGCCCAGGCCGCCGAGACCGCCCAAGTGACGTCCTGGTCGTACGAGACCGGGTTGTCGAACGGGTGGCCACCGCCGCTGGTGGCGACGAAGACCTCCTCGGCGTAGTGCCGCATGTTCGTGCCCAGTTCGTTCACCGACGCCAGCCGCACCCCGCCGGAGCCGGGCTGGGCGCAGAACGTCGCGTCCTTCCGGAACAGGTCGGTGTTGTCGTTCCCGCCGAGCCGCACCCGGAAGTCCGCGTGCCGCAGGAACTGGCCCGGATGGTTCCGCGCCTCCAGCGAGTAGCACGACGGGTCCGCGAGACCCCGCCGGACGACGAACGTCGCGTCCGCCTTCAGCAGTGCCGCGCTGGAGCCGTTGACGACGTCCGTCCGCGCGAGGCCGTCACGGTGCCGCAGGAAGCGATCGGTGAAGCCCGGCGTGGTCACCTTGAACGACCGCGCCTGATCCAGCGGCAGGTCGGCGCCACTGCGCCACAGCGGGACCGAAACCGCCCACGTCGTGTCCGCCGCGAAGCTCGACGGCGTGTCCCAGGGGTTCGTGCCGCCGCTGCGCGCGAGATAGACGGTCTCGGCGTAATGGCGGAGGTACGCGCCACGCTGGTTGAACGACTCCAGCGCGGTACCGCCGGCGCCTTCCCTCGCGCAGAAGGTCGCGTCCGCGGCGAAGAGGGCCGAACCGTCGTTCGCGTCCTTGCGGATCCGCGACGACGCGTGCCGCAGGAAGTGCCCGGGGTAGTTCCGCGACTCGAACGACAGGCACGACGCGTCGGCAAGGCCCTGCCGGACCCAGAACGTCGCGTCCTTCTTGGCGACGTCCGCGCTGCCCTCGCCAAGGACGTCGGTCCTGGCGAAGTCGTCCTGGTGCCGCAGGTAGCGATCTGTGTACCCGGCCGTGGTGACCCGCAGCGAAACCGCCTCGCCCCGGCCGACCTCGGTGCCCTTGGCGATGGCGAGCACCTTCTGGTTGATCTCGCGCACCCGCGCCTCGGTCATCTTCAGCACCCGGCGGTCGTAGGTGTAGAAGCCGTTGACCTCGTTCTCCACGTCGTACGGCTCGGTGTAGACCGACGCGGAAAGCCCGCGCCCGTGCACGAACCGCCCGACCTGCTTGGTGATCTCCACGTACCGGTTCGTCAGCGACGTCTCGTCCGGGTACAGCGCGCCGTACGCGAAACCCTTGCCCGGCTCCCATTCGTGGCCGACGACGCGTCTGCCGAGACCGCCGTACTCCCCCAGCACCGCGACCCGCCGCGCGTCCGGCGGCCTCGTCCCGGTCGAGACCTGGTACGCGTGGTCGTCGATCACGTCACCGTTGCCGGGATCCGGATCGGATACGCAGCAGTTGGAACCCGAGTTGTGGTTGATCAGCCGCGTGTTGTCGATCGAGCGGACGAGGTCGACGATGCGCCCGGCGTCGTACTCTCCCCAGCCCTCGTTGAACGGGACCCACTGCACGATCGACGTGATGCCCTTGTGCTGGTCGATCATCCGCCGCAGTTCGGACTCGTAGTTCGTGTGTCCATTGGGGACTTCGTCGATCGAGTCGAGTGACGGCATGTCCTGCCAGACCATCAGCCCGAGCCGGTCGGCGTGGTAGAACCAGCGCGCGGGCTCGACCTTGATGTGCTTGCGGACCATGTTGAAGCCCAAGGCTTTCTGGCGTTCGAGGTCGAACCGCAGGGCTTCGTCGGTGGGCGCGGTGTAGATGCCGTCGGGCCAGTATCCCTGGTCCAAAGTGCCCAGCTGGAAGACGAACTTCCCGTTGAGCAGCGGCCGCATCACGCCGCCGACCATCGCCTTGCCCAGCGACCGCATGCCGAAGTACCCGGTGACGACGTCGCCGCCGGGCAGCCGGACGCGCAGGTCGTAGAGGAACGGATCGTCCGGCGACCACAAGCGCGCGTTCGGCACCGGGATCCGCAGGTGGGACCCGACGGCGCCGGTCGCGGTGCCGACCACCTGCCCGCCCGAGAGCACCTCGGCGGTCGTCTGCTGCCCTGCCGTGCCCTGGACGACGAGATCGAGCGCGCCGCCGGGGACGTCGGGAGTGGTGTCGAGCCGGGTGATGTGCTCCGCCCGGACCGGTTCGAGCCACACGGTCTGCCAGATCCCGGACGCCGCCGTGTAGAAGATCCCGCTGGGCGTCTTGCGCTGCTTCCCGACCGGATAGCGGCTGCCGTCGACTGGCGACGCGACGCCCACGACGATCTCGTTCTCCCCCGCCTTCAGCGCCGGGGTGATGTCGAACGAGAAGGCGTCGAAACCGCCGGTGTGGCTCCCGATCGACGTCCCGTTGACCCAGACCCTGGTTTCCCAGGTGACGGCGCCGAAGTTGAGCTTCACCCTTCGACTGTCCCAAGTGGACGGAACGGTGAAGGTGCGGCGGTAGAACATGTTGTCCTCATGCCGTTTGATCCCCGAAAGCATCGACTCGATCGGGTAAGGCACGAGAACGTTCTCGCTCAGCGGTCTGCCGATCGGCGGCGAGTTCAGGTTCGGCGCGCCGGTGAAGCCCCAGGTGCCGTTGAGGTTCAGCCATTCCGAGCGCACCAGTTGCGGGCGCGGGTACTCGGGCAGCGCGTTCGACGGCGAGACCTGGTCCGTCCACGGTGTCGGGAGCGGGACGGGCGCAGCTAGGGCGACCGGGACCAGCGTCGCCGCGGCGGTCAGCAGACCGGCCACGATGCTCAGGGCGCGTGCGGTTCTTCGGTGCATGCGAGCTCCCTATCTCCGGGTGGTCGTGCGGGCCAGCGACCGCTGCAGAACAACGACCACCAGCAGGAACGCACCGCTGACCACCGACTGGTAGTTGCTGTCGAGAGTTCCTATCTGGTTGATGACGTTCTGGATGACCGTTCGGATGCCAACGCCGATGACAGTTCCGAGAATCGTGCCCATCCCGCCGGTCAGCAGGGTGCCCCCGATGACGACGACGGAGATGGCGTCCAGTTCGAGGCCGACCCCGATCACCGTGACGCCGGATTGCAGGTAGGCCGCGGTGAGCGCGCCCGCGAGCCCGGAAAGGACACCGCTCATCACGTAGACGGTGACCTTCGTGCGCGCGACCGGCAGTCCCATCAGTTTCGCGGACTGCTCCGAGCCGCCGGTGGCGAACACCGACTGCCCGAACCGGGTCCGTCGCAGCATGAGCCCGCCGATCAGGCACAGGGCAGCGGCGATGAACACCGGATAGCCGAAGCCGAACATCGTGCCGCGGCCGAGTTCGACGAACGCCTCGCCCTCCGGGATCTTGTACGTCGTCGCGCCTTCGGAAGTGATCGCGAGCAACAGGCCACGCGCGAACAGCAACGTCGCCAGCGTGACGATGAACGGCGCCATCCCGGTTTTCGCGACGAGCAGCCCGTTGATCAGGCCGATCAGCCCGCACACCGCCAGTGGCAGCAGCAACGCGACGAGGAACCCCCACTGCGATCCATAGGCCGCGAGGACCCCGCCGAGCGCGTAGACCGAACCCACCGACAGGTCGATGCCGCCGGTGATGATCACGAAGGTCATCCCGAGCGCGATGATCGCGAGGAACGAACTCTGCAAGGCGATGTCGCGCAGGTTGTCCAGGCTGCCGAAGCGCGGGAACAACAACCATGCCACCGCGACCATGAGCACCAGCGCGATCGCCGCGCCCTGTTTCTGGAGCACTCCGGTCATCAGCTCACGCCGGGTGGAGTCCTGACCGGCCAGTGTGGGCGCCGCGGTCATCGGCTGCTCCGTTCCCGTGCGACGTACACCGCGCCGACGATGATCGCGGCCTGGATCATCTGCGCGGTCGAATCCGGCAGGTTGTGCTTGATGAGCGTGGCGCGGACGAGCTGCATGAGCAGGACGCCCATCACCGTGCCGAGGATGCGGACGCGTCCGCCGGTCAGCGGGGTGCCGCCGACGACGACCGCGGTTATCGCCGAGAGTTCCATCAGCAACCCGGCGTCCGCGGGGTCACCGGCTCCGAGACGCGCGGTGGAGAGCACCCCGGCAAGCGCGGCGAGGAGCCCGCAGATCGCGTAGACGCCGATGAGGACACGGTTCACCGGCAGTCCGGCCAGCACGCTCGCCCGCCGGTTGCCGCCGATCGCAACCAGCCGCCTGCCGAACGCCGTCTTCCCGACCAGCGCCGCCACCAGCACGGCCAGCACACCCGCGATGAGCACGCTCACCGGGATCCCGAGCAGCTCGCCGGTGCCCAGCGCGAGGAACCCCGGATCGTGCAGCTGGATGAGCTGGCCGTCGGCGAGCACGAGCGCGAGACCGCGCCCGCCGACCAGTAAGGCCAAGGTGGCGACGATCGGTTGAATGCCGACTTTGGCCACTAGCACACCGTTGAGCGCACCGGCGGCGAGACCCGCCGCGAGGGCGATGGCGACCGCGGGCAGTGTCCCGGCCCCGAGGTACAGCGGGACCAGCGCGGCCGACAGGGCCATCACCGCGCCCACCGAGAGATCGACGCCTTCGGTGCCGATCACCAGTGCCATCCCGAGCGCCACCACCAGTACCGGCGCCGCCTGGATGAGCTGGGTGCGGAAGTTGCCCACGGTCAGGAAGTTCGCCGTGAACGCGACGTTGAACAGCACCAGCGCGACGACGGCGACGTACACGCCGTACTCCTGCAACCAGCGCGCCACCCGGGTCCGGTCCACCGTTTTCCCCGTGTCCGTCATGGTGTTTCCCGGATCCTCTGTTCTCCGCTGGGTGCTGGTCATTCCGTTTCCCCGCCCGAAGCGATCGCGGCCAGCACGTGGTCCTGGGTCAGCTGCTCCCCCGCCAGTTCCCCGACCACCGCGCCGTCCTTGAGCACGATCAGACGGTCGGCGCCGTCGAGGAGTTCCTCCATCTCCGAGGAGATCAGCAGGACGGCCAGCCCGTCGCGGGCGAGTTCGTCGATCAGCGCCTGGACCTCCGCCTTCGCGCCGACGTCGATCCCTCGCGTCGGCTCGTCGAGTAGCAGCACCTTGGGTTCGGTGCACAGCCAGCGGGCGAGCAGCACTTTCTGCTGGTTGCCACCGGAGAGCTCGGAGACCTTCTGATCGGGACTGGACACCTTGATGCGCAGGCGTTTCACGAACGTGTCGACGATCCGGTCCTGCCGGGTCCGGCTGACCAGGCCGAAGCGGGACAGCTTCGGCAACGCGGCGAGCACGATGTTCTCCCGCACCGACAGATGCGGGATGATCCCCTCGGTCTTGCGGTCTTCGGCGAGCATGCTGACGCCCGCTCGCATCGCGGCCGCCACATTCCCTTGCGGGACCGGCTTTCCGCCGACGAGCACGGTGCCGCCCGACAGCGGCAGATCGCCGACGATCGCCCGCGCGGTCTCGGTCCGGCCGGAGCCGAGCAACCCGGCGAGCCCCACGATCTCGCCGGGTTTGATCGACACCGAGACGCCTCCCAGCCGGTTGCCGCTGGTGAGGTTCTCCGCGCGCAGCACCGGTTCCCGGCCCGCCTCGTGGTCGCCCTCGAACGCGGTCGCGCCGTGACTGCGGATGTCGCCGACACTGCGGCCGAGCATCATCGACACGAGTTCCAGCCGTGGCAGGTCGGCCAGCGGTCCGGTGTGGACACGCTTACCGTCCCGCAAAACCGTTACCCGGTCACAGATCCGGTACAGCTCGTCCATCCGGTGGCTGACGTACACGATCGCGATCCCGCGTTCGTGCAGCCTGCCGATGACCTCGAACAGCGTCTCGACCTCACGCGGTTCCAAAGAGGACGTCGGCTCGTCCATGATCACGACGTCCGCGTCGACCGACACCGCCCGCGCCAGCGCGACCATCTGCTGGGCGCCGACGCCGAGTGTCCCGAGTGGACGACGGACGTCGGTGTCGATGCGATAGTCCGCCAGCAGTGCCGCCGCGTCGGAGTTCATCCGCGCCCAGTCGACGAGCCCGAACCGCTTCCTCGGCTCGCGGCCGAGGTACACGTTGCTCGCCACGCTCATCAGCGGGATGAGGTTGACCTCCTGGTAGATCGTGGAGATCGCGCCCCGCGCGTGGACCGTGCCGGAGTCCGGCCGGTGCACGCCGGTGAGCACCTTGATCAGCGTCGACTTGCCGGCGCCGTTCTCACCGACCAGCGCGTGCACCTCACCCGGCCGGAGCGCGAACGACACGTCGTCGAGCGCGCGCACCCCGGCAAACGTCTTCGTCACACCTTCGACCTCGAGAACCGGTTCCATCTTCAGTACGCGTTCCCGAGCTTCTGCGCGGCGTTCGCCGAGTCGTACTGGTCGTCGGAGATCACCACGGTCGGCGGGATCTCCTTGCCCGCGGCGAAATCCTGCAACGTGGAGAAGGCGAGCGGCCCGAATCGCGGGTTGGACTCGATGACCGCGTTGTAGCTGCCGTCGGCGATCAGCTGGACGGCGTTGCGGGTGCCGTCGATCGAGACGATCTTGACGTCCTTGCCCGGTGTCTTGCCAGCGGCCTTGAGCGCGGTGACCGCGCCGATGCCCATCTCGTCGTTCTCGGCGTAGACGGCGGTGATCTCAGGATTGCTCTGGATCAGCTGCTCCATCACCGCCTGTCCCTTGGAACGGTCGAACTCACCGGTCTGCTCGGCGACGATCGAGACACCCGGCGTCGAGGCGATCTCGTCCTTGAAACCCTTGGTGCGGTCGGTGGTCACGTTGTTGCCCGACGCGCCGAGCAGGATCGCGACCTTGCCGGTGCCACCGGTCGCCTTCACCATCTCCTGCGCCGCGCGCTGGCCCTGCTCGACGAAGTTGGAGCCGATGAAGGTCAGGTAGTCGGAGCACGGCTGTGAGGTCACCTTGCGGTCGATCGTGATGACCGGGACCTTCTTGGCCTTCGCGGCGTCGAGCGCGGGCTGCAAGCCGTCGGAGTTCAGCGGCGCGACGATGAGCAGCTGCGCGCCCCGGTCCAGCAGCGACTTGATGTCGCTGACCTGCTTGTTGAGATCGCTCTGGGCGTTGGTGACCAGGAGTTTCTCCGCCGGGACACCGAGTTTCGCCGCTTCGTCCTTGATGGACTGTGTCTCGGCGATCCGGAACGGATTCGCCTCCTTCTCCGACTGGGAGAAGCCGATGACCGCGTTCTTCACGTCCACCTGCGGGTAGCCGGTCTTCTCGCGGGCGCATCCCGGCCCGGTCGCGGCCTGGCTCGGCGCCGCCGAAGCGGCCGGTCCCGCCCCCGACGGGGCGGATTGCTGGGTCTCGCGGCTGGTGCAGGCCGTCAGCGCGAGCGCGAGGCCGGTCACCAGGAGCAGGGTGCGGCGGATGGGCAGGGACATCGATCGCTCCTCGGGGAAGTCGAGCACGCGGGTCTGCGGTGACCCGTGTCACTCAAAGGGACGATGCCAGATTTACATCGTTGGTACAACGTTGTAAATCCGCCGTTCGCGCGGTTAGGCTGTGCCGGATCTGTGCCGGATCTTTCAGAGGGGAGCGAGGGTGGCCACGCTCAAGGACGTCGCCAAGCTTGCGGGCGTCTCGGTCAAGACCGTGTCGAACGTGGTCAACGGCTACGACTTCGTGAAGCCGGAGAACCGCAAGCGGGTCGAGGAGGCACTGGCGTCGACCGGATACCGGCCCAATCTCGGTGCCCGCAACCTCCGCCGCGGCCGCACCGGGTTCCTCGGGTTGATGCTGCCCGAACTGAGCATCCCGTACTTCGGCGAACTCGCGGGCCTGGTGCTGCAAGCGGCGCAGGAGCACGAGTGGAACGTCCTGATCGAACAGACCCTCGGCACCAGGGAGCGGGAGCGCAACGCGTTGTCCGCGCTGGGCCCGCATCTGATCGACGGGGCGATCATCAGCCCGGAAGCGTTGCATACGGACGATTTCGGCGATCTGGCGCCGGGTGTGCCGCTGGTGATGCTCGGCGAGCACGTCGTCGACGTCCCGATAGACCACGTCGGCATCGACAACGTCCATGCCGCCAGGATCGCGGTGCGGCACCTGATCTCCCTCGGCCGCCGCCGGATCGCGGCGATCGGCGCGCATCCGCAGCGCCACACCGCGGCGCAACGGCTGGAGGGCTATCACTTCGCGCTCGAAGAGGCCGGTGTCGCGCCCACACCGGAACTGGTCCTGCCCGCGCTGCGCTACCACCGCGCCAACGGGGCCGAGGCGATGGCGCATCTGCTCGCGCTGCCGGAACCGCCCGACGCCGTCTTCTGCTTCAACGACCTGCTCGCCATCGGTGCGCTGCGCGCCGCCGCCGAGCGGGGCGTCCAGGTGCCGTCCGACATGGCGATCGTCGGCTTCGACAACAACGAAGAGAGCGCGTACAGCTTGCCCTCACTGACGACGATCGCCCCGGACAAGGCGGCGATCGCGCGAGCGGCGGTCGATCTGCTGCGGCGGCGCATCGCGGGCGGGAGCGACCTCGCCCCCGAAGACGTCCAGACGCCCTTCTCGCTGGAGGTCCGGAACAGCACGATCGCCTGACTCCGCAATTCGGCACCTACTTGCGGGGTCGCACGCTTGGCGGGCACCGCAAGTAGTCCTCTAGTTGCGGTTCCTGCGTGCGCAACTACCGCAATTAGGTGCCGAATTGCGGTTATTGTGTGTCCGTGAACCGGGCCCTGGCCGTGCTGACCCTCGTCGCGTACGTGACGTTGCCGCTCGGCTCGGCCAAGTACGAGACGCTCGTGCTGCCGACGCTCGTCGCCGGGCTGGTGTACGCGGCGATCGCGATCATCGGTTTCCCCTGGGTTCAGAAGCGCGGACGTGCCCTCGCGATCGCGTATGTCTGCGTTCAGTTACCACTCGGCTTCACCCTGTTCTCGCTCTCGGGTGCCGCTGTCGGGGCGATCCTGCTTCTCGTGGTCCTCATCTGCCACACCGTGTTACTGCTTCCGCTGCCCGTGGCGTTCGGCGTCGCGGTGCTGATCCCGTTGATCCACTTGCCGATGTCGCCGTTGGACGGCCTCCGCGAAGGGCTCGGGACGTTGGCGGTCATGGTGTTCGCCGCCGTCGTGACCGAGTTGGTCGTCCGGGAGAACCGGGCGCGGGAGGAACTGGCCGAGGCGCACGAACGGCTCCGCGACTACGCCGTCCAGGCCGAACAACTCGCGACGACCCAGGAGCGCAACCGGCTCGCGCGCGACATCCACGACGGCCTCGGTCATCATCTGACGGTCGTGCAGATGATGCTTCAGGCCGCCCGCGCGGTGATCGGCACCGGAGACACGGAGCGGGCCGACGGGATGCTCGCCAAGGCGCAGGACCAGTCACGGGAGGCGCTGGCGGAGGTCCGCCGGTCGGTGTCGGCATTGCGGGAGTCGCGCTCCGAGCCGCTCGCGGACGCGTTGCGGGCGCTGGTGGACGAGGCGTCCGCGGCGGGCGTGCCGACCGGGTTCGAGGTCAAGGGGACGGCGAGGGACACCCGCGCCGAGGTGGAAGAGTCGCTTTTCCGGGCGGCCCAGGAAGGACTGACCAACGTGCGCAAGCACGCGCGAGCCAAGGCGGCGACCGTGGTGCTCGACTACGCCGTCACCGATCGGGTCCGGCTCGAAGTCCGCGACGACGGTCTCGGTCTCACCACGGATTCCCCGCCGGACAAGGGTTTCGGGCTCGTCGGGTTGCGAGAGCGGGTGGCAGGGCTCGGCGGGCAGGTCTCCGTCGACTCCGACGCGGGGAACGGCCTGACGCTCTCCGTGGAGGTGCCGGGATGAGCGTTCGCGTCCTGATCGTCGACGACCAGGCGTTGTTCCGCGAAGCACTGGCGACCTTGCTGGAAGTCCAGCCGGAGATCGAGGTCGTCGGCGAGGCGGGCGACGGCGAACAGGCCGTGCGGCTCTGTGCCGAACTGCGTCCCGACGTCGCGCTGATGGATCTGCGGATGCCGGTGCTGGACGGGATCGCGGCCACCACCCGGTTGCGGGCCGAGCAACCCGGCGTGCGCGTGCTGGCGCTGACCACGTTCGACGACGACGCGGACGTGTTCGCCGCGCTGAGGGCGGGCGCCGTCGGCTACCTGCTCAAGGACGTCTCCTCGACGCGGCTGGTGGAGGCGCTGGTCGCGGCCAAGCGAGGTGAGTCGGTCCTGCAACCGTCGGTGGCGGCGAAACTCGTCGCCAGAGTCGCCCGACTGCCTGCCGAGACGCCGCCTGCCCAGCCGTTGACGACACCGCTTTCCGACCGCGAACTGGAGGTGGTCCGGCTCTTGGCGGACGGCCACAGCAACCGGGAGATCGCCAAAACGCTGTTCCTCGCCGAGGGCACGGTGAAGAACCTCGTGACGAGCGTGCTGGCCAAACTCCAGGTTCGGGACCGGACCCAGGCGGCCCTGCGCGCGAGGGAACTCGGTCTCTTCTGACGGGTCACATGACCCCGCCCGTGACTTCCGGCACCTGCCGATATGCCTTGCCGCGCCCGAATATTGCTCCCGTCGAACCGATCGAGGGAGCCGGGAATGAAGCACACGACAGAACCGAAGACCCGTAACCGGGCCGTCCTGCACTTCGTCCGTCACGCGGTGGAAATGCTCCTCGCGATGGTGGCCGGGATGCTCGTCCTCGAACCGGTCTGGTCGTTCCTGTGGCCGGACCTGGCGAAGAACGTGACCGCGAGCGCGCTGGTGATGGCGACGAACATGTCGCTCGGCATGGCGTTGTGGATGCGGATCCGGCGCCACGGCTGGGCTTCGATCGCGGAGATGTCGGCCGCGATGTACCTGCCCTACGTTCTCTGCCTGCCGTTCTTCTGGACCGGCCTGGTCTCCGGGTCGACGGTGATGACGGCCGGGCACGTGCTGATGGTGCCCGCGATGCTCGCCGCCATGCTCCGCCGCCGCGCCGAGTACGGAGCCTGATCATGCGCACCTTCCTCCGCGTCACGCTGACCGTGCTGGCGTTCACCGTCGCCGCGCTGGCCCTGCCGCTCACCCTCGGCGGGATCACGCTCAGCGCCAGCTTCGAAAATCGGTACACACCGAGAACCGACGGGATCTCGCCACAACCGGTGCGCCGGGCACACGATCCGGCCAAGCCGACCGCGGTGGTCGTCGTGGGGAACGAGGGTGCCGTCGTCTCCGACACCTTGGCCCCGTTCGAAGTCCTCGCGGCAAGCGGCGCGTTCAACATCTACACCGTCGCGCCCGAGGCCAGGCCGGTCACCCTGACCGGCGGACTCGACCTGGTCCCCGACTTCAGTTTCGCGGACCTCGACAGGCTGCTCACGTCCGCGGCCCCGGATGTCGTGGTGGTGCCCGCGTTGCCGGATCTCGGCGAACCGACCACGCGACCGGTGACCGACTGGCTCCGGCTGCAGTCGTCGAAGGGCACGCTGCTCATGAGCGTCTGCAGTGGCTCGGGCGTCCTCGCCTCGGCCGGGCTTCTCGACGGTCGGCGCGCCACCGCACACTGGACCCGCATCGACGGCTTCGACGACGAATTCCCCGCCGTGGACTGGATCCGCGGCACGCGCTACGTCGACGACGGCGACATCGTGACCACGGCCGGGATCCTGTCCGGGATCGACGGGGCGCTCCGGATCACCGAGCGGTTCGCCGGCACCGAAACCGCTCGGAAGGCGGCCGAGGACGTCGGGTGGGCGCACTACTCCCCCGGTGCCAGCACGCCGATGCCGCAGAACACCTTCGAGGCCGCGGACACCGTCGTCGGGTTCAACACCGCCTTCCGATGGGACAAACCGATGCTGGGGGTCCTGCTGACCACCGGGATCCGCGAACTGGAACTCGCCGCCGTGTTCGACACCTACGGCCAGTCGCTGGCGGTCGAGACGACAGCCGTCGGCGTGGACGACACGCCGATCCAGTCCCGGCACGGGCTGACTTTCGCTCCGAGGGGCACTCCCGCCAAGAACGACGTCGACCGGCTGATCGTGCCCGGCGCCGAAGCGGCCGCGAAGCACGCCGCCGACGGATACTCACCCGTGTACCTGCACACCGGACCGGGTTTCCCGTTCGACGCCGTGCTCCAAGACCTGGTGCGCACCACGGACACCGCCACTACACAGTGGACGGCCAGGACCCTCGAATACCCGACCGGGCACCTGGCGCTCAGCGGCACCGCGTGGCCGTGGACGGTCACACTCCGGCCGTTCGGGCTCGCCGTCCTCGGACTGCTCGTGGCCTTCGGGATCCGCTCCCGGTGGCGCGATCAGTCGCCTGCTCGCGGGCCGGGACGGGTCTCGCGGACGACGCGATAGCGCGGATTCGCACTCACCCGTGACTCCACCTTGCCGGGCAGTCCGTCGAGCGCCGCCTGGATGGCGTCGAGACGGCCCGCGGTGTCCGACGTCTCCTCGAAATGCCGGTAGTCCGCCTCGCTCGCCCAGCTCACGAGGTTGAAGACCCGTGTCCCGTCGATGCTCGCGTGGAACCGTGCCGAGACATAGCCCGGGTAGAACCGGACCCAACGGTCCTGGATCTCGGCGAAGGCGTCCACCAGTGCCGCCTGGGTCTCGGGCCCGTCCACCGCGTACTCGATGATCGAGTAGAAGCCCTTGTCCTCGTTCATGTTCACTCCTCAACCCGGATGTTCAGGAGTTCAGGATTCAACCTCGACCAAGGTGGAGATCAAGGCGCGGTGAGCGGCACCACACGGGATCAAGAGCGGCCGGCCTCGTGGGCGGTTCGGCGATTTCCGCGTTGCTCAGCCCTTCGGCGACGGCGTGCGCGACTTCGCGTTCCCGCTCGGTCAGCAGGTCCATCCGGATCCGTGCGGAACCGGGATCCGGGCCCTGCCGCCATGGCGATCACGGTCCGGGTGACGTCCGGCGACAGCACCGGCTCTCCCGCCGCCGCGCGCCGGACCGCGTCGACGATCTGTTCCGGTGGAGTGTGCTTGAGCAGGAAACCCGCCGCGCCCGCCCGCAGCGCGGCGAGCACGGTCTCGTCGGCGTCGAACGTCGTCAGCATGACGACGGCGGGCGCGGGTTCCCTCGTGCGCCTGCCGAGGGCAGCGGTGGCGGCGACGCCGTCGAGCACCGCGATCGCGAACATCGTGACGTCCACGGCCCAGTCGCGGAGCGTGCGTGTGCTGGACGACTCCCCCGGCTCATCGGCACGAGCGAGCTCGGCGGGCAGCATCCAGCGGTCCACCGTCACGGCCATCCTCGCAGTGTAGATAAGGACAGAGCGGCCAAGTGGTCACGATCTTCGCGGCCACTTGGCCATGGGGTCTGCCCCGCGGACCGAGGCGCCGCACCCCCGGCCCCGGCCATCGTGAGCCCATGCTGACCACGACGGCGCCCGCCCTGCGGCTGGACGGGCTGACTAAGACGTACTCCGGGAAGACCGCCGCCGACCAGGTGTGTCTCACCGTGCCGACCGGCTCGCTGACCGGGCTGGTCGGCCCGAACGGCGCGGGCAAGACCACCTCGCTCGCGATGACGGTCGGGCTGCTGCGGCCGGATTCCGGGACCGCCGTGGTCCACGGCGTCGACGTCTGGGCGGAACCGGCCAAAGCCAAGGCGATGCTCGGGGTCCTGCCCGACGGCCTCGCCCTGCCGGAGCGCCTGACCGGCGCCGAACTGCTGACTGACCTTCGCCGGCGACTCGCTCCCAGCGTGGTTCGGAGCGGCGACGCTCGCGGTGGCGCTCCTCAACGCCGCGGCGGGGGCCTGGCTCGGCGGTGTCATCGCGACCCGCAGGCTGGCGACGCGGCTGCCCGAGACGTTCGCCAAGCTCCGGCGAACCTGACAGATCGGACACATTGCTCCGGCCGGCCCTGGCGAACGGGCGTCCGCTCGACAAGGATCGCCCGATGCGCGACAGCAAGACGTTCGACCTGATCGCCCGAGGCGGGCTCGTCTGTTATGCGGTCGTGCACCTGCTCGTCGCGTGGCTCGCGACGCAGGTCGCCCTCGGGGACAAGGCCAAGGCGGACAAGGCGGGCGCCTTGCAGGTGGTGGTCGCGGAAGGCGGTGCGTGGCTGCTGTGGCTGATCGCGGCCGGTCTCGCCGTACTGGCGTTGTGGCAGCTCAGCGAAGCGCTCACCGGGCACCGGCATGTGAAGGCGCGGCGGCGGACGGTCCGCAGGATCGTCAGCGGGATCGAGGTCGTGCTGTACGGCCTCGTCTCCTACAGCGCGGTGAAGACCGCCATCGCGGGCGCCGACGACGGACAAGGTTCGATGGTCGCCGACATCCTCGCGCAGTCCTACGGTCAGGTTCTGGTGACCGTCGCCGGGATCGCCGTCGTCGCGGTGGCGGTGTTCCTCGCCCAGCGCGGGTTCCGGAAGACGTTCGTGCGGGAACTCGACTTCGGCAGCGCCTCCGGAACGACCCGCACCACGACGATCCGGTTGGGCCAGGTCGGCTGGATCGCGCTCTCCGCCGCGTACGGCACCATCGGCGTCCTGACGGTCATCGCCGCGGTCACCTTCGACCCCGCCAAGGCGAGCGGACTCGACGTCGCGCTGAAAACGCTGGTCGCGCAGCCCTACGGCGGTCCGATGCTGCTCGCGCTCGCGGCCGGTATCGCCGCTTTCGGTGCCTTCGCGCTGTTGGACGCGCGATTCCGTAAGATCTGATCTGCCCGGCACGCCGACCTGTGGCACGGTGAGGGCCGTCTGGAGGTCGTGATGACAGGTGTGGTCGAACGGATCCGCGAGCAGGGTGAGGACGGTCGGCAGGCGCGGATCGTCGAGGTGCTGGTGGAGGCCTTCGAAGACCTCATGCGCGCGGACGCCGACGCGTTCCGCCGCAAGTTCCGCAAGATGGCCGCCGCGCCGTTCGCCTTCTACCGTGGTTCGGCGTGCCTGTTCTACGCGGACATGGCCCACGAGGCCGACCCGTGGGCCAACGACGAGACCAGCCGGGTGTGGATCCAGGGTGACCTGCACGCCGAGAACTTCGGCAGTTACATGGATTCGTCCGGGACGCTGGTGTTCGACGTCAACGACTTCGACGAGGCCTACCTCGGCTGCTTCACCTGGGATCTCAAGCGGCTGGCGGCCAGTGTCGCACTGCTGGCGTGGAGCAAGGCGATCTCGGACGACGACATCGAGACGCTGATCAGCACCTATCTGCGTGCCTACGTGAAGCAGGTCCGCGAGTATGCCGAGCGGCCCGGCGACGAACTCGTCCGGCTCCAGCTGGACAGCACCGAAGGCATCCTGCACAACGTACTGCTCCGGGCCCGGCTGAAAACCCGGATCGACCTGCTCGACGAAGTGACCACAGTGGAGGATTACGACCGCAGGTTCCGGCACGGGCCGGGAGTCCGGGTGCTGGAGAAGGCGGAGCGCGCGACCGCGATCGCCGCCTTCGAGTCCTATTTGGACACCATCCCGGAGAACAAGCGGTTCGGCAGCATCACCTACCGGGTCAAGGACATCGTCGGCCGGACCGGATTCGGCATCGGCTCGGCCGGGCTGCCCGCGTACAACATCCTCGTCGAAGGACGCACCCAGGCGTTGGAAAACGACGTCGTCCTGTCGATGAAACAAGGGAATGTCGCGGCGCCGAGCCGGATCGTGTCCGACCAGAGCATCCGCGACTACTTCACCAACGAGGGCCACCGCACCGCCGTTTCGCAGCGCGCCTTACAGGCGCACGCGGACCCTTGGCTCGGGTACACGGAGATCGACGGGACCGGTTTCGTCGTCTCGGAGTTGTCGCCCTACGTCGACGACCTGGACTGGTCGGATCTGACCGAGCCGTCGGAGATGCGGCCGGTGCTCGACTATCTCGGCCGGGCCACCGCGAAGATGCACTGTGTGTCCGATTCGGACTCCGAACAGACGCTGGTCGGCTTCCAGAGCGAAGCGGCCATCGCCGGGGTGATCGGTGACCGCGAGGACGAGTTCGTCCGCACGCTGACCGAGTTCGGGATGGCCTACGCCGAGCAGTCACGGGAGGACCACCGGTTGTTCGTGGACGCCTTCCGCGGCGGGAAGATCCCCGCCGTCCGGCCGGCCGCGGAGAGCTGACCGGACGACGGGGAACCCGTCTATTCGCGGAGACCGATCGCCTCGATCGGCTTCGACCACAGCGCCACCCGCGTGGCCAGGCCGAGGGAGACGAGGCCGAGCAGGATCGCCCCGGCGATGACCCCGCCGAACACGACGATCGGGCCGGACGGCAGCGGCGTCCCTCGCAGTCCGAGATTCAGCAGTACCAGGGGAATTCCCGCCACCACCGTGCCGAGCAGGGCCGCGACCCCCACCGTCGCCAGCGCCTCGAACCGCATCATCCGGATCACCTGGCGCTTCGTGGTGCCGATCAGCCGCAGCAGCGCGAACTCCCGCGACCGCTGCGCCGTGCTCATCACCAGCGTGTTGGCCACCGAGATCACGACGTAGCCGAGGATCACGCCGACCGCGACCAGGTTCACGTAGAACTGGGCCTGCTGCTGGCCGCCGGCGGGCGCGGCCACCGCCGATCCCGGTGTCACGGCCAGCCCCGGATAGCGGACGGCGAGGTCGCGCAGCGCGGCGGTCACCGTCGCGGTGTCAGCGGTGGGGTCCTGCCGCACGAGCACCGAGTCGTCCATCCGGTCGCCGGTATGCGCCCTCGCCAGGTCGGCCGGCAGCACGTAGCGGCCGAACGCCTGGTCGCGGGTGTAGGTGGCGACCAGCCGCAGCTTCGCCGGTGCGCCGTCGGCAAAGTAGAACTCGACCTCGTCGCCGATCTTCTTCTCGTACCAGTCGGCTTCCGGCTCGCTCATCGCCACGGTGTTCCCGGTCAGGTCGGTGATCTTGCCCGACACGACGCCGAGATCGAGGTTGCCCCGCACGTTGGCACCGTCCAGTCCTTGTGCCGCGTACCGCTCGACGCGCAGGCTTTCCTGTTCCTGCACCGTGTTCATCACCTCGGTGCGCACGACCGGGGTCGCGGCGGCGACACCGGGGACGCGCCGCGCGGCCTCGGCGACCTCCGGGGACAGACCGCCGGTGGCACTGGCGAGCACGTGGTCCGCGGTGGTCGACTCGACGGTCTCCTCCTGCCGGGCGGCCGCGGCGGTGGTCTGGCTGTAGAACATCGTCAGCGCGAACGAGACCGCGAGCATCACCGGCGTCACCGCGGCGGCGAGGCGCCGCGAGTTGGCCTGGCTGTTCGCGGCGGCCAGGTAACCGCTGATCCGCGAAATCCGGTTGAGCACCGGCGCGATCAGCTTCGTCATGAACGCGACCACCGTCGGGCTGATCACGGCCAGCCCGATCACGATGATCAACGACGAACCGCCTGAAGCCGCGAGCCCCGCCTCACCGCTGAGGAAGATCGGGACCATCGAGCCACCGAGGCCGGCCACCACCAGCGCACTGCCGATGATGACGCGCACTCGGCCGAGTTCACGCCGCTCCACCGCGGCCTCGCCGAGCGCCTCCACCGGGCGGATCGACGACGGACGCCGCGAAGCCGACCACGCGGCCAGGCGGGCCGTACCAAGGCCCAGCGCCAGCGCGGCGACGAGCGGGATCGGGCTGAGCGCCAGTTCGAAGTCCGGCGGGATCACTCCGACTGCCCCGAAGGCGTTCCTCAAGCCGAAGCCCACCGCCACGCCGAGGCCGCTGCCCAGCACTCCGGCGACCGACGCGACCAGCATCGTCTCGGCACCGATGAGTTTGCGGATCTGCTGGGGTGTCGCCGCGATCGCCCGCAGCAACGCGAACTCGCGGCGGCGTTGGTTGATGACCAGTGCCAGCGTGCTGGCCACGACGAACGCCGCGATGAGGAGCGCGAAGCCGCCGAAGGAGCCCGCGAGCGCCATCAGCAGCATCCGGGTCTGGCTGACGTCGAGGAATTCGACCGTGCTGCGCTCGACCCCGGTCGTCACCGTCACCTTGTCGGTGCCGACCGCGTCGCTGATCCGGTCGGCGAGGTCGCCCGGTGTGACACCCGGGTCCGCCAGCACGCCGATCGCGTGCACCTGGCCGGGGGTCCCGGCGAGTTCGGTGGCTTTCTCCGGCGAGAAGAACACCGACGACTGCCGGGAGAGGCCGTCACCCGACTTCGGCGCGGCGATCCCGGAGACCCGGAACTCCACCGGCGTCGAGCGGACGGCGATCTTCACGCGCTGCCCGACGGCGACACCGCTTCGGGCGGCCAAATCGGCGTCGAGGACCACCTCGTCGGAACGGGTGGGCGCCTCGCCGTCACGCAGCGAGAACGGCGCCAGCGCGGCGGCGTCCCAGTTGTGCCCCAGTGACTGGCCGCCCTCCGGCCCGGTCAGCGCCTGTCCGTCGGCCGTCACCACGTTGGCGGGGAAGCTCTGTTCCGCCACCACGCCGCGGACCCCCGGCACCGACGTGATCGTCCCGGCGATCGTCACCGGCACCGAAGCCTGCTCCCCGACCTGCTGGCTTTCCATCGGGCCGGCACCGGGCGGGTCGACCGTCTGCTGCCCACCGACGACGACCGCCGCGTCGGCGTACCGCTGCGTCGGGACGCCCGCCCGCAGCCCGGATTCCATCAGGATGCCGCAGCCGGCGACCAGGGCCGTCCCGCAGAGGATCGCGATGAACGCGCCGATGAAGCCGCTCAGGCGGGTCTTCGTCGTCTGCCATGCCAAATCCCACATGACGTCACCACTCCCCGAGGTGGGTCATGCGCTCGGCGACGCGTTCCGGCGTCGGCTGCGGGAGGTGACCCGCGAGTTTGCCGTCGGCCAGGAACAGCACACCGTGCGCGGCCGACGCCGCGACCGGGTCGTGTGTGACCATCAACACGGTCTGCCCCATATCGTCCACAGTGGAGCGAAGCAGGTCGAGAACCTGACGCGCCGTGCGGGTGTCCAGCGCTCCGGTCGGCTCGTCGGCGAGGACGACCTCCGGCCGGGTGATGAGCGCGCGGGCGATCGCGACGCGCTGCTGCTGGCCGCCGGACAGTTCCGACGGGCGGTGTTCGAGCCGCTTCGCGATCCCGACGCCTTCGACGATCTCGCGCATCCACTGCGGGTCGGGCTTCTTCCCGGCCAGCCGCATCGGCAACGTGATGTTCTGCAGAACATTCAGCGACGGCAACAGATTGTAGGCCTGGAAGATGAACCCGATGCGGGTCCTCCGCAGCTCAGTGAGCGCTTTCTCCTTCAGCCTGCTCAGTTCCGTGTCCCCCAGCAGTACCCGCCCCGAACTCGCCCGGTCCAGCCCGGCCGCACAGTGCAGGAAGGTGCTCTTGCCCGAACCCGACGGTCCCATCACCGCGGTGAACGTGCCTCTGCGCACCTCGACGGTCACCCCGTTCAACGCCGTGACCGCGCCATCACCGGATCCGTAGACCTTGCTCACGGATTCCAGCTTCAAGGCGCACGCGCCCCCTGCATTCATTGCTTTCCCCTTAACGGTGGTGATCTCTCCCGTCTGAACCTACGGCCGTCGAGGGGTGGAAACGATCCCGCGTGAGGGAAGACTCGTGGTAGCGCTGGCACCACCATGCGGCGGGACCGACGCCGAGTCGCGAAAGCCACTTTCGGGACATCTGGCGTCCCGAAAGTGGCTTTCGCGACACAGCCGTTGCGGGGCTTGTCACTCCCGGACGGCGGCGGAGGCAGCGTCCTGTTTGGACTCGTCCGGGACGGGATCGGCGGGAGCCGCCGGAACCTGGGCGACCGGTTTGCCGCGCCGCCTGCGGATCTCGAAACCGAGAAGGATCAGCACGAGCGTCACCGCGCTGAGCCAGAACTGCGAGCGGGTCGACGGCAGCAGCGCCATCGCCAGGATCACCCCGGCCATCAGCGCGATGGTCGTGTAGCTCAGCCACGGGAACAGCCACATCTTGAGCGTGAGCTTGGCCGGATCCTCGCGTTCCAGGCGTCGGCGGAGCCTCACCTGCGCGAGCGCGAGGTACACGAACAGCGCGACGGCGCCAGCGCCCGGCCAAGCAGGTCGAGACCCTGCTCGCGCTGCCCAGTCTCGGCTGGGTGGAGGTGCCCGTGAGCGTGCTCCTCGCGGTCGCGGGAGCCGCCCTCGCCGGTGATCTGCTGGGAAGAGCGCTGAGCCGCCGGGTCGGCGACCGGTCCGTCCGCTGGTCGGTCCTCGTCCTCTCGGCGGCCGGTGGCGCGCTGACGTTGGGGCACGCCGCGTTCTGAACCCCGGGCCCGGATGGGAGACTGTCCGGGTGATCACCCGGCTCCGGTCCTGCTGGTCCGCGATCCGGTTCCTGGCGGTCGGCGCGGCTTCTTCCATGGTCTCCTGGTTCGTTCTCGTCGGCATGCTGTTCGTGCTGCTGATGTGCCCGTTCGGCGTCGGGATCCCTGCCGTGCCGCACGCGCTCAAGCTGATCAGGTACCCGGTCAACTTCGAGCGCCGTCGCGCCGCGCGACTGCTCGACGAGCCGATCCTCGAGCCGTACCGGTCCGGGAACCCGGTGACCGACCCGGCCTCGCGACGGGACCTGGGATGGCTCGCCTTCCACGCCGCCACCGGTTTCGTCATCGGCATCTTCGCCATCGCCTTCCCGCTCGGCGGGGTCCGCCAGGTGGTCACCGCGTTCATCTGGCCGGCGATACCCGGTGGGGTGCAGAGTTCGCTCGGCTTCATGGTGACGTCGTGGCCGATGGCCGCCCTCAGCCTGATCACCGGTGTCGGCATGATCGCGCTGATGTTGCTCTACCCCCGGTTGGCCCGGTGGCAGGCGTCCATCGCGCGCAAGCTGCTCGCGCCCGCTCCCGGTGTCGTGCTGACCGACCGCGTCGTCGAACTGGCCGCGTCGCGTGCCGCCGCGCTGGAGGCGCACGGCGCCGAACTCCGGCGGCTGGAACGGGATCTGCATGACGGGACGCAGGCGAGGATCGCCGCGGTGGTGCTGCAGCTCGGGATCGCCGACTCGATCTTCGAGAAGGATCCCCAGAAGGCGCGGGAGTTGCTAGGCAAAGCCCAGGACACCGCGACCGGCGCGCTGGCCGAACTGCGCAGCGTCGTGCGGAGCATTTACCCGCCGCTGCTGACCGATCGCGGTCTCGACGGCGCTGTCACGGCGCTGGCCGATCGCTGCCCCGTTCCGTGCACAGTGGACGTTCTGAGCGACAGCCGCCGTCCCGCCGCGGTGGAGGCGGCCGCCTACTTCGTCGTCGCCGAGATGCTGACCAACATCACCAAGCACTCCGGCGCCGAACACGCCTGGATCACCCTCGACGGCACCGCCGACACCCTGCTCATCGAAATCCGCGACGACGGCCACGGCGGCGCCGACGAATCGGGCGGCTCCGGCCTGTCCGGGATCCGCAAACGCGCCGAGGCGTTCGACGGGACCTTGCAGTTGTCCAGCCCCGCCGGTGGGCCGACCGTACTGAAAGTGGAGTTGCCATGCGGGTCGTGATCGTCGAGGACGACGCGCTGCTGCGCGAAGGCCTGGTGCTGCTGCTGAACACGTCCGGCATCGACGTCGCCGCGGCCGTGGACAACGTGGACGAGTTCCTCGAAGTGGTCACCAAGGACCGGCCCGACGCGGTGATCACCGACGTCCGGCTGCCGCCGACCCACACCGACGAAGGTCTCCGTGCCGCCGTCAAGGCGCGAAAGATGCACCCGGGGCTGCCGGTGCTGGTGTTGTCCGCACACGTCGAAACCGGCTACGCGGCGGAACTCCTTGCCGACGGCAAAGGCGCGGTCGGATATCTGCTCAAGGAGCGCGTCGGAAAGGTCGAGAAGTTCCTCGACGCGCTGGACCGGGTCGTCAAGGGCGGGACGGCGATGGATCCCGAGGTGATCACCCAGCTGATGGCGCACCGCCGGGCGACCGATCCGCTCGAAGGGCTGACCGCGCGGGAACGTGAGGTGCTCGGGCTGATGGCGGAGGGCTACAACAACACGACCATCGCGGAGCTTCTGGTGGTGAGCGATGGCGCGGTGCACAAGCACATCCGGAACATCTTTGCGAAGCTCGGGTTGCCGGAGGACAGCGGGCATCGGCGGGTGCTGGCGGTGTTGGCCTACTTGAGCGGGAAGGGCTGAGAGCCAGGAAGGTTCGTGCCCCTGCCGTTCCGTGAAGGCCCCCTTTCCTCGGCTGAGCCGAGGAAAGGGGGCCTTCACGCGCTGTCGCTGTGACTGGTGGTGCCACTGAGGCTCAAGGTGGCGACCCGGGAGCCGAGCAGGTTCCCAATGTCGCATTGGAGACGCTGAGCGTCACTAATGCGACATTGGGAACACCCCGACACCGACACCGGAACGGGTCGCGGGGTAGCGCCAGCACCACCCCGCGACGGGGGTCACTCCCCTGTTCACCCTCCCCGCCGTTCAATAACGTCTTTCCCATGAACGACACCAAAAACGCCGGCGGCACGATGGTCACCGCCTCTCTCTGGCTCGTCCTCCTCGTCAGCGCCGCCGCCAACTCGATCGGACAGTTCGCGGGGATGGACTGGACCCTCCGCATGATCGCGGGAGGCGTCTCGGTCGTCTGCATCGTGCTTCTGGTCATCCGTTACGTGGCACGGCGGCGAAGCTAGACCTTCGGTGTCGCACGCACGCCGTGGTGCAGGTACGGCTCACCGGTCGGCAACGTGTAGAAGGTGACCGGCATCCAGGTCCGCGCACCCGGCTCACGGCAGACGTAGAGCGAGTCGGTCACCGGGACCAGGTCGAACTCCTGTGTCTTCTCCGGCACGAGTTCGGCCAGCGGTCCCGTGGCGGTCTGCCGGAGCCGGAGTCCGTCCCCTTCGGACAGCACCTCCATCGTCACACCGGCCCGTTCGTAGACACCGACGTGCCTCGAACCGTCGACGGTGACCGGAGTCGCGGGTGGTTCCAGCGGCCGCGGCATCGCCACGTCGGCGAGTTCGGCGAAGATCTCGCGGTACAGCTCCTGGAAAAGGTCGCGGGTGTTGCCGCCGTTGGTGAGCAGGGTGACGGCGAGCCCTTGATCGGGTAGCAGCCGCAGGAACGCGGACTGTCCGATCGTGTTGCCGTCGTGGCCGATGACCCGCCGCCCGCTCCAGTCGTCGCGGATCCAGCCGAGACCCCAGGAGTCACCGAGCGAGTGCTTGTCGGGGATGTCGGCCTGTTTCTCGGCCATCGCGGTGGCGGACGCCGTCGTCAGGATCCGTTCACCGGAGGGAGTCAGGCCGCCGGTCAGGTGCAGGCGGGCGAATCCGAGCACGTCCTTGGTGGTGGCGGTGATCAGACCCGCCGGGCCCATGTTCCGCGGCAACCCCCAGATCGGCGCGGGCCGCAGGTCTTCGTCCGCGCCCGCGACATGACCGACGGCGGCGCGGAACATCAGCGCCTCCTCGGGCAGGGTCACGGTGTGGGTGAGGCCGAGCGGAGCGAACAGCTTCTCCCGCATAGCGGCGTCCCAGCTCAGGCCGGTGAGCTTCTCGATCACCCGGCCCATGAGCACGAAACCGGAGTTGCAGTAGGAGAACGTCTCGCCGAGCGGATGGTTCTGCGCGGCCTGGTCGAGGATCTCGACGTAGCGCTCGAGACAGTCGTCGCCCCGACCGGTGTCGGTGAAGACGTCGCCATCGATCCCGCTGGTGTGCGTCAGCAGGTGCCGCATGGTCACCTGCTTGGCGACGTCCGGGTCGGCCAGCCGCAATTCGGGGACGACGTCGGAAATCGGCGCGTCCAGATCCAGCAGCCCTTCGTCGACCAGTTGCATCACCACAGTCGCGGTCCACACCTTGGACACCGAGCCGATCTGGAACACCGACTCCTCGGTGACCTCGACCCCGGTCGCGGTGTTGAGTACACCGAACGAAACGTGCGTCTCCGTGTCGTCCCCGACTCGCACGATGCCCAGCGCGGCACCGGGGACGCGGTACTTGCGCGCCAGTTCGGCCAGGCGCCGCTGCCAGTGCGCCGCCTCGATCGGCACTCGCGACACCCCGTCCGCCGGTTCCGCGTACTGCTCGACCCATTCGAGGACGCGCCGGTTGAAGTCGAGGCGGTGCGAAGGCGGGCCGTCGAGGATGAACAGATGCGAGGCGCCCGGGTACAGCACCAGCCGCGACGGGACGCCGCGCGCACGCAGGGCGCCGAACCACTGCTCGGCCTGGCCGACCGGGCATCGCTCGTCTTCCGCCCCCTGGATGACCAGGGTCGGCGTCCGCACCTGGTCGACCTTGGCGAACGGTGAGAACGCCGAGTAATCCCGGGACCGGTCGCCGAGCTCACGGACCGCCAGGTAGTGCCCGGCGTCGGAGGTGCCCTCCATACTGGTCAGATCGCTGACCACGCCACCGGTGACGGCGGCGGCGAAGCGGTTGTCGCGGCTGGTCAGGTAGCAGGTCATGAAGCCGCCGTAGCTGTAGCCCGCCACGGCGAGCCGGTCGGCGTCGGCGATCCCATCGGCAACCAGCTGGTCAAGCGGTTCGAGGAAGTCGCGGGAATCGGCGACGCCCCATCCGCCGACGGCACCCGTGAAGAAGTCCTCACCGTAGCCGTCGCTGCCGCGCGGGTTGAGCAGCAGCACCGCCCAGCCGCGCGCCGCGAGCTGCTGGTGGTAGAGGTGGATCGAGTCGGCCGCACCATTCCAGGCGTTGTGCGGGCCGCCGTGGATGTCGAGCAACAACGGCGCGGCACCGGTCTGGGAAGGGTCGCGCAACAGCCAGCCGTGGACGACGGTGCCGTCACCGATGGTGAATTCCCGTTCCTCGTGACGGAAGAGCTCGACCTCGGCGACCGAGGCGCCATGCTGAGTGCGCACGTCAACAGCGCCGGTGGCCGGGTCGACGACCGCGACCTCGCCGAACGAGGTACCCGTGGCCAGGACGACCACCACCTTGCCACCCGCGATGTCCATTCCGGACACGACGTGGTCGACGCCCCCGAGGACCGCGCGCGGATTTCCGCCGTCGATGTCCACTGTGTACAGATGGGTGCAGCCGCGGTCACGGACGCCGAACAGCACCGAACCACCGTCCGCGCTCAGCTGCGGGAGAGCGCCGGGATAACCGGCGCCACCGGACATGACGTTGCGGTCCAGGGAAGCCGTCAGGTCGACCGGGTCACCGCCGTCGAGCGGGACCCGCAGCAGCCCGAGATGGCCGACTTCGGTGTCGCCCCGGCCGGTCACCAGGAGTTCGCGGCCGTCGGCGGTCCAGGCGACCGGGCCCGCCATGCCCTCGCCGGAGCCGATAAGTCGCGGCTCCGAAGTCTTCGTGGCCACGTCGAGAACGTAGGCACCGGACCGGAAAGTCAGGTCCGCGTCGGCGTCCCGTCCGGCGGAGAACGCCAGGTGCGTACCGTCGGGCGACCAGGCGGGATCACCGGCGTGCCAATCGCCGAAGGTGACCTGCCGGACTTCCCGCGTGGCGACGTCGAGGACGTGCAGATGCTTGCGGATGGTCTTGATCAGCCCGGCCCCGTCGGCCTTGAAGTCCAGCCGGTCCGCCACCACGGGGGCGTTCGACGCGGGTTCACCGCCCGCCAGGTCGACAGCCGCCGAGAACGCGATCTTGCCGCCGTCCGGGCTCCACACCGGAGCGCCCGCCCCGAGCGGAAGTTCGGTGATCTGTTCGGCCTCCCCGCCCGACGACGGCAGGAACCACACCTGCGGCGGCCCGTCCTCTGCCCGCAGGAACGCGATCCGCGTCCCGTCCGGCGCCCAGTTCGGTGCCACGTCAGCGGTTCCGCGTGTGAGCTGCCGGGCCTCACCGGTGGTCGCGCCGATCTCCCAGAGCGTGTTCACGTTCCGGTCCTCGTCGCGGTCCGCGGTGCGCAGCACGTAGACGATCCGGTCGCCGTCCGGTGACAGCGAAGGCTGGCTGGGGACGGCGATCGCGTACAGGTCGTCGAGTTCGAGACGTCGGGTCATGGTGCGCTTGCTCCTCGGGAGATCGCGGGCTGGTGGCTCTCGGTTTCGCTGAAGTGGCAGGCCGCCGAGTGACGTCGGTGTGCCGAGCCGTCGGTGGGATCCGCCTGGAGGCAGAGTTCGCGGTCGGCGCGCACGAGCGGGCCGACCGGACAGCGGGTGTGGTAGCGGCATCCGGCCGGCGGGTGGTGCGGGTCCGCGGGCTCGGTGTCGGCGGTCACCTCGTCCGCGCCGGTGTCGAACAGCGAGGTGTGCGCGGACGGAGCCGCGGAGAGCAGATCGCGGGTGTAGGGATGCTGCGGATCGGTGAGCACCTGCTCGGCCGGGCCGACCTCGACGATCCGGCCGAGGTACATCACGGCGACGATGTCACTGAGATAGCGCACTACGGCGAGGTTGTGCGAGATGAACAGCATCGACAGGCCAAGCCGCCGTTGCACGGACCGGACGAGGTTGAGCACCGCGCCCTGCACCGAGACGTCGAGCGCGGAGGTGATCTCGTCCGCGATCAGCACCTCCGGCCGCCCCGCCAGCGCACGGGCGAGCGCCACCCGTTGCCGCTGGCCGCCGGACAGCTGCCCCGGCAGGTGACCGGCGCGCTCCGGATCGAGGTTGACCAGTTCCAGGAGCCGGGCGACCTCGTCCCGCCGCGCGTCGCGACCGGAAAGGACATCGCGCGGGATCGCTTCGGTGATCGACTCCCCGATGCTCATCCGGGGGTCCAAAGAGGAATACGGATCCTGGAACACCATCTGCAACGGACGGCGCCGGGGCAGCTTCCGGACATCCACCCCGCCCAGCAGGACCCGCCCGGCACTGACCGGCGAGAGCCCGACGGCGGCGCGGGCCAGCGTAGATTTCCCCGAGCCCGACTCACCGACGAGCCCGACGACCTGTCCGGAAGGGACGGTCAACCCGACATGGTCGACCGCGGTGAGACCACGTCTCCCGCCGTACCGCACGCTCACCGCGTCGAAGACGAGATCGCTCATTCCGCACCTCCGGCGGTCACGGTTTCCTTGGCGGGCTGGGAAAGCGGCGCCGGGTACCAGCACGCGACGCGGTGCCCGGATTCCACGCTTTCCAGCACCGGATCTTCGAGACGGCACCGATCGGTCGCGGCGGGACACCGGTCGGCGAAGGCACAGCCGGTCGGCACGCGATCCGGTTCCGGCGGACGGCCGGGGATCACCGCGAGCGGTGCGTCGCGATCGGTGTCGAGGTCGAGCGTCGCGGCCAGCAGCGCCCGCGTGTAGGGATGCCGGGGCGCCCCCGCCGACGGCAGGTCCTCGACCACCCGGCCCGCGTACATGACCAGCATCCGCTCGCAGGTCTGCGAAACGACCGCGATGTCATGACTGATCAGGATGATCGCCGTGTTCCGCTCGGCCCGAGTCTGCGCCAGCAGGCGCAGCAGCTGCCGCTGCACGGTGACGTCCAGCGCCGTGGTCGGTTCGTCGGCGATGATCAGCCGCGGGTCGCCCATCAGGCCCATGCCGATCATCGCGCGCTGCCGCATCCCGCCGGAGAACTCGTGCGGGTACTGCTTCGCCCGCCGTTCGGCGGCGGGGATCCGCACGGCACGCAACCGGTCCACGGCACGCTCGAACGCCTTGGCGCGCGGAAGGCCCTGGTGCTGTTCGGCGACTTCGGCCAGCTGACGGCCGATCCGCCTGGTCGGGTTGAACGAGGTCATCGGATCCTGGAACACCATCGCCAGCGACGTGCCCAGCAAGCCGCGCAAGTCCCGTTCCGAGGTAGTCAGCAAGGGTTTCCCGGCGAATTCGAGCCGGTCCGCGGTGACCACGGCCGGCGCTTCGACCAGCCGCGACACCGCCAGCCCGGTCAGGCTCTTCCCCGATCCCGACTCGCCGACGACACCGATCGCCTCACCCGCGCGGACCGTGAAACTCACCCCGCGCACCGGGACCGTCCAGCCCGCCGGACGTGGGAACGCCACTTGGAGGTTCTCCACCACCAGGACGGCGTCGTCACGATCCTCGATGACGACCTCCCGTGCCGGCGTCACCGGTCGCGGCGCGAGCTTCCGCGAGCCGGTGCGGACCCCGATCACCCCGGCCACGGTCTCCCCCACCAGGTTGAAGGCGAGCCCCGCGAGGACCACCGCGACACCGGGCGCCAAAGCGGCCGCCGGGTTGACGTAGATCCCGTTGAGTCCTTCGCCGAGCAGCCGTCCCCAGTCGTATTCCGGTGCCTGCACACCGATTCCGAGGAACGACAACCCGGAGAACGCCAGCAGGCAGGCGCCCGCGCCGATGGTCGCGTTCACCACCAGCGGTTCACCGATGTTGGGCAGGATGTGCCGGACCAGCAACCGGATCCGGCCGACGCCGGAGATCCGCGCGGCGGACACGAAGTCCTGGCCCGCCACGGAAGCCGACAGTGTCTGGGCCAGCCGCGCGAACGCCGGTGCCAGCGCGAAGCCAACCGCCATTACCGCGCCATGGGTGCCGACGCCGAAGATGACCGAGAAGAACAACACCAGCAGCAGCCCGGGGAACGCGACCGCGATGTTCACCGCCGACGTGACCAACCGGGCGGCGGGCCGAGGCAGCAGTGAGGGCAGCGTGCCGAGGACGAGTCCCGTCACCACCCCGATCACCGTCGCGAGCAACGCCAGCAGCACCGAAAGCCGGGTCGCCACCAGGACACGGAAGAGGATGTCGCGACCGAGGTCGTCGGTCCCCAGCCAATGCGCCGCGGACGGGCCTTGGCCGATCGCGTCGGTGTCGATCGCGAAAGCGTTGTCGTGCCAAAGGATCGGGGCCAGTACCGCGAGCCCGAGAACCACGACGAGCAGCGTCGCCGAGAAGGCGCCCACCGGGGTGCGCAGGGCAGCGGACCATTTCGCGTGTCGATTAGCCACTTAGCTCTCCCGGATCGTCGAACGCGGATCGAGGACGGCCAGCAGCACGTCCACCGTCAGATTCACCAGCAGCACCCCGATGCCGTAGACGAGCACGATCCCTTGCACCAGCGGATAGTCCTTCTGGAGGATCGACTGCGCGATGGTCGAACCGAGACCAGGCCAGGCGAACACGTTCTCCACCAGCACCGTCCCGGCGACCATCCCGGTCAGCATGAGCCCGCCCATGGTCAGCGTCGCGGTCAGCGCGTTCGGCAGCGCGTGCCGGAGGTAGACCAGCCGCGCGGGCAACCGTTTCGCCCGCGCGGTGCGGATGAAGTCGTTGCCCAGCACCGAAAGCGTCTCTACCCGGACGATGCGGGCCAGCACCGAGGCCGGGCCGAGCGCCAGCGCGATGACCGGGAGGACGAACGAACTCGCGTCGGCGTTCCCGGCGACCGGGAACCAGCCGAGCTGGACCGCGAAGAACGCGACCAGCGCGACCGCCACCAGGAACTCGGGAATGGCCGCGAGCAGCACGCTCGTCGAGGTGAACGCCAGTTCGCTGCCCCGCCGCCTGCCACCGCGGGTCAGCACGGCGAACAGGACGCCCAGCGGGATCGCGACCACGATGACCACCGCGAAGGCGGGCAACGCCAGTTGCAGGGTGGCGGGCAGCCGGTCGCCGATCACCTCGGAAACCGGCTGCCCACTCGTCATCGACGTCCCGAAGTCACCGGTGAACAGCCCGCCGAGGTAGTGGACGTATTGCAGCCACAGCGGATCGTTGAGGCCGAGGGCCTCCCGTCGCGCGTTCACCAGTTCCACCGGCGCGGTCAGCCCGAGCGCCGCCCGGACCGGATCGCCGGGGATCAGCTGGATCATCAGGAACGCCGTGGTGATCAAGACCCACAGCGAAACCACGAACCGGCCGAAACGACGCCCTGCGAACGACAGCCAGGGACTGCCCCGCAACCCGGCAGGAGCGAGCGCGACCGTCATCAGCTGTACATCCGGATCGACGACGGCTCGACCGAACCGAAACTGACCTTGAATCGCGCGTCGCTGCCGAAGGTCGGGATGACCGAGTTCACGTAGGGAACGACGTCCAGCCGCTCGATGAGCGCGGTTTCCGCGGCGAGCCAGGTCGCGCAACCGGAGTCACCCGGCAGCTTCGCCGCCTCGACGACCTGCGACTCGTACCGCTGGTTCTCGATGTGCGCGAAGTTCGTTCCGGCGGGCGGTTTCGGTCCCGAGACGAACGGGACGGCCTGACTCGGCAGCAACAGGGTCACCGGCGCGAGCGAGATGTCCCACTCACCGGTGTTGAAGAGCGCCTGGCTGGTCCCCGGGCTGTCGAGACCCTTGAGCGTGACCTCCGCGCCGGCGGCCTTCCAGGACTGCTGCATCAGTTCGGCGGAGGGCGCCATCGTCGGCCCCACCTGGGTGCCGTAGATGGCGGTCAGCGCGAGCCGCTTGCCGTCCTTGACCCGCACGCCGTCCGTGCCCGGTTTCCAGCCCGCCGCGTCGAAGCCCGCCTTCGCGGCGGCGACGTCGAACGCGGGTAGCTTTCCGCTCACCGCGTCGCCGGCGCACGCCCTTGGCTCGGTGGTGACCATTCCCTGGCTGGGCGCGCCGGAGCCGCTGGTGAGCACCTTGCCGATCTGGGCCAGGTCGAGTGCCTGCACCAAGGCGCGGCGAACGACCGGATCGGCGCCGGCGCGACCGGGTGCCTGGTTGAAGAACATCTCGCCCATCGGCACGACCTGTTCGCCGTGGTACAGCTTCTGGGCGCGCAGGCGCTGCTGGTCCTGACCGGTGATCCTGGCGGCGTTGAGTTCACCGGACAGCAGCAGGTTCGCGGCGGTCGTGGTGTTCGGGATGACCCGGAAGACCACCTTCTCCGGCAGTCCTGGCTGCTCACGCTGCCACTCCCCCGGTCCCCACGCGTAGTCCTTGCGCCGGGTGAGGGTGTAGTGGTCGTTCGGCACGATCTCGGACATGGTGTACATGCCGGTGCCGTACTTCCCCTTGGCCAGCGCCTGCCGGTCGGTGACGCCCTTGCCGCAGACGATCGGCAGACCGCCCACGTTGCGCAGGAGGAACGCGTCCGGCGCCCCGCTGGTGACGGTGATCTTCCTGGCCGCGTCGTCCGCGGTCGCCTTCGTACCGGGCGCGATCGCGAGTCCGGCCATCGGGGACTTGTTCGCGGGATCGCCGATGAAGCCGATGTTCGCCGCCACGTCGCTCGCGGTCAGCGGGGTGCCGTCGTCGCAGGTGAGTCCGTTCCGCAGGGTGAAGGAGGCCGTGGTCGTGGTGGCCTCCCATTTCTCGGCGAGACCCGCGATCGGCTTGCCCGTCTCGTCGAGGTTGATCAGGCTGTCGTAGAGGTAGCGGCCGATGTCCAGCGCGACCGCGAGCACGGTCATCGCCGGGTCGAGCGCCCCCGGATCCGTGCCGATCGCCATGGTGAAGGTCTTGCCTTCGGTCAGTTTCTGATTCGCGGTCCGGTCCTCCCCGGATTGCGACGTCCCCCCGCACGCGCTCACGGTCAAGGCCACCACGCTCGCGATAGCGGCGGTGAGCCGGGCTTTCTTCATGGGGTTCTCCTACGGGGTCACGGTCTGCGCACGAAGGTGTTCGACGGCGAGGCGGGCGGCCTCACCGATGGCGGAATCGACCGCGGGCAGGCGGTCGGCGAGGGAGTCGGCGCGGGTGAACACCGCGACGGCGTACCGGCGACCGTCCACATGGGTCACCACCCCCGCTTCGTTACGGACAGCGGGAAGGGTTCCGGTTTTGGCCGCGATCGCCACGCCCGCCGGGAAGCCGGACGAGATCCGATGCGGCCAGATCTGCTGGGCCATGATCGTCCGCACGCGTTCGCAGGCGGCCGGGTCGCCCGCGCGGTCGGTCCAGATCGCGTCGAGCAGGGTGGTGATCTCGCGCGGGGTCGACGACGTGGTGCGGTCCGGGTCGACCACCGAGAGCTTCCACAGCTGTTCCTCGCTGGCCCCGGCGAGGACGGCTTCCAGATCGTCGTCCGGTTTCGCGCCGAGGTCGGCGATGACGGACGCGAACAGGTCCTCGCAGCAGCCGATCAGCCGTGTCCTGGCGAGTCCGAGATCGGCAAGCACCTGGTCGACGGCCGCCTGCCCGACCCGGTGGTAGATCAGGTCGGTCGCGGCGTTGTCGCTCATCGTCAGCATGAAATGCGCGAGGTCGCGCCAGCTCATCTCGACGTCGTCGGCGCAGCCGGCGGTGCCGATCCCGCCGATCCGGTAGCGCGCGGTGACGCGGGTCCGCTCGGTCTCGTCGAGTCTGCCCGCGGCCACCTCCCTGGCGAATGCGACCGCGAGCGGGATCTTGAACACCGACGCCAGCACGACCTGGTCGTCCGCGCCGACGCCGACTTCGGGACCATCGGGTACGCCGACCTCACGGGCGTGCACGAAGCCGCGCGCGCCCGCCCCGGTGAAGACCGCCTCGATCTCGTCGGCGATCGGCGTCACCGGCTCACCCGCCGGTCGGCGCGTCCGGTGTGGACGTACAGCGCGCGCCCGTCGCCGTCGTCACCGACGAAGGCGTGCGGCATGTGCAGGCCAAGACCGTCGTGTTCGACGACCAGGGTGTCGCCCTTGTAGCCGAGGAGCCTGCTCTTCTCCGGACCCGTTCCGAGATCGGCGAAAACCCCCTTCGGCGTGCGCTCCAGCCACAGGGCGCCTTCGTCGTCCTGACTGACGACGATGTCCGCCACCTGTGAGGAGTACTCGCCCACGTAGCGGGAGGGATCGGCCGGGGCCTCCGCGGCGTTGGGCTCGGGCAGCGGCGGGACCTCGACCCCGGCCAGGTCGCGCAGCACCTTCCGGAAGATGTCCAGGTAGAGATGCATCGGCTTGCCGCCGTTGGTCAGCAGCGCCACCGCGACGTTGCTGCCCGGCACCACCCGCAGGAACGCCGACTGGCCGATGGTGCCGCCGTCGTGGCCGATCACCGGGCCGCCGTCCCAGTCGAAGATCATCCAGCCGAGCCCCCACGCCCCGCCCATCAGGCCGAGGTAGGGCAGTTCGACCTGGCGCTCCCACATGGCGCGCGCGGTTTCGGGCTTGAGCACCTGGGTGCCGTCGTCCGCGCGGCCTTCGTTCAGGTGCATGCGCACGAAGGTGAGCAGGTCGCGCGGCCGCATCGCGAGATGCGAACCGGCGGGGACGTTCGAGCGGGTCAACGCCCAGACGGGCGCCGCGACCGGTTCGTCGTCCGGCGTCGGCTGGACGTGGCCGATCGCGGCGCGGTACCGGATGGCGTCGTACGGCCCGGCGGCGGCGTGGGTCAGCCCGAGCGGCGCGAAGAGGTGCTCGCGCACGCAGTCGTCGTAGGACTTGCCGCGCAGGACCTCGACGATCCTGCCGAGCACGCAATAACCGGCGTTGTTGTAGGAGAACATCTCCCCCGGCTTGAACAACTGGGGGACGTCGGACAGTGTCGCCACGAGCTTCGCGACGCAGTCGTCGCCCTGCCCGGTGTCGGTGAAGATGTCGCCCTCGAACCCGGACGTGTGACAGGTCAGCTGCCGCACGGTGATCCGCGACGCGGCGTCGTCGTCGGAGAGGACGAACTCGGGAAGGTAGTCGCGGACCGGCTTGTCGAGGTCCAGCCTGCCCTCGTCGACCAGCTGCATCGCGAGAGTGGTCGTCCACACCTTGGTGATCGAACCGATCTGGAAGACGGAATCCACAGTGGACTCGACGCCGGTCCCCTTGTTCAGCACGCCTGCCGCGTGGTCGATCACCTCACCGTTCGCGAAGACGGCGACGGCCGCGCCGGGCACCTGGTGTTCGGCCAGCAGGGCGGGAAGGTTCTGTTCGAGCCAGGTATCGATTTCGGAAAGTTTCGACATGGGCATCCTCGTCCGTGGAAAGGGTGGACCGGCAGTTCCCGGAATGCTAGGACGGTGACGGGCGTCACCGGTTCGTGCGGAACGACGAGAGCGGCGGGAAAATTCATCCGTGCGGACGAATCATTCGCTCCCGGCCTCGGGAAGCCTGAGCCATTCCACCGCCTGCGCGGCGGCGAAGCCGATGAACGCGTCCCGCTCCGGCACCCGCGACCGCGCGTCGACGGCGTCGGTGAAAATCCCTACCGCGTAACGACCCCCATCCGGGTACTCGACCACACCGACCTCGTTGCGCACCGACGGCAGGGTCCCGGTCTTGCCACTGACGCGGATCCCGTCGTCCGGGAACCCGGACCGCAGCCGATGCGGCCACACCTGGAGTTCCATCCAGCGCCGGACGTCCGCGCACGCGGCGGGCGAAGCCGCCTCGTCACGCCAGAGCAACCCGAGCAGCCGGGTGATCTCCTCGGCGGTGGTGGCGCAGGTCTGCTCCGGTCGTAGCGCGCGCAACGCGACGATCCGCTCCATCGGGAGCTCCGTCAGCAGCCTTTCGTCGTCCTCGTAGGAGATCCCGAGGTCTTCCCCGATGCTGCCGAGCACCTCCCCGCAGTCCTGCGGCACGGTGGTCTGCTCGAAACCGAGACGCCGCAACGTCTTCTCCGTCGACTCCTTGCCGACACGAGCGAGGATCAGGTCGGTCGCGACGTTGTCGCTGATCCCGATCATCAGGATCGCGAGGTCGTACCAGGACATCGTGATCTCATGCCGGAAGGTGGCCAGACCGTACGGGCTCGGCGTGGGGTGTCCCGGCGGGATGGTGATCCGCTCGCCGAGGTCGAGCACGCCGTCCGCGGCCTGCCGCGCCAGTTCCAGCGCGATCGGGACCTTGAAGACCGACGCCGTCACGACGGGCGCGTGTTCGTCGACGCCGATCCGCCGGGTGCCGTCGATCTCGGCCGCGTGCAGCCGGACGCGGACTCCGGCCTCCTTCGCGTGCTCGTTGATCGTTTCGATGACTTCGGACGCGGTGGGCATGGGACTCCTGTCTAGGTTGGGGGAAAGGCACCGGTGGCGCGTCGGTCAGCGTGCTGATCCGGGTGTCGCGAAAGCCACTTTCGGGACCTCTGATGTCCCGAAAGTGGCTTTCGCGACATCCCCGGTGCGCGGTGTGGTGCTGTCTACTTAGGACTCGCTCCGGAGAAGGTGAACTGCGCGGGGTTCTGCGGCACCCAGAACGCGATCACGGCGGTGAGGAAGGTGGTGCCGATGAGGAAACCGAACGCGGCGGTGTAGGAGAAGGCGTCGGCGAGCCAGCCCATCGCCACCGGGGCGACCGCGCCCGCCACCTGGCCGCCGAAGTTCATCACGCCCATGCCGATCCCGGTGACCTCCGTGGGCAGCACGCGTAACGGCAAGCCGAAGACGGCCATCGTCGCCAGGCCGAAGACCGCGAGGGCGAGCGTCTCGTAGAGGGTGAACTCCGCCGTGCTGTCCGCGTTGACCATCAGCGTCAGGAGCACCACGGTGACCAGTGCGATCGAACTCAGGTACCAGCGGCCGTGGTCGTGGAAGTAGCGGTCGAAGAGCCAGCCGCCGAGGATGGTCGTGCCGATGCTGACCAGCATCGGGATCGCCGCGAGTACCCCGGTCTGGCTCAGTGACAGGCCACGCGTCTCCAGCAGGTAGCTGGGGACCCAGGTGATCAGGCCGTAGTTCAGCATGTTGGTGACGCAGAACAGCAGGGTGAACTTCCAGACCACGAAGGACTTCAGTACCTGTTTGCGCGAGACCGCGGGCGCCGCCGTCTCGTCGCGCGGGAGGCTGCTCAGCTCCTTGGGAAGCGCTTTCGGCAAGAGCGTCCAGACGACCACGCCGATGATCGCGCCGACCCCCGCCATCCAGAAGAACGTGTGCCGCCAGCCGATCGCCATCAGCAGCGGCCCGACGATCAACGGCGCCAGCCCCGCGCCGATCCCGCCGGCGGACAGCATCACGCCGGTTACCGTCGCGCGGTTTCCGGGGGTGGTCCGTTCCGCGATCGCCTTGAACGACGCCGCCGGGAAAAGCCCCTGGCACACACCGAAAAGACCACGGACGACCAGCAGCATGCCGAAGGTGCCCGCCATCCCGGTCATCGCGGTGAACGCCGACCAGAGCAGCAAGGTCACCAGCATCGGCCCGCGAGAGCCGTACCGGTCGGCGAGGAAACCCGCCGGGATCTGGCAGACCATGTAGACCAGCGCGAACACGGTCACGAGCCAGCCTTGCTGGGTCTTGCTGAGATCGAATTCGGCGCCGATCATCGGCAGGGCCATCCCGATCGAGAACCGGTCGATGTAGTCGACCGCCCAGGCGAAGACCATCACCACCATGGTGATGAGCGCCGTCCGGTTGATCCGCCGCGCTGTCCAGGTGTCCTCTTTGACCACTGTTGTCATGGCGCCTCCGCGGGAAACGTTGGGAGAGAAGGAGAACGGCGCCGCAGAGGCGCCGATCACTCATTCTGAACAGCGGGTGGCGAGCAGAGTTCGTGCGTTCACACGAACATCCGGAGGTCTTTCGGGCGCGGTGGACCAACTTCGCCGGTGGTCAGGACTCCTCGGCGGGCGCCCCGGTCTGTGTGTCACGGGGAAGCAGCCGGAGTTGCAGCATGGCCGCGAACCGCTCCCCCGCGTCGTCGAGATCGATTTCGCCGACCTCGGCGAGGCGCCGCAGCCGGTAACGGAAGGTGTTCGGGTGGACGTAAGCCGCGGCGGACGCGGCACCGATGTCACCGAAGGCGTCCAGCCAGCACCGCAGGGTGTGCACCAGTTGTGACTGATGCTGGGCGTCGTAGGCGAGAAGCCGCGCGACAGGTCCTGTCGCGACGTCTCCCCTCGCCGCGGCGAGATCGGCCAGCTCCAGCATGAGCGCGTCGACGTGGACGTCCTCCACGGTCGCGACGCGTTTCGCGCGGGCGTTGGTGAGCAGCACGCGCAACGCCCGGTCGGCGCCGTCCCGCGAGGCACGCAGGCCGGAGCCGTCGAGCGCGAGCGGTCCGATGCCGATCGCGGCCGCCGCCCGGCGTCCGGTGCGCTCCAGGAAGGTCGACGCGACCCGCACCGAACGCTCCTGGCAGTCGGCGTGACTGCCAGGCATCGGGACGATGCCGTAAGCGACGTCGCCCACCAGAGCGACGGCCGAACGCGGCTGGACGGCACTGAGGTGCATGGCCAGCGCGTCGGCGACCCGCTGGCGGTCCGCGACCAGGCGGAGATCGTCGTCCGGGGCGGACGCGCCGAGCAGGCCCATGGCGAGCACGATCGACGGCTGTCCCAGCAGGCCGAGCCGGGCGATGGCCTCCGGTGCCCCGGCGCCGCCTTCGAGCGCCGTACTCACCAGATCCGCGCGCAGCCGTCGTTCGACGTCGGCGCCCGCGCGCAGCCGGAGCATGTGCAACGCGACCAGCTTGGCGGCGTCGATGAACGCCTGGGTCCGCTCCTCGCTGAGTGGTTTCCGGACCGCGGCCCAGATCGACCCGAGTACTTCGTCGCCGGCGCGGACGGCGAGCGCCACACGCGGGATCGTGATCTCGTTGTCGTCGTAGCGCTGCGGATCGACGTAGACGGGCGTGTGGTCGCGGTACAGCCTCTCGAAGACGCCGTCCCGTTCCAGGCCGCGGGCGAACCGCTCGGGCACCTGACGGCCGAGGATGGTCTCGACCCGGGAAGGATCCGCCTCGTCCTGGCGCCCGGAGAACGCGAGAATCCGGTTACTGCGGTCCTCGATGGTCACCGGCGCGTCCAGCAACGCGGCGACCGCGTTGGCCAGGGCGAAAAGATCACCGGACGGCATTCCGCCGATGGTCTGCGGCGAGACCTCTCCGATGTCTCCCTCGGCGAGCAACGTCCTGAGCATGGCGGCGAGCTGGGCCCAGGACGCGCCGTGCGCGAGCCCGAGCAGGGCGACCCCGGACGAGTCCGCGGCGCGCCGGAGTTCCGGCGTCGGGGTGACGGGAGACCGGACGACGAGTGCCGCCGCGCCGCTCGCACCCACGTCGTGCAAGAGGCGGACGATCTCGTCGGGCTCGCGCACCCCGACGCCGAGCACGACGGCCTTCGCGGGAAAGTCGGACTCGTCGTGCGGATCGTGGATGACCACCCCGCCGAGCTGCTTGCGGGTGGTCCGGCCAACCGCGACCGGCTCCAGGAGCACGTCCCCGAGGTCCTCGAGGACGCGTCCCAAACTCATCTGTGGCTTGCTGGGCACCGGTGTCAGCACCCCCCGAAGTTAAACCCGGCCTGACCGAACCGAATGGTCCGCTCCGACCAAATCTAACTCCGGAATTCGTAGCGCGCTACGAACTGATCCACGCTTTCGCCGTGGTGACCTCGTCCAGCAGATCCGGGATCGGGGTCACGCCGAGGCCCGGGCCGGTCGGGACCGGGAGATGTCCGGCTTCCAGCACGAACGGTTCGGTGATGTCCGTGCGGTAGAACCGGCCGGACGCCGACGTGTCACCGGGAAGTGTGAAGCCCGGCAGCGAGGCGAGCGCGACGTTCGCCGCCCGGCCGAGACCGGTCTCGATCATCCCGCCGCACCACACCGCGACCCCATGCGCCGCGCAGACGTCGTGCACCCGGCGGGCTTCGAGGTAGCCGCCGACCCGGCCAGGCTTGATGTTGACGATCTGGCAGGCGCCGAGTTTGATCGCGTCGGCGGCGGACCTGGCGGACACGATCGACTCGTCGAGACAGATCGGTGTCCGGATCCGCTTGGCCAGTTCGGCGTGGCCGAGGACGTCCTCCTCTTCGAGCGGCTGCTCGATCAGCAGGAGTCCGAACGGGTCCAGCCTGGCCAGCAGCGGTGCGTCACCCAGGGTGTACGCGGTGTTCGCGTCGACCTGGAGCAGCACGTCGTCGCCGAAGCGCTCCCGCACCTGGCGCACCGGCTCGACGTCCCAGCCCGGTTCGATCTTCAGCTTGATGCGGACATAACCCTCGTCCAGGTAACCGCCGACGACGTCGAGCAACTGCGGGATCGAGTCCATGATCCCGACCGAGACCCCGCAGGCCACGGAGTCGCGAGTGGACCCGAGTTCCGCCGCGAAAGACCGTTCGTGCGCGCGGAGTTCGGCGTCGAGGACAGCCATCTCCAGCGCGGCCTTCGCCATCCGGTGGCCCTTGAACTTCGCCAGCAACGGCGTCACCTTGTACGCGGTCACGTCCTCGGCTGCCAGCAGGGCCGGGATCAGATGGTTCCGCAACACGTGCTCGGCGGCGTCGTTGTACTCCGACGAGTAGAGCGGCGCCTCCATCGCGACGCATTCGCCCCAGCCCTCACCCGTCGGCGTCACCGCGTGGACGAGCAGCAGTTCCCGTTCGGCCTGCGTCCCGAACGACGTCCGGAACGGGGCCACGAGCGGCATCCGGACCCGGCGCAGTTCCACACCGCTGAGTTTCACGACTGCTCCTTCGAGATCACGTACCAGCCGGCACGATCGAAACCGGCGACCTTGGCGTTGTCCGCCATCAGTCCGCCGAGGACTTCGCGTAGGGCGACACGCCACGCGTTACCGCGACCGGGATCGGTGCGGCGTAACCGTTCGACGTCCGGGGGGACGGCGACCAGCACGGTCGGTGTGTCGGCGGACCCGATGACCGGGCCGCCGTCGGAGTCGACCGAGAGTGCCTTCGCCGCGCCCAGCGCCTCCGCGTCGATCAGGACGGGTTGACCCGAAGCGGCGGCGCGGACGTCCGGGTTCGTCAGGTCCCAGCCGACCATCAGCCGGTCGGTGTCGCCCGAGCCGTTGATGCCGTCCTCCATCGGACCGTAGAAGTCAGGCAGGTAACCGATCGGCCGCGCGCCGAGCTTCACCAGATTGAAGTAGGCGTTGCGCCGCACCAGCGGGTCGAAGGTCCAGGTGACCAACGAGACGTCCTGGAGCAGCGCCCAGCCGCGCTGGTGCAGTTTGAGCGCTTGACCGATCCCCCGCCCGGCGCCCGCGTCGGCGACCCCGGCGATATGGCTGTGCAGGCTTGCCTTCCCCGGGTTGCCGAAGAAACCGAAGCAGGCGCCCAGGAGTTCGCCGTGCTCGAACGCGCCCGCGACGTAGTTCCCGGCCGTGGACATCGCCCGGAGCAGTTCCGTGCTCACCGGTCGCGCGCCGGGCGCGAACTTCCAGATCGACTCGAACAGGCCGACCACCGCGGCCAGCTCGGCGATTTCGGTGAGCTCGCGGATTTCGACGCCCGAAGCCACGGCCGCGGCCCGCGCGGCGGCGACGGCTTCGTCGCGCACCTCCCGAGAGACCAGGCTCTCCGTATTCGTCGCAAGATTCGTCACGGGACAATCCTTTCCCGGCTCGGTGGCCGAGTCACCGTCGTGCCGTACCAGATTCGCCCGCGAGATTCGTCGCGGAGGACGGACCCCGCTTCGCGAGGACGTTTTCCACGAGCGCGGCCAGCAAAGCGGTGCGCCGCGGCAATTCCGCGACGACGACGTGTTCGTGATCCGCGTGTGCCCCGCCACCGACGGCACCGAGGCCGTCGAGGGTGGGAATTCCCATCCCCGCAGTGTAGTTGCCGTCCGAGGCGCCGCCGACCGACGCGGAGGTCAGTTCGCCTAGGCCGAGTTCGCCCGCCAATTCCTGAGCCAGCGCGAACAAATCCGCCGAGGAGCCTTCTTCCAAGGGCGGCCGGTTGATCCCGCCGGTGACGCGGACCTCCGCGCCGTCCAGAACCGGCCGGAGTTCCCGCATCGCCCGGTCGACCCGCAGCTGCTCGGCCTCGTTCCACACCCGGACGTCGACCGCCACGCTCGCGGCCGCCGGAACGGTGTTCACCGTCGTTCCCGCCGAGACGACCGTGGGGGTCACGCTCGTACCGGCTTCCGAGTCGGCGATCGCGGCCGCCGCGATGACCTGGTGCGCGATCTCGATCCCCGCGTTGATCCCCTTCTCCGGTTCGAGTCCGGCGTGCGAGGCCCGGCCGATGACCTCGATCCGATACTGGGAAACGCCTTTGCGGCGGCATTTCAGCGCGCCGCCATCGGCCGAAGCCTCCAGCACGAACGCCGCGTCGCAACCGGCCGCCGTCTTTTCGATGAGAGAACGGGATGACGGCGAGCCGATCTCCTCGTCGCCAGTGACCAAAATGGACAGTCCGGCGCGATCGGGTACCGTCGCGGCGGCGTGCAGCGCCATCACGACCCCGGCCTTCATGTCGAAGCAGCCGGGGCCGCGCAACACGCCGTCCCGCACGGAGAACGGATGAGTCTCCAGCGAACCGTGGGGCCACACCGTGTCGTGGTGCCCCAGGAGCAGTACGCGAGCCGGTCCGTCGCCGAACTGCCAGCGCAGATGGGTGATGCCGTCGACGACGATCCGCTCCGGCTCCACGCCGAGCAGTCTCCGGCCGACGCCCGCGACCACTTCGGCGCTGCGGGCGACAGCGTCGTGATCCGAAGACGGGGATTCACACCGGATCAGGGTCTCGATGTCTTCGAGCAGTTCACTCATCGCGGCTCACCCCGCAGCGGCTCCCCGGGGAAGGCGTCGGTGCGCAGGTTCCCGTCGGTGACCACCGGAACGCCCGAAACGAACAGGTGCCGGACGCCGACGGACGGCCTGATCGGGTCGACGTAGGTCGCCGCGTCGGTGATGACGTTCGGGTCGATCACGACGATGTCCGCGTCGGCCCCGACGTCGAGCCTGCCCTTGGCCCGCGCGGCCGGGGCGACTTCGTCGAGGACACGCGCCGGCAGGTAGGAGCAGCGCCGGAACGCCTCCAGCCAGGTCCACGCCTTGCTTTCCCGCACCATGAGGCGCAACGTCTTGGCGTACGTCCCGGCCGTGCGCGGATGCGTCGCGCCGCCGGGCGGCAACGGCCATTCGGTGCTCTCGCTCGTGCCGTCCTTCCAGTACACGGGCAGGGCGTCGCTGGCGACGATGGCGTCGGGGAACACGAGCGCCTGACGCAGCAGTTCGAGGTCGCGGGGGTTGCCCTCGTCGAGGAACTCCAGGATGCACGGCGCACCCGAATCCTCGGCACGCACCTGGAGCAGGCGTTTCTCGTCCGCGATCCGCTCACCCGTCTCCAGCATGATCACGCTGGACGGCGAGAGCCCCTTCATCTTCAGTCGCTCGGGCGACAGGAAAGCGGCGCCGATGCCCGTGCTGCCCGCGCCGTACGGATAGGCCTCCACGGTCACCCTCGACCCGGCCGAACGGCTCGCCTCCAGCGCGGCGAGCACACGATCGATCTGGTGACCGGACGTGCTGTTCACGTGGCAGTGGTGCATCGCGGCGCCGGTCTCGGCCGCGACGATCGCGATCTCCTCCGACCCGTCGACGGGCGTCGCGGGATCCACTTCGACCAGTTCCCGGACGTGCGTGTAGGTCGGCGCCCCGGCCTCCTTGGCGAGCCGCGCGAGAGCCACGAACTCACCAGGATCCGTCAGAGGCGCGTAACCGAGCAGCACACCGACGCCGAGCGCGCCCGCGGCAAGCTCACCCTCCACAAGGGACAGCCACGCCTTCAGCTCGGCGGGCGACGAAGACCTTTGCCAGGCAGGGTTCCCGAGCACCGCGAGACCGCTGTCGATGTTGGCGTCGGGCTCGATCCCGGCGAGCACCTGCGCCCTGGCAGAACCCCACGACGCGGAAAAACCGTAGTGCAGCGGACGTCCGGCCGCGGCGGCCTCGGCGTACGCGCGCTCGATCGGCATCAGCCCGGCTTCGAGATCGAGTGCGGTGGTGACACCGTCCATCGCCTGTAACCGCTGGCCCGCGATGGTGTGCACGTGACTGTGCAGATCGATGAAACCCGGTCCGACGACGAGCCCGGAGACGTCGATCTCCGTATCGCCGGGCCCCGCGGGCAGACCCTCCCCCACGGCGGTGACCTTCCCGCCGGATACCAGCACGTCGGCCGTGCCGTCGAACCCCGTCGCCGGATCGATGACACGACCGCCACGCAAGAGTGTCCGCATTGCTTCGCCTCCTAGGATCGCCTTGTTCATGGCGACACTAGGAGGTTTCGCGGGACGTACGTTCGTAGCGGGCGACGAATCCGCGCCACCGGATCCATCCGCCCGTACGAACCGCTACCGGGACCGCGGCTCATGTTCCCAATGTCGCATCTGAGACGCTCAGCGACTCAAATGCGACATTGGGAACACGGACTGGGAACAGCGGGAGCAGGTGACCCAAGCCCTCGCCTAGCGGTCGTGATGCTCCGCGATGATCTCGGCGTACCGATGCCCGCTCGCCTTGACCGTGCGGATCTGGGTGTCGTAGTCGACCCGCACGAGCCCGAACCGTTTGCTCAGCCCACTGTCCCACTCGAAGTTGTCGAGCAGCGACCAGGCGAAGTACCCCTTCACCGGAGCGCCGGCTTCGGCGGCCCCGGCGACCGCGCTCAGGTGCTCTTCGAGGTAGGCGATGCGGTCGGCGTCGTCGATCGAGCCGTCCTCGGCGACCTTGTCGTCGAAGGCGGCGCCGCTTTCGGTGACGTAGATGGCCCGGGCGTCGTATTCGTTGGCGAGCCGGTGGATCAGGTCCGCCAGCCCCTGACCGTGGATCTCCCAGCCCATCGCGGTGGTGGCGGCTCCCTCGACAGGCACCTGCCGGGCGCGGGGCGTGGGACCGTTCGGTTCGTCCTCGACGATCTGCCGGAAGTAGTAGTTCAGCCCGTGGTAGCCGACCGGAGCCGAGATCACCTCGAGGTCGTCCCCCACCACGGGCGGCTCGACGCCGTAGACCTCGATCATGTCCGCCGGGTAGCCGCGGCCGTTCGACGGGTCGAGCCACCAACGGTTGACGTGCCCGTCCATCCGGGCCGCCGCCTCGACGTCCTCGTTCGCGTCCGACGCGGGCTCGATCCCGCTGAGGTTGACCACCAGGCCGATGTTGGCGGGCTCGGCGGAGTTCGCGGTGATCGCCTGCACCCCGAGGCCGTGCGCCAGCAGGAGGTGATGGGAAGCGTGGATGGCCTGCTTCAAATCCTTGATCCCGGGGGCGAAACGGCCTTCGAGATAGCCGAGCCACGCCGAGCACAACGGTTCGTTGACGGTGTTCCAGTCCTTGACCCGGTCACCGAGCTTCGCCGCGACGACAGCCGCGTAGTCGGCGTAGGCGTACGCCGTGTCGCGCTCGGGCCAGCCGCCCTTGGCCTGTAGTGCCGAGGGCAGGTCCCAGTGGAACAGCGTGACGAACGGCCGGATCCCGGCTTCGAGCAGCGCGTCGACCAGCCGGTCGTAGTGGTCGAGCCCGAGCGCGTTGACCGCGCCGCGCCCGGTGGGGATCACCCGCGGCCAAGCGACCGAGAAGCGGTAGGCGTCGAGACCCAGTTGCTTCATGATGCCGAGATCCTCCGGCCAGCGCCGGTAGTGATCGCACGCGACGTCGGCGGTGTCGCCGTTCAGGACGGCACCCGGGACCCGGACGAAGTCGTCCCAGATGGACGGGAGGCGGCCGTCGACGTCGACGGCGCCTTCGACCTGGTACGAGGCGGTGGCCGCACCCCACAGGAAATCGGCGGGCAGGTGCAGATTCAAGACAGACCTCTCTTCGGCGATGCGAGTCATTTGACGGCGCCGGCGGTGAGCCCGGCGACAAGGTAGCGCTGGAGCAGGAGGAATCCGGCGACGACCGGGACGGACACGATCAGCGAAGCGGCCATGACCTGGTTCCAGTAGACCTGGACCTGGGTGGAGTACTCCTGGAGGCCGACGGCGAGGGTCCGCGTGCCCGAGTCGGTCATCACCGACGCGAACAGGACCTCGCCCCAGGCCGTCATGAACGAGTAGATCCCCACCGCGACGATGCCGGGCATGGCGGCCGGGATGACCACCCGGATCAGCGCGCCGAGCGGCCCGGTGCCGTCGACCATCGCCGCCTCGTCGAGTTCCTTGGGGATCGAGTCGATGTAACCGGCGAGCATCCAGATGGCGAACGGCAACGAGAAGGTCAGGTAGGTGATGATCAACCCGAGCCGGGAGCCGTACAGGACGATGCCCGTGGTGTTGCCGATGTTGACGAAGATGAGGAACAGCGGCAGCAGGAACAGGATGCCGGGGAACATCTGGGTGGACAGCACGGTCAGCTTGAAGAAGCTCTTGCCCCGGAAGCGGAACCGGCTCAGGGCGTAGGCCGCGAAGATCGCGATCACCACTGAGAGGAGCGCCGCCGAGCCGGAGATGACCAGGCTGTTCACGAAGTATTCGGCAAGCGGGATGGTCTCCCAGATGTCGAAGAACGGCTGGATGGTCAGTGTCGTCGGGAACCATTCCCACTTGCCTTGCACGTCCCCGAGCGGCTTCAGCGACGAGGAAACCATCGCGTAGAGCGGCACCAGGGTGAACAGGGCGAGGAAACCCAGAACGAAGCGACGGGCCCACGGGACCCAGCGAGGCTCAGACAACGGCGTTCCTCCTCCGCGCGGTCAGTCCCAGGTAGACGGTGCTGACGATGAGAAGGAACACCAGCAACAGGACCGACATCGCCGAGCCGAGACCGAAGTTCCAGGTCACGAACGAACTCTGATAGATGTGGATCGAGATCAGCGACGCCTCCTTCGGCGCGGACGCTCCGAAAAGGACATACGGCGTGTTGAAGTCGTTGAAGGTCCACAGGAACAGCACCAGTAACAGGACCTGGTTGACCGGGCGCAGCATCGGCTGGGTGATCGCCTGGAACTGCCGCCACCAGCCCGCGCCGTCGATCGCCGCCGCCTCGTACAGTTCGCCGGGGATGTTCTGCAGTCCGGCCATCACGATCAGGAACGCGAACGGCCAGTTGCGCCAGACCGAGACGACCACCAGCGACCAGAAGCTGTTGTCGCCGATGAGCCAGAAGGAATCGGTGCCCAGCAGGCTGTTCACCAGGCCGGTGTCGCGCTGGAACATGAAGGACCAGGTGATCACCGCCGCGTACATCGGCAGTGCGTACGGCACGAGGAACAGGGTGCGGAGCACGCCGCGACCCCGGAAGTTCTTCTGCATCAGCACAGCGGCCGAGGTGCCGAAGAGCCAGCAGAACCCGACCGAGAGAACGGTGTACAGGACGCTGATCCAGAACGAGCCCAGCAGCGCCTTCCCCGCCGCGGAATTGAAGTCCAGGACGAACTCGTAGTTGTCCAGTCCCGCCGCCGGGGCGGACGAGAAGTCCCGGATGGAGAACTGCGTCAGCTTGAAGAAGCTCATCACGAGCCCGGCGATCATCGGGATCAGATGGACGAGCAGTTCGAGCAGGATCGCGGGAAGCAGGAGCAGATACGGCAGTGCGACCCGGCGCCGCATCAACTACCGGCCGCGATCTGCTGATCCGCCTGGTTCAGCTGGTCCCGGATCTTGGCGTCGTCGACCGGTTTGCCGGCGGCGACGTCGGCGAACATCGCCTTCATCGCGGTACCGATCAGGGTCTCGAACTGCGATTCCTGCGGAACCTGCGGCATCGGCTCCGCCGAATTCGCGAGCACGCTCTGGAAGACCTTGACGTCCTCGGTCTGGAACGCCGCGTCGCTGTAGGCGTCCTGGACGGTCGGCAGCGAGCCGTAGGTCTTGTTGAGCAGCGCCTGCTCCGGCGCCGAGACCATGAACTTCACGAAGTCCAGCGCGGCGTCGGGGTTCTTCGTGTTCTTGAAGACCGACATGTTGATCCCCGCGACGAAGCTGGTCACCTTCCGGCCGTTCGGCGGCGCGGCGGCGGGCAGCGGGATCGGTGCGACGCCGAGGTTCGCCATGTCCATCCCGATGTTCTTGAACGAACCCGCGGAGGCCTGGTTCATGAACATCGCGGCTTTGCCGTCCGACAGGTCCTTGAGGGACTTGGCGGTGTCGGCGTACTCGGCGTTGGACGGGTTGACGATCTTGTCCTTCTGCATCAGGTCGACGAACTGCCGCACGGCCGCGACCGACGGATCCGAAGCCAGCTGCGGTTTACCCTCAGGGGTGAAGAACTGCGCGCCCTGCTGGGCTCCCAGAATCGCCGCGTGGTGGCTGTTCTCGGTGACCTGGCCCGCCTGGAGCGACATACCCCACTGACCCTTGTCGGGTTTGGTGAGCTTCTTGCCGTCCTCGACGAGTTCTTCCCAGGTAGCGGGCGGCTTGGTGATACCGGCCTCGGAGAAGAGCTTCTTGTTGTAGTACAGGCCGTACGCTTGGCCGTAGAGCGGTACGCCGACCGGCGGCTGGCCGCCCGCCCCGGTGGCCGCCAGCGAGGGGCCGAGGAAACGCGACTTTCCACCGACCTTCTCCAGCGCGGCGTCGTCGAACGGAAGGAGCGCCCCGGTCGCCTGGAGCGAGGCCGACCAGGTGTTACCGATGTTGAGCACGTCAGGCCCCTTGCCCGACGTGGTGGCTGCGAGGATCCGGTTGAGCAGATCCGTCCACGGGACGACCTCGAGCTTGACCTTGATCCCGGAGGCCTTCTCGAACTTGTCGAGTTCCGGCCGCAGGACCGCCTTGTCGTTGTCGAGACTGGTGCCCTGGTTGGACGCCCAGTACACGAGTTCCTTGGGAGCGCTGGACGACGTGTCGCCGCCGCCGCACGCCGTCGTGGCGGCGGCCGCCAGCGCCAGGACGAGCGCGGGAGCGATCTTTCCGATTCGCATCGATGGTCCTCGGGGTGAGTGGCCTTATTTCAGGGCTTGAGTTAAGACCTGGCTCACCTTGCCGTCAAGCCCCTGAACGCCGTTTCATTTCCCGGTCAGTACGTCGAGGGCTTGCCCGCGATGGACAGCGAACAGTTCGAGCGCCTTTTCGCCATCTCGGGCACGAAGAGCCGACGCGAGCCGCCGATGCTCTGCCGGGATGCTCGCGAGGTAGCCCTCGGAGTTCACGCCGATCCGGGTCAGCAGGAACAGATGCACCTGCGACCGGATGGCCTGCCACGCCTCGGCGAGCCGCCGATGCCCGGAAGCCGCGTAGACCACGTCGTGGAAGTCGATGTCGCAGCGCACCATCTCGTGCTCGTCGCGCGCCCTGTCCATCCGCTCGACGACCTCGTCGAGCGCCGCCAGATCCGCGTCCGACGCGGAAGCGACCACCAGACGGACAGCGAGTTGTTCCAACGCCGAGCGAAGACTGTCGAGTTCGGCGACGTCCACATCGGACAGTGCCGTGACGATCGCGCCGCGATGCCATTCACTGCGCACCAGGCCCTCGCGCTCCAACTTGAGCAACGCCTCACGCACCGGGCCACGGCTGACGCCCAGCGCCTCCGAAAGTTCCACCTCGCGCAGCTGCGCGCCTGGCGGGTAGGCGCCACCGAAAATGGCGTCCCTGACCCGGTCGGCGACCTCGTCGGCCAGCCCTCGGCGGCGGGCGGGGACCACCCGGCCGGGTTCGCTCATCGTCATCCTCCCTCGGGAAGGTTCGATCGTAGCGACTCTTCACTTTGTCCTAATGTTAACATTGTGACATGAGCATCCTCGACTCCCCCATTCCGCGTTTCCACCTCGCCATGCCTGTCGACGACCTGGCCGCCGCGCGCACCTTCTACGGCGAAGTCCTCGGCCTCGAACAGGGCCGCAGCTCGGACTCCTGGATCGACTGGAGCCTCCACGGGCACCAGTTCGTCACGCACCTCGCGCCGGAGCGGCCGCAACGGATCCACAACCCCGTCGACGGACACGACGTGCCCGTCCCCCACTTCGGCCTGATCCTCACCGTGCCGGAGTTCCGGAAGCTGGCCGACCGGCTTCGCGCCGCGGGCACCCAGTTCGTCATCGAGCCCTACGTCCGGTTCGAAGGACAGACCGGCGAACAGTGGACGATGTTCCTGCTGGACCCGGCGGGCAACGCTCTGGAGTTCAAGGCCTTCGCCGACGACTCGCAGGTTTTCGCCACCTGAAGGCCGTCTCCGCCGCGCCGATCGATAACATCCGCATTATCGATCGGCGCGGCTTTCCGCGTTGATCAAGGCCTGCCGCCGGGAGAAGCTTGTTCCTGTCAGCGAGCCCGCTGAACACGGAAAACCAAGGAGACACCACCATGTTCGACCCCATCCTCCTCAGGGCCGCAGACGCCGAGATCGTCAGCGACGCGCCGGGCAGCGACATCACCCTGCTGGCCGACTCGGACACCACCGACGGAGGCTTCACCGCGAACCGCGCGACCCTGAAGGACGGTGTCTTCGGTACCCCGGCCCACTTCCACACCCGCGCGACCGAGTTCTTCTTCGTGCTCGAAGGAAAGCTCCAGGTGCTCGTCGACGAAACCCTGCACACACTGGAGAAGGGCGACTTCCTCGCCGTGCCGCCCCAGGTGCCGCACGCGTTCGGGCCCGCCGCCGGCTCGGACGCCGACGTCCTGGTGACCTTCACGCCGGGCATGGCCCGCTTCGACTACTACCGGCTTCTCGACCGGGTCGCCCGCGGCGAAGCCGATCCTTCGGAGATCGCCGCGTCTTCGAAGCAGTACGACAACCACTACGTCGACAGCCCCCTCTGGCGTGCCGCCCGCGGTCAGTGAGCGTCAGTCGATGACCGCGGTCGCTTCGACCTCGACCAGGTGCTCGGGCACGTCGAGCGCCGCGACGCCGATCAGCGTGCCCGGCGGGACCGGGGTGCCGCCCAGCTTGGCGGCGGCCCGGTCCACGCCTTCGAGGAAGAGTGCGAGTTTGTCCGGAGTCCAGTCGACGACGTAGACGGTCATCTTCGCGACGTCGTCGAAGGTGGCGCCGGCCTCCGCGAGCGCGACACCGATGTTCAGGTAGCACTGTTCGACTTGGGCGGCGAGATCGCCTTCGCCGACAGTGACACCGGCGGCGTCCCAGGCGACCTGCCCCGCGATGAAGACCAGCTTCGACCCGGTCGCGATCGAAACCTGCCGGTAGGCGGGGATCTCCGGCAGCCCCACGGGATTCACCAGGGTGATGGCCATGCTGTCGTACTCCTTTGTTGGTCACTTGTGGTTACCCAGAAACTGTAGGAGAGTGTGCGGCGACCTGGAAGAACGCACTTTTTCGTGACTGGGGAACCTGATGGTGACCAAGCAGCTCAGCGGTACGGCGGACGACGCCGATCTGACGCGGGCGGACTCGCTGGCGCGGGAGATCTTCTCCGACGTCGCCAACAAGTGGGCCCTCCTGATCATCGAGATGATCGGCGACCGCACGCGGCGGTTCACCGAACTGCGGAACGACATCGAGGGCATCAGCCACAAGATGCTCACCCAGAACCTGCGCATGCTGGAACGCAACGGCCTGCTCGAACGGACCGTGCATCCGACGGTGCCGCCTCGCGTCGACTACACCCTCACCGAGGCGGGGCACGGTCTGCGGGCGACCGTCGACGGGATGTGCGACTGGACCCACCATTTCCTCGGCCACATCGAAAACTCACGTCGCCGGTTCGACGCGCCTGTTAACGGTTAACGGCCTGGCCACGGCCTCGACCGGTTCAATTACCGGCGGTCGGAGATCTATGCTCGTCGCGTGATGTCCGGCCGAGCTGAACCCCGGCCCGAGTTCGAGCGACTGCTCCGCGACGGGCCCTTCGCCGACGCGCTGCGCGAGGCGATCCGGGCGCGCGGCCTCAGCCTGGAACGCCTGCGCGACCATCTGCGCGCTCGTGGTGTCTCGATCACCGCGGCGACGCTCAGCTATTGGCAGTCCGGGCGTAGTCGTCCGGAGCGCCGGGATTCGGTGCTCGGACTCCGCCACCTCGAGCAGGTGCTGGAAGTGCCGCCCGGTTGTCTGACCGCGTTGCTCGGCCCGCCGCGCGCTCGCGGCCGATGGCCCGCCCGCGCCGACGGACTACCGGAGATCGGCCGGTTCTGGCCGGACCGGACGCGGATCGACGCGGCCGTCAGCGAGGTCGACACCCGATGGGACGAACGGCTGACGAGGATCAGCCAGCACGACGTCGTCTCCGTCGGACCCGGACAGGAGGAACTCGCGTTCCAGTCGCGGCAGGTGCTGCGCGCCGAGGCCGACGGCCCGGACCGGTGGGTGGTGATCGTCCACATCGACGAGCACGACCGGCCGCTGCCTCAGGTGACTTCGCTGCGCGGCTGCCGTCCCGGCCGGAGCGTGCATCGCCCCGAAGACGGCCTTCTCGTGGTGGAGTTGCTCTTCGAAAGGCCGCTCGTGAAAGGGGAAACTGTCCTCACCGAGCACACACTGGTGAACAGTGCCCCGTTCCCGCGCGCGACGAACTACGAACGCAAATTCCGCCTGCCCGCCCGGGAATACGTACTCGAGATCCGGTTCTCCCCCGGCGTTCTCCCGGCGCGTTGCCGTCGCTATTCCGAACAGGACGGACAACCCGCGGAGTGGACGGAAGTACCACCAGGCGGCGATTCCGTCCATGGCGTCGCCCTGAATTTCGGCCCCGGCCGGTTCGGATTCGAGTGGGACTGGGACTCTTAATTGTTAACGACTCGCGGGTCTACAATTCAGTGAGGTAAGAGAATTACCGTCGGCGCACCTACTTTTCGATTCGAGGAGTGCGCATGCGACGGCACAACGAAGTGCTTTCCTATCTGAGTCTCGTGGCCTTGGCCGCGTTGGGGCTCAGTCCGACGGCTCAGGCCGCTTCACCACCGGCGCCGGTCCACCCCGACGCCGAGGTGAACGGGGTGGCCGCCGCGTTCGGCCTGACCACGTCCGAGGCCAAAGCCCAGCTCGCGGCCCAGGACGAAGCCCACCGGCTCGCCGCGTCGCTCCCCGCCGGGCTGCGCGCCCGCTCGGCCGGGCAGTGGTTCGACGCCGCCGCGGGCAAGCTGACCGTGGCCGTCACGAACGCCGCGGACGCTGACGCGGCCCGGGCCGCCGGAGCCGCGACGAGGCTCGTGGCCCGGAGCAAGGCCGACCTCGACCGGACCGATGACGCCGTCCGCGCACTCGTCGGCGACGGTGTTCCTGGGGTGTTCGGCTGGGGTGTCGACGTCCGGAACAACGAGGTCGGCGTCTCGGTCGACCGTTCGCGCAAGACCGCCGAGACCGACAGTTTCCTTTCGCGAGCCCGGAATCTGGGTGTGCGGATCACCGAAACCGGGTCGTCGCCGCGGCAGCAGGCGGGCCCGATCCAGACCGGGAGCCCGTGGTGGCCGGGAAGTGAGACCTATTGTTCGGTCGGGTTCGGCGCGACCGATTCCTCCGGCGGCAAGCACTTCCTCACCGCCGGGCACTGCACGAACGACCGCGACCAGGCCGCCTATGGCGCGCAGAGCCAGCAGAACCGGATCGGGACGTCGAACGTCGGCGGAACGCGCAGCGTCAACGCCCGCGAAGGCGATATGGGCGTGGTCGCGGTGACGCAGTCCGGCTGGGAACTCTCCGCCGCGGTCAACACCTGGGGCGAGCCCGCCGTCACCATCACCGGTTCGGCAGAGGCCATGGTCGGCGACCGGGTCTGCCACTCCGGCAACACCTCGAAGTGGAAGTGCGGCGAGGTGAAGTACACGCACAAGTCCGTCGACTACGGCGGCGGGCTGATCATCGAGGATCTGACCTGGACCACCGCCTGCTCGCTCGGTGGTGACTCGGGTGGCGGCTGGCTGCTCGGCACCAAGGCGGTCGGGCTGCACGACGGCGGCCCGTCGAAGTGCGTGGAAAACCCGAGCGACGGCGACATGTCCCTCTTCCAGCCGGTGATCGAAGCGCTGAACAAGTGGAACCTCACCCTGGTGACCGGCGGCGGCAACGGGGACACGACGGCGCCGAGCGCGCCCGGCAGCGCGCGGTCCACCGGCACGACGTCGAACAGCGTCTCGCTGGCCTGGGACGCGGCCACGGACAACGTCGGCGTCGCGGGTTACGACGTCTACAACGGCTCGACGCTGGCGACATCCGCGGCGGGGACGAGCGCCACCGTCACCGGTCTCAACCCGGACACCTCCTACGCCTTCACGGTGAAGGCCCGGGACGCGGCGGGGAACGTGTCGCCCGCGAGCGGTGTCGTGTCGGCCAAGACGCAGCCCGGCAACGGCGGCGTCCGTACGCTGAGCAACGACGCCGACTTCCAGATCCGGGACTACCAGCAGGTGTTCAGCCCGGTGACCTCGACACTCACCGGACAGGCCGCGGCATCACTCGGGATCTCGGTGACCATCCGGCACACCTGCGCCGAGGACCTCGGTGTCACACTCTTGGATCCGAAGGGCAAGGCCTACCCACTCAAGTACAGCGGCGGTTCGGCGTGCACGGCTTGGAACGGCGCGCGGACGTTCTCGGCACCCGGCGCTTCGTCCCCGGCCGGCGGGAAGTGGCAGCTGCGGATCACCGACTACGGGCCCGGCGACACGGGAGTGCTCGATACCTGGTCGCTGACGCTTTAGGCCTTCCCCAGTACATGAAGGCCCCCTTCCGTGCGCTAGGCGCAAGCAAGGGGGCCTTCATGTACTTCAAGGCAACCGCACAACGCGCAAGAAAGCGGGAAGCAACCACGGCCTGCGCCCGCTCACCACGATCTTGCGCGTCAGCGCGGAACGCACCTTGCCGACCCGGTGGAACAGCATCAGGTTCAGCGACGCCGGATCGAACGAGATCCGTGCGTCGACAGGCCCGCCGGGCTCCTCGACCGTGACCCGTCCTCGGTGCAGCACCAGCACGACCGGAGACGTGTACGCCGAGCGGAACGCCACGGCGATACGCCTTTCCCGAGGTGGTTCATCGGTGTCGGCAAGGTGCCCGATGCCGTGGGTCACGACGCCGACGAGGAAGAGCTCGAAGAACAACGCCGCGTCACCCGGCGGGATCGTCCATGGCAGTTTCAGTGCCCTGGCGATGTCCCAGCCGTGGATCTGCAGTTCGTTGACCAGATGCGCGAGGACGCCTGCCAGCGGCACCTTCGAGCTACCGAGCCAGTCCAGCAGCGTCGCCGGATCGGCGTCCTCGGTCACTCGCAGCACTTCCTCGATATCAGCGAGCAATCCCGCCACCAGAACGCCGATGTCGCGTTCGGGTAAGCCCTGCAACATCATCTTGTTCAGCACGAAAACCGTGTCCACAGTGGTCTTTTCGAACTGGTCCTGCTCGCGGGCGTCCAGCAGCGGGTCACTCTCCGGCCGCACCAACGACCTGTACATCTTCGCGATCAACGCGACATGGGCGACGGTGTCGGCCACCGTCCACTCCGCGGTGACCATCGCGCCCGGATCCGGAACGCGGGCCACCATTTCCGCGAATCGCGCGCCCGTCACCCGATAGGCTCGCCGTACCGATCGCCATTGATCCGCCGTGATCTCTCTGGTCACAGCGCGATTTTACCGTGTTACGGCCGGAAAATCGTTCGCTCCCGTGCCGTTCCGAAATCCGCTCACAGCGAAGTGACCGTACTCACTACGGAAATCGACGTGACACGCACCGACCGGCCCAGGCAGACTGAACTACAGATCAGTCTCGCCTTCGCTGTCACCGTTGACGGTGGCCGAAGGCGGCCCACGCGGACAGCGCCCTTCCAGGAGCCCCACACAGATGACCGAGACCTTGCCCGAAACCACCCATGACCAGGAAAGGGCACCGGCGCGCGCCGGGCTCCTGATCGGGGTCCTGGTCCTTTCCGCGTTCGTGATGATCCTCAACGAGACCATCCTGAGCGTCGCGCTGCGTGACCTGACCGTCGACCTCCAGGTCCCGACCACCACCGTGCAGTGGCTGACCAGTGGCTTCCTGCTCACGATGGCGGTCGTCATCCCGATCACCGGATTCCTGCTCGAACGGTTCACCCCGCGTCAGGTCTTCCTCGCCTCGCTGACCCTGTTCAGCACCGGCACCCTGGTCAGCGCTCTCGCACCGGGTTTCGCGCTCCTGCTGACCGGCCGGGTCATCCAGGCATGCGGTACGGCGGTCATGCTCCCTCTGCTGATGACGACGGTGATGCGCCTCGTCCCGGTGGAGAAGCGCGGAGCCACGATGGGCACGATCACCATCGTCATCGCGGTCGCCCCCGCCATCGGCCCGACCATCGGCGGGGCCGTGCTCTCGTCGCTGGGCTGGCGCTGGATGTTCTGGATCGTGCTGCCGCTCTCGCTCGCCGCGCTGGTGGTCGGCCTCCTGCAACTGCGGCTGGACAGTGACACCCGCAAGGTGCCACTGGACGTGCTGTCGGTGGTCCTGTCCGCCCTCGGTTTCGGCGGCGTGCTGTACGGCCTGTCGGTGTCCGGTGAGCCGGCGGGCGGGCACCAGCCGGTGCCGCCGTGGCTGCCGATCGTCGTCGGCGCCGTGGCACTCGTGGTGTTCACCTGGCGCCAGTTGCGGTTGCAGAAGGAAGATCGCGCACTGCTGGACCTGCGCCCGTTCACCCACCGCAGTTTCGTCGTCTCGCTGGTGCTGACGGCGCTGCTGTTCATGTGCCTGCTCGGCGCCGCCGCGATCCTGCTTCCGCTGTACCTGCAGACCGTCCTGCACACCAGCACGTTCGTCAGCGGGCTCGCGGTGCTTCCCGGCGGCCTGGTCCTCGGGCTGCTCGGCCGCCCGGTCGGCGCGCTGTACGACCGCTTCGGCCCCCGGCCCCTGGTCATCCCCGGCGCGGCCGCGATGGCGGTCTCGCTGTGGCTGTTCGCCCTGCTCGGCCCGGAGTCACCCCTGGCCGCGGTCATCGCCATCCACGTCCTCCTGATGGGTGGACTCGGCCTGATGATGACGCCGCTGATGACCGAGTCCCTCGGTTCGCTGCCCGAGCACCTCTATTCACACGGCAGCGCGATCCTCGCCACCTTGCAGCAGCTCGCCGGCGCGCTCGGCACCGCCTTGTTCATCGCGGTGGCCACCGCGAGCACCGTGACGGCCGGGGCCGCCAGCCCCGACGCGGCGGGTATCCGCACCACCTTCATGGTCGCCGGCTGCGTCGGTCTGGCCGCGTTCGTCGGTTCCCTGTTCGTCAAGAAGAGCAGCGGTGCTTCCGCGGTGACCGCGCACCACTGACCCGTTCATCGCGCGCCCGCCGTGACCTCCACCGGAGGGACGGCGGGCGCGCGGCGTTCGAGGACCTTCCGGCCGTAGGCGATGGCGGGTTGCTCGACCCACCTGCGCAGCGCGCAGGCGAACAGCAGGGCGACCCCTGTGGTCGCGGCGGCCTTGGCGAAACCGCTGGGCAGCAGCCAGCCCGTCACCCCTGCGGCGCCCGTCTGGGCGAGGTAAAGCGCGTAGGACCGATCACCGACGAAGGCCATCGGCCTGCTTGAGAGCAGCGTCCGGACCGGACCCGGTGAGACGACGGTGACGAGCAGCAGTGCCGAACCCGCCGCGTAGACCGGGACCACGAACTGCCAGTGCCCGCCGAGCGCCTTCGCCAGCGGTCCGACGGAGAACTGCAACACCACGAACCCGCAGCCGATCACCGTGGCGACGGCGGGACTCGTCAGCGGCCGGACCAGGGCGAACCCGCGCGGATGGTGCAGCGCCATCGCCAGCAGGCAGCCGATGACCAGCGAGCAGTAGTGCACCGAGAGACTCGCCCACGTGTGCGACGGTGCCAGTGGCAGCGCGAACAGCACCACGCCGAGGACGGCTGACGCGCCGAACAACAGGCGCAACGCGGTCTTCCCGCTTCGCGCGAACGACGTGAGCACCAGCAGCGCGGGCCAGACCAGGTAGAACTTCTCCTCCACCCCCAGCGACCACGACGTCGGATAGGGCGTATTGAAGTCGACGAGTTCGTTGCCGAAGACGAGGTAGTACGGCATGGCGTCGGCGAGCCTGCTGCTCTGGTACGTCCCGCCGAGGATCACCGCGAGCGTCGTCAGCGCCAGGAGCAGGAAGTACACCGGCATGATCCGGAAGACCCGGCGGACGTAGAACGCCCGCAGCGAGATCCGGCCGGTCCGGCCCTCTTCGCGCAGGGACAGCGTGGTGATCAGGAAACCGGACAGCACGAAGAACAGCTGGACGGCGATCCAGCCCTGCAAACGGTCCATGACGGGACCGCCGTAGTGGAAGAACACGACGGCGACGGCGGCGAGCGCGCGCACGCCGGTGAGACCGGGGAACCAGGACGAGGCCAGGTAATCGGCGTGGCTGTGCGGCTGCCACCAGGAGCGGCGCGAGAGATCGGACATGGCCCGTAGGTTCGGGCCCGGACGCTGAACCGAAGCTTAAGGAAGCTGAAGACGTCTTCAGTTTCGCGTGTCCGCCGACGGCAACCGGACGACGAGGCGGGCGCCCCCTTCGTGATCGGCAACCGCCGCGGTGCCTCCGTGCGCGTGCGCGATGTCGGCGACGATCGCCAGCCCGAGACCGGCGCCACCTTCGTCGCGCGCGCGTCCGTCGTCCAGGCGAACGAACCGGTCGAACACCCGCTCGCGGTCCTCGGCGGGGATCCCCGGCCCGTCGTCGGTGACGGTCAGCACGCAGGTTTCGTCCACTGTGGACAGCGAGACGACGACACCGGTACTCGCATGGCGTTGCGCGTTGTCCACGAGATTGCGGAGCAGCCGCTCCAGCCGCCCCCGGTTCCCGAGTACGACCGGCTCCCCCTGGACGTCCGCCCGCACACCCTGTCGTCCGGAGAGACAGGACTCGACCACTTCGGACAGCCGCACAGGCGTGAGCCGTTCCGGGCCGGAGTTGTCCAATTTGCCGAGCAACACGAGGTCGGCGACGAGGTCCTGCAACCGGGTGATGTCGAGCAACGCGTTCTCGCAGGCGTCGCGCCAGTCCAGCCGGTCCGGATGCGCGAGCAGCACTTCGAGTTGCGTTCGCAGAGAGGCAAGCGGTGTGCGCAGTTCGTGCGACGCGTCCGAGGTGAACCGGCTCTGCCGGGTGACCGCGGTGTCCAAGCGTGCGAGCATCGTGTTCATGGTTTCCGCGAGCTTCGCGATCTCGTCACCACTATCCGGGGCCGGGACGCGGCGGGAGAGGTCGTGCGCGCCGATTTCCGCGACCTCGGACCGGATCGCCTCGACCGGACGCAGCGACCGGCGGACCGCGAGCCACGCGATCACGCCGATCAGCAGGGCGATCACCGGGACTCCCGCCAGCAACGTCACGCGCACCGCATCGAGCGCCGCCTGTCCGGACTCGTCGACGATGGCGGCGCCGTAGACCCGGTACTTACTGTCGCCGCTCACGGTGGCCGCCACGTGCAGCCGGAGTCCGTTCCTCTCTGGATCTTCCCCGAGCGCACTCGTGCAGCCGACGGATTCCCGCCTGGCGAGGTCGACGTCGCCAGGCTTGAGGTTCTGGACACTGTCGCCGTACTCGAAGCCTCCGTCCGGGACGATCGTCCCGGAACGCAGGCCGGGACAAGACGCGACCCGCTCGCCGGTCTGGGTGGTCACCTCGTAGATCGAAGCCTGCACGAGGAGCCGCAGATCGGCCGGAGCGGCGCCGGTGTTCAGCACCTGGACGACCGCGGCCGCGCGTTCCTTCGCCACCTGTGCGGCGCCGTTGCCCAGCCGGTTCTGGGCATCGAGCACCAGCCACGCCGACACGACGCCGAGGGCCAGAAGCGAGGTCACGAAAGACGTCAGCGCGACCCGGAAGCGGGTCGACCGCCCGAACCTAGGCACCGGTGGCCACCACGTGGTATCCGGCGCCGCGGACCGTCCGGATCGTCTCCGCCCCGAACGGCAGGTCGATCTTGCGCCGCAACGCGCTCATGTGGACTTCCACCAGGTTCGCGGTCGCCGACGCCGCGAAGTCCCACAGGTTCTCCAGCAGTTCGGCCTTGGTGACCACCTCGCCCGGCCGCCGCATCAGATACGCGAGCAACGCGAACTCCTTGGTGGTCAACGAGATCTCGGCGGGACCTCGGCGGCAGGTGTGACTCGCCTGGTCGAGTTCGAGGTCGCCGAGCCGCAGGGTGCCCGGCCGGGTCGCTCCCCCGCGCCGGATCAGGGCCCGGAGCCGGGAAAGCAGCACGCCGTAGGAGAACGGTTTCGGCAGGAAATCGTCGGCGCCGGTGTCCAGCGCTTCGATTTCGTCGTCCTCGCCGTCTTTCGCGGTCAGCATCAGGATCGGAGTGGCGTCGCCGCGCTCGCGCAGCCTCCGGCAGACGCGGTAACCGTTGAGACCCGGCAGCATGATGTCGAGGATCATCGCGGAGTACGGGTTCTCTTCGGCGTACCAGAGCGCGTCGCGGCCGTTGTGCGCGACGTCCACGGCGTAGCCTTCGGCGCTCAGCCCTGCCCGCAGTGATTCGGCCAGCCGCCGCTCGTCCTCCACGAGCAAGATCCTCATCCGCTCACGATCCCACACGCCGTCCGGGTGTCGCGAAAGCCACTTTCGCGACGTCTGATGTCCCGAAAGTGGCTTTCGCGACACGGCCACTGGGCACTCTCCGGGCCCTCACTGGCCGAACTCACGAGCCGCCGGCTTCTCCTTGTGCCGCACCGGTGATGTTGCGGACCATGCCGCCGAAGACGACGCCGTGGAACGGCGCGACCCCCTTCCAGTAGGCATGCCCGGCCAGTCCGCGCGGCTCGAACACCGCCCGCTGCCGGTAGATCGTCCCACCGTCCTCATCGGACTCGACGCCGAGTTCGAGCCAGGCGCGCCCCGGCAGTTTCATCTCCGCCCGCAACCGCAGCAGACGCGGCCGGTCGAGGTATTCGACGCGCCACCAGTCCAGCGCCTCACCGAGATGCAGCCGTCGCGGATCCCGGCGGCCGCGCCGCAATCCGACGCCGCCGACGAGCCGGTCGGCCCAGCCGCGGATCGACCACGCCAGCGGGAACGAATACCAGCCGTGTTCCCCGCCGATGGACTCGATGACGTCCCATAGCGCCTCCGGCGTGGCGTCCGTCCGCTGTTCGCGCTTGTCCTCGTAGACGGTCCCGCCCGCCCAGTCCGGATCGCTCGGCAGCGGATCCGACGGCGCGGACCCGGTCGAGGCGTCGGACCAGCGGGTCGGCACGTCGGCGTTGCGGATCCGGGTGAGCGCCAGTTCGACGGCGTGTTCGTAGTGGGTCAGGCCCGCTTCCGGGTCGGGGATGTGCTCGGCGATCGCCTGGTCGTGGCAGACCACCTCGTGCACCAGCGACTCGATCAGTGGCACCGCGATCGACTTCGGTACTGGCGTGACCAGGTTGACCCACTGCGCGGACAACCACGGCGTCAGCACCGACACGGGGACGACGGCTCGCCTCGGGAGACCGGTGACGACGGCGTAGCGGCGCATCATGTCCAAATAGGTCAGGACGTCGGGACCGCCGATGTCGAAGGCGCCGTTCACCTCCGGCGGCAGCCCGGCGGCGTGCACGAGGTAGTGCAGCACGTCCCGGATCGCGATCGGCTGGATGCGGTTGTGCACCCACCGCGGGGTGATCATCGCCGGGAGCCGCTCGGTCAGGTAGCGCAGCATCTCGAAGCTCGCCGAGCCCGAGCCGATGATCACCGCGGCCTGCAAGACGATGGCGGGAACCCCGGAGTCCAGCAGAACCCGGCCCACCTCGGCCCGCGACGCCAGATGCGGCGACAACTCCTCGTCGTCCGGCACGATGCCGCCCAGGTAGACCAGCCGCCGCACGCCCGCCGTCTTCGCGGCCTCGGCGACCGTCCGCGCCGCCTCCCGGTCGATCTCCACGAAATCCTTGCGCGTCAGGGAATGCACGAGGTAGTAGACGACCTCGCCGTCGGTCAGCGCGGCCTCGATCGAGGCCGGGTCGGTGACGTCACCGCGTTCGACCTCGACACGGTCACGCCAGGGCTCTTCGGCGACCTTCTCCGGGGAGCGCGCCACCACGCGGACCTCGTGGCCCGCGTCGAGCAATTGCGGCACCAGCCGTCCACCGACATAACCCGTCGCACCGAGCACCACACATCGCATTCCCCGAGTGTTCACGGTGCCAGCCGTCCGCGCACCTCCACGGTCGCGGCGATGCTGCTGCGGAGGAAGCGCGCGACCGTCCGCCGGTCGTCCTCCCCCAAGTCCCCCCACGCGACGGAGAAGCTCTCGCCGAGCGGCAGGAAGAACTCCGCGCCGATCCGGCGGGCCCGGTCGTGCATCCGCAACTCGACCTTGCGCCGGTCGGTCGCGCTCCGGTCGCGGTAGAGGTGCCCGGCCCGTTCCAGCCGGTCCAGCACCGCCGTCGTCGCCGACGCGCTCAGGTGCAGGGCGCTCGCGAGCCTGCTCGGGCTCATCGGGTCGCCCATCCTGGCCGCGTCCATGATCACCGCGAGCGCGTTGAGGTCGGTCCGGTGCAGGCCGTGCGCCTCACCGAACATCTCGGCGAACCGGTCCGACTCGACGGTCAGCTGCCGCAGCAGGAGGACGAGCACGTCGTCCGTGACCTGTTCGACGTCCTCAGGCATGTCCGGAACCTCCCCGCATGTTGCCCCGTCCGGGTGACCACTCTACTATTTCGATGGTCGAACTATTCACTCGTCGAAGTAGTGTTGTCACGGGAGCCATCCGTCCATGATCTCGGAAGTCGAACGCCCCGCCCGCACGCGGTCACGTCTGCGGTGGCTGCTCCCCGCCCTCGTCGCGGTCGCGTGGCTGATCTTCGGCGGGTTCAGTGGCCCGTACGCAGGCAAACTGAGCCAGGTCACGGAGAACGACAGCAGCAGTTTCCTGCCCGCCTCGGCCGAGGCGACCGAGGTCGGTGAACTCCAGAAGCAGTTCTCCAGTGCCGCCGTCATCCCGGCGATCGTCGTCGCCGAGCGGCCTTCGGGGCTGACCGACGGCGACAAGCGGTTCCTCGCCGACCGGACGTCGAACGCGCGACTCGTGCCCGCACCGGGCAGTGCCGCCGGAGCGCAGGTCGTCGTCCTTCTCGACGCCACGAGCGATCCTGGTGACGGTGTCGAGGCCCTGCGAAACGCGCTCGCCCGCGACACCCCCGCCGGGTTGAAAGTGCTCGTGACCGGCCCCGCCGCGCAGGTCGCCGACCTCAAGGAGGCGTTCGGCGGGATCGACGGGCTGCTGCTCCTGGTCGCGGGCGCCGTGGTCGCGCTCATCCTGATCATCGTCTACCGGAGCCCGCTGCTCCCCCTGCTCGTTCTACTGTCGGCCGTGTTCGCACTGGGAACGGCGAGTCTCGCGGTGTACCTGCTCGCGGACCACGACGTGCTGGCGTTGAACGGGCAGAGCCAGGGAATCCTGTTCATCCTCGTCTTCGGCGCCGCCACCGACTACGCGCTCCTGATGATCTCGCGCTATCGCGAAGAACTCCGGACGACCGACGACGCCCGCACCGCTCTCCGCACAGCCTGGCGCTCGACCATCGAACCGATCGCGGCCTCCGCCGGAACGGTGATCCTCGGTGTCCTCTGCCTGCTGTTCAGCGACCTGAACTCCAACAAGGGACTCGGTCCGGTCGCGGCCATCGGTATCGGCGCCGCCTTCCTGACGACCATCACGTTCCTTCCCGCGGTCCTGGCCCTGTGCGGGCGCAACGCCTTCTGGCCCTTCCGGCCGGCGGTGGCTCAGCTCAGCGAAAAGACCGACGGGCTTTGGGGCCGCGTCGCGGGCTGGATCGCCCGCGCGCCACGCACGATCTGGATCGTCACCACCGTCGTCCTGCTCGCGGGCGGTGCGTTCCTCCCCCAGCTCAAGGCCTCCGGCACCGCGCAGTCCGACGTCTTCCTCACCCCGGTCGATTCCGTGGCGGGTCAGGAAGTTCTGTCACGCTACTTCCCCGGCGGTTCCGGTTCCCCCACGGTGATCATCGCGCCCGCCGGTCAAGCTCAGGCCGTGACCACGCTGGCGCGTGTACCCGGCGTCTCCGACGTCCGCCAGAGCCCCGGCCCGGCAGCCGGAGGACTCGCGAAGATCGACGTGGTGCTGGCCGATCCCCCGGACTCCGACGCGGCTGTCGCCACCGTGGAACGGATTCGCGAGGCCGTGCACACCGTCGACGGCACCAAGGTCGGCGGGCCGACGGCGACGTTGCTCGACACCAGGAAGACGTCCGAACACGACCGCCTGCTGATCATCCCGATCGTCCTGGTCGTGATCTTCCTCGTGCTCGCCCTGCTGCTGCGGTCGCTGCTCGCACCGCTGTTGCTCATCGGCACTGTGGTGCTGTCGTTCGCCGCGACCATGGGCGTCTCGGCGCTGGTGTTCAACCACGTCTTCGACTTCCCCGGCGCCGACCCGGTCGTCCCGCTGTTCGGCTTCGTCTTCCTTGTCGCACTGGGGATCGACTACAACATCTTCCTGATGACCCGGGTCCGCGAAGAGGCAGGCAGGATCGGAACCAGAGACGGAACTCTGCGCGGCCTGCGTGTCACCGGTGGCGTGATCACGTCCGCGGGTGTCGTACTGGCCGCGACCTTCGCCGCCTTGGCCGTCCTGCCCATCCTCTTCCTGGCTCAGCTGGCGTTCATCGTCGCGTTCGGCGTGCTGCTGGACACGCTCCTGGTGCGGTCGCTGCTGGTACCGGCCCTGGCAGTGGACGTCGGCCGGAAGATCTGGTGGCCGTCGAAACTGGCGAAAGCCGACCAGCCCGTAGCCTGATGACCATGAGCGAGCTGGACGACCTGCGAGAGCGCGCCGCGGCCGGGGATCGGGACGCCGTCGACGAACTGATCGAACTCGCCGGTGAACGCGGCGACCTGGACGAACTCCGGCGGCTGGCCGACGGCGGCAGCAATGACGCGGCGGACCAGCTGATCGAAACGGCGACCGAGCTGGGTGCGCTGGACGAGCTGCGACGGCTGGCCGGACAAGGGAACCGGACGGCGGCGGAACAGCTGGCTGAGCTCACCGAGGAGTAGCACCTCGTAGCGCCGGGGTCAGCACGGGAAGCGCTACCAGGAGCGCGATGCCGCGCATGACGCCCGCGACCGGATAGGGAACGCGAAGCTTTGACGGTCAGAGATCGATCAGCTCGACAGTCACCTTCGCTACATCACCCTCCTCGAGTCCTTCGGCCTTTCGGACCGCTTTCTTGACCGGCAGCACGTAACTGCCGCGTTTGGAGTCCGGGAAGATCGACGTCTTCCACTTGCTGCCACCGATGCCGACCTGGACGCGCACCGCTCCGAACCCGCGACGCGGGCCGTCGGTGATCTCGCGAATCTCCTCGGAGACGTCTTGGGGCAGGCTGACGAAGGTCCAGGTCTCTTCGCGACGGGCGTCCCACACCCACAGCTCGGCATCGAACATGACGATCATCGGTGGAGCGTCGCATACGGGACCGACAGTTCCTGAAGGCCACCACGGGCACGCCCGGCGGTGTCCCCAATGCGGCATTGGGGGCACTGAGCGTCTCCAATGTGGCATTGGGGCCAGCGGCTCTCGTCGCGGCACCCCCTAACGTGGCCGGGTGGAGTTCGTCGTGATCTTCGGCCCGCCCGCCGTCGGCAAGATGACCGTGGGCGAAGAGCTGTGCAAGCTCATCGCCCGGGCGAAGGGCGGGAGGACGCGGTTCGTGGAGTTGTACGCGGCTCTCGACGAACGGCTCGACCGCAAGCCCAGCAAACGCGACCTCGACTTCTCCCGCGCCAACCTTCTCAAAGTCGACCGCGACTACGTCATGAACACCGACGAAACGACCCGGGTCCGCGCCCAGGACTTGATCGAGCAGCACGATCACCTGCGGATCGACAACATTCGCTTGCCCGCGGCCGAGACCGCGGCTCTAATCCAGCGATGGATGCCGCAGTGAGCGGCTCGTCGTCGCGCCGAGCACGCGCGAGGCCATCCACGCCAGCGCGTCGGCCGTGCGTGCCGGGGTGTCCGACGGCTGCATGATGTGGCTCAGCACCGTGCGGACCACGACATCGATGGCGACGTCGAGCTGCGCGGGGTCCAGCGGTGGGTCGTAGGCGCGCACGCGGCCGCGCAGCATGATCGTCGCTTCGCTCAGCAGGCTTCCGGCGCGGACCGTCAGTAGCGGCAGCAGCTCGGTGTCGGCGCCGTGCGTTGCCGAGACGATGGCACGCAGCAGGAGGTTGTCGTCGGCGAGTTCGAGGACGCCGCGGACGGCGTCGTGGATCGCCTCGACGAGGTCGTCGGGGTGCCGCTCGAAAGCGTCCCGGACGACCGAGAGGAACCGGCCGAGTTCGTGCGAGATCATCGCCTCGGCCAGCTGACTCTTCGAGCCGAGTTCGTTGTAGACGGTCTGACGGCTGACGCCGACGATCTCCGCGAGTTTGCTCATCGTCACCGACGACCAGCCGGAGCGCACGGTCAGTTCGATCGCCGACGCGACGATCGGCAGCCGGTACGGACCACCCGTGACCGCGACTGACGGTGCCTCGTTCATGATCGTCATTCTAAGCGGCCGCTGCCTCGGCGAACGCCAGCGCCTCGGGCCACGGCGCCCGCCTCGCGATATGGCGGCGGTACTTCATGATCTCGCGCGGCCGGTCGACGGTCAGCGCGCCGACGATCCGGTCCCCTCGCCGGTACAGCGCGGTGAACCCGCCGGAAGCCGGGACGGCGGCGACCACCTCGTCCGCGCGCGGGGTGCCGACGAACTGGATCCGATGGTCGTACCAGTCCGACCAGAAGTACGGCACCGGCGCCAGCGCACGCGCCGACTCCGGGGCGAGCGCGTGACGAGCGGCCGCGGCACCCTGCTCCGCGGCGTTCGTCCAGTGCTCCAGCCGCATCAGTTCGCCGTCGAACAGCGGGTTCTCGGCGTGCGCGACGTCCCCGGCGGCGTACACGCCGGGGATCCCGGTCGCGAGGGTCGCGTCGCACACCACACCACCGTCGCGCTCGTGCAGCGGTACCCCGCTCCCGGCCAGCCAGCCGGTGGCCGGGACGACCCCGATACCGGCGACCACCAGGTCCGCGGGCAGTACCTCGCCGGTCGAAAGCCGGACACCGGTCACCACGCCACCGTCGGATTCCAGTCCGGTGACCTGCGTCGACAACCGCAGTTCCGTGCCCGCCTCCCGGTGCAGCGAAGCGCACACCGCACCGGCCTCGGCCCCGACAGAGCGGATGAGCGGGACGTCGAGCGCCTCGACGATCGTCGACGGCAGCCCGCGTTTCCGCGCCGCGGCGGCGACCTCAGAACCGATGAAACCCGCCCCGATGACGACTGTGCGCGCACCGCGGTCGAGCGCGACCCGGACCGCCAGGGCGTCCTCGGCCGTCCGCAGCGTGTGGACCCCGGCGATGCCCTGGCTCCCCGGCAACCGCCGCGCCGTCGCCCCGGTCGCGATCACCAAAGCGTCGTAACCGACCGTCCGCCCGGCCACCGACACCTCGCGGGCGGAGGTGTCGAGACCATCGGCGGGCGCGCCGAGCAGCAGTTCGACGCCGAGTTCGTCCCGCAGCGCGGACTCGCTGTGGAACGGCTCGATCCGCCCGGGGCCTTCCGCGTCGAGGAACGCTTTCGACAGCGGAAGGCGGTCGTAGGGCGGGTGGTCCTCCGCGCCGATCAGCACGATCCGCCCGCGGTACCCGTCCCGGCGCGCGGCCTCCACCGCCCGCAGTCCGGCCAGTGACGCTCCCACGACGACGAGGGTCATGGTCAGTCCCGCAGTTTCAGCGCGAGGACCGGGCAGGAGTCGACGGCCGCCGACAGATCCCGGCGATGCTCCTCACCGGGCCACTCGTCCAGCACCACGACCGTGCCGTCGTCGCCGACCTCGAAGAAGTCGGGTGCCATCGCCTCGCACATGCCCAGTCCGTCGCACTTCGCGCGGTCCGCCTCGATCTTCATCATGCTCCGACCCTTCCCGGTGCCACGAAATCGACCTTCTCCCGCACCCCGCAGTCCGGACAGCACCACGAATCCGGGATCGCCGACCACGGCGTGCCGGCAGGGAAACCCTCATGCGGGTCGCCGAGCTTCTCGTCGTAGACGTAGCCACAGCCAGGGCACATCCCGCCCTCGGTCGCGTCCCCGTGCGTGTCGGTGACGACTCGCGACGGCGCGGTCACGCGGGTTCCGTACCGCGCCAGGATCTTGCCGCGTTTCGACGACTGGATGTTGGCGCGGGAGATGTCGCCGTCGAAATGCGCGAGCACCCGCGGGTCCATCACCCGGCGCCAGACCGGCGGGAACAGTGCCAGCACGATCATCCCGGCGTATCCAGTCGGCAGTACCGGCGATTCCGCGAAATCGCGCAGCGTCTGGTAACGGCGGGTCGGGTTGGCGTGGTGATCGCTGTGCCGCTGCAGGTGGTAGAGCAGGACGTTGGTGGCGATGTTGTTGGAATTCCAGCTGTGGCTGGGATCCACCCGTTCGTAGCGCCGCCGGTTCGGCGGGCCGACCTTCTGCCGCCGCATGCCGTAATGCTCCATGTAGTTCACGACTTCCAACAGCGAGAACCCGATCACCGCCTGGATCACCAGGTACGGCAGGATCCCGACGCCCAGCCAGGCGATCATCGCCGCCCACAGCACCGCCGACATCAGCCAGGCGTTGAGCACGTCGTTGCCGATCCGGAACGGATGCCGGTCACGCCGGGCGTACCGCTTGCGTTCCAGGCCCCACGCGGATTTCAGCGAGCCGAACACCGTACGCGGCCAGAACCGGTAGAAGCTCTCCCCCACCCGGCTGCTCGCCGGATCCTCCGGGGTCGCCACCCGGACGTGGTGGCCGCGGTTGTGCTCGATGTAGAAATGGCCGTAGAAGCTCTGTGCCAGCGCGATTTTCGACAGCCAGCGCTCGTGACTTTCCTTCTTGTGCCCCAGTTCGTGCGCGGTGTTGATGCCGATGCCACCGATGCAGCCGATCGAGATGGCGAGGCCGATCTTGTCCACAACGGACAGATCGCCTCGGGAGATCAGCCAGAACGCGGCCACGAAACCCGCGTACTGGATGGGCAGGAACGCGAAGGTGATCCACCGGTAGTAGCGGTCCTGCTCCAGCTGCTCGATGACGTCGTCCGGCGGATTGTCGCGGTCCAGCCCGGCGATCAGGTCGATCAGCGGCACGACCACCAGGATCACGATCGGCCCGATCCAGAACCACACGCCCCAGCCGGTGGCCGCGTGCAGCCCGATGGCGAGGAACGCGAGCGAGGGGACGACCAGCCCGATCAGCCACAGGTATCGCTTGCGGTCGGTCCATCGGTCGGTCGAGCCCGCCGGGATCGTGCCCGTCATCTCGCTCATCGCACCCTCCTCCATTGGCTGGGTTTACAAAACTGTAGGTGATGTACACCTGGTTTGACAAGTCGTCATGGTTTGTAAATCCACCGTTGCTTCCCTTGGTGAAAAGGTGGCGATATCTTGTCTTTGTTAGGAAACTTACTTAACTTGTAAGGACACGCCGCGATTCACTTCGTCCGCCCCGAAGGAGCGCGAATGCCCCGATCATCCCGCCGGATCCGACCCGCCGCCGTGGCCACCGTCGCCGCGGCCCTGCTGGTCCTGCCCGCCACGACGGCCACCGCGAGCACCACGGCGAACAGCCCCTGGCCAGGCGGTTCCGCCGTCACGAACGCCGATGGCGGAGGCGTCTTAGGCGGCAACCTGAGCGGCCTGTCGTTCGAAGGACAGAACGTCCTGTGGGCGGTGAAGAACGGGCCCGGCACGCTGTACCGACTCGTGCGCAACGGCTCGAAATGGCAGCCGGACACCACCAACGGCTGGTCGTCGGGCAAGCAGCTGCGCTACCGCAACGGCAAGGGAGACCCCGACGCCGAAGCCGTCGTCGCCACCCCGGACGGCGTGGTCGCGGCCACCGAACGCGACGGCGACAAGGACAAGACGAGTGCGCTCAAGGTGCTCCGGTACGACGTGTCCGGCTCGGCCAAGAGCCTCACCGCCAAAGCCGAATGGGATCTGACGGCGGACCTGCCGAAGGTTTCGGCCAACGACGGCCTCGAAGCCGTCTCATGGATCCCGGACAGCGCCCTCACCGCGAAGGGTTTCGTGGATGAGCGCACGAAGGCGCCATACAACCCGGGCACCTACCCCGGCCACGGCACCGGCCTGTACTTCGTCGGCCTCGAGGGCAACGGGATGATCTACGCCTACGCGCTCGACCAGGCAGGCGGGAAGTACACCCGCGTGGCGAGTTTCGCGAGCGGGCTCGACTCGATCATGGAACTCGAGTTCGAGGCGTCGACCGGGCGGCTGTGGGCGGTCTGCGACGACAACTGCGGCGGTGACTCGACGACGCTCGCCGTCTCCGCACAGGGCAAGTTCGCCGTGACGGCCACTTACGACCGGCCGAGCGGGATGCCGGACTACAACAACGAGGGTTTCGCCGTCGCGCCCACCTGCGCCTCGGGAAACAAGCAGGTGGTCTGGGCCGACGACGGGAACGAGGGCGGCCACGCACTCCGGTCGGGCACCCTGTCCTGCGGCTGAACCGGCAGGCACTCCGGTCGTGAGTGGCGAGTCGTGTTCTGACCCGAACGGCACTCACGACTCACTGGCCCGGGCCGCCGTAAAGCCAACACCAGCCCGCCCCCGTGTCGCGAAAGCCACTTTCGGGACATCAGACGCCCCGAAAGTGGCTTTCGCGACACAACCGCTGGACATCACGGAGCCCGTGAAAGCCTCCTTCACTACCTTCAGGGTAAGGAAGGAGACCTAACACGAATCGCCACTCACGACCATCTGCACTAGTTTGTCGGAATGAAATTCGCCTCGCTCGTACTTCTTCCCACTTTGGCCATTCCCTTGCTTCTGCCGTCCGCAGCGCTGGCAGGCGACGGCTGGGAATCGATCGGAACCGGGATGGCCGCCGGTGCCAGCGGCATCGCCGTCCTGAGCCGCGATGACGGCATCGTGGACACGCTCGTCTTACGGGACAACAAGAAGCCGGCCGAGAACCGGGCTGTACGGGTCAGACTCAATCACGGTCAGGTGTCCAAGATTGACCCGATCGTGTGGCCTGGCGAACTCCCGGTCGATCTGGAAGCGGCCGAATCCGTCCCGGGGAAGGCGGGTGAATTCATCGCGCTCGCGAGCAACGGCAAGGGCTTTCACATCGAACTGAACTCCCGGCGGCTGAAAGTGCTCAGGACCTTCCAGGTACCGAAAGGCGACCCGGAAGACAATTATGAGAGTTTCGCCCTGAAAAAGATGAACGGCCGTTTGCTCGCCGTTTGGGCGGACCGTGGCCAGGCGGCCCGTCCGGCAACGCTGTACTCCGCGGAGTTCTCGGTCTCGAAGCTCTCCTTCAAGAAGCCGAAGTCGATCCCGTTCCGCGTTCCCTACCCGGTCGCCGACGTCCGGCACGCCTCGGACATCGAGATCACCGCGGACGACCGCGTCCTGGTCTCGGCGGCCTCCGACCCCGGTGACGATGGCCCGTTCGACTCGGCGGTGTACGACGCGGGCGTGCTCCGATCCGACGGTGCGATCGCCCTCTCCCCCGTCCCGGTGAAGATCGGTGACTTCCCCGGTCACAAGATCGAGGCCATGACCTGTGTCTCGCGCTCGTGCGGCAGCCTGCTCTACGGGACCGATGACGAGGCCGCGGGCGGTAGGCTCCGGATCGCGACCAGGAACACCCCGGAGGACCAGTGATCAACGAAGACCTGCGCGAGCGCCGCCACAAGATCATCGAAGAGCACATGGACACCGAGGTGACCCAGGAGTTCGAGCGCACGCTGGGCACCTTCAACGGCCATCCGCACTACGAGATCATGGCGACCGGGCAGATCTTCGACGGCGACGAAGAGGTCATGGCGTACTACCGCATGACCCGCACGGCGTTCCCGGATCAGCGGCACGACAACGTCCGCTACCACTTCGCCGACGAATCGGTCATCGTCGAGTTCGACCTGCTCGGCACGAACCTCGGCGAGTTCTACGGCCGCCCGCCCACCGGCAAGGCGTTCCGGGTGCCGATCATCGCGGTGTTCTTCTTCGACGAGGACAGGATCACCAACGAGCGCGTCTACTTCGACGCCGCCAGCCTGATCACCCAGGCCGGGCACGCCGAACTGCTGACGATGCTCGCCGCAGGCGAGGTCTGAACCGGCGGCCGTCCACTTCGGCCGAAGTGGACGGCCTCGGTTGTGTGGCAGCCGATTCCCGGCCGGTCGGAGTCTTCTCGGGCAGGACTGGCTCAGCCGGCGAATTCGTTGACGCCGAGGGCGAAGTCCCAGTGGCCGACCCCGTTGCCGGCGAGGCCCATCGTGACCACGCCCATTCCTTCCAGCCAGTGCGCCATTTTCAGGCCGCCGACGTCCAGCGGGCGCAGCCCGAGGCTTTCGATGAATGCCGCCACGTCCGCCTTGGCCTGTGCATTGTCGCCGGCGATGAAGACGTCGGGCTGTCCCTTCTCCAGGACATTCCGGAAGATGGTGTTGAATGCCTTCACCACGCTGGCGCCTGCCGGGGCCACCTTGGCGACCTCCTGCGCGATCGAGGTCTCCTCGCGGTGGGCCAGTCCGTCGGACGTGGAGTTGAAGGGGTTGCTGATGTCGATGATGACCTTGTCCGCGAGGGCGTCTCCGTACTCGGCGACGACCGGGACGACACCGTCGGCCAACAGGGCCGTGATGACGATGTCCCCGGCCGGGACGGCGCCCCACTTGCCCGTCGTGGCGCCGCCGCCCAGTGCCTTGGCCAGGTCATCGGTCTTGGACTGATCGCGTCCCATGACCTCGACGGTGTTGCCGCCCGCCACCGCGAGCGTGCCGATGGTACGGGCCATGTTCCCCGTGCCGATGAGGGTGATGCTGCTCATGAGGTTTGCTCTCTTCTTGTTCTCGAGTGTCACTGAAAGAAGGGTCAGATGGCGGTGGTGCCGCCGTCGGCGACCAGTTCCAGGCCGTTGACGTAGCTGGAGTCGCTGGAGGCGAGGAACAGGGCGATGGTGGCGATCTCTTCGGGGCGGCCCATCGTTCCGCGGGGGATGAGGGATTCGAATGCGGCCCTGGTCGCCTCGTCGAACAGTTCTTCCTGTTTGGCGGTGCCGACCTGGCCGGGGGTCAGGACGTTGACCCGGATCTTGCGGTCGCGCAGCTCGTTGAGCCAGACACGAGCCCAGGCCTGCTGGACGGCTTTGCTTCCCGCGTAGAGGCTCCAGCCGAGGGAGGCGTTGGATCCGGTCATGAAGATCGAGCCGTTGTCGTTGATCAGCGGCAGTGCCTTCTGCACGGTGAACAGGGTGCCGCGCGCGTTGAGCCAGAAGGCGCGGTGGAACTGTTCCTCGGTGATCTCGCCGAGAACGGCGGGTTCACCCATCCCGGCGCTGGCCCACAGCACGTCGATCGAGCCCTTTTCCCGCTTGACGGTGTCGTACAAGCGATCCAGGTCGTCCAGTTCGGCCGCGTCACCCTGGACGGCGGTGACGTCGCGGCCGATCAGCTTGACGGCGTCGTCCAGTGTTTCCTGCCGCCGGGCCTGGATGAAGACATGCGCTCCTTCCTCGACGAACAGTTTGGCGCCTGCCAATGCCATACCGGTGGATCCGCCGGTGATCACCGCTACCTTGCCATCGAGCTTTCCCACGATCACTCCGTTGAATTGATGGATATCCGAAACAGTTCCGTGAATGGCGATTCGTGACCGTGGCCGTCAGCTGCCGGAGAAGTAATGGCCGTTGTCCAAATCGGAGAGCAGGCCGGGCTGAGCGGGTTCCCAGCCGAGGGTCCGGCGGGTGACGAGGTTGGACGCCGGGTAGTTCTGCGTGACTATGTTCGCCAGGAACCCAAAATGTCCCGGCACCATCAATACGTCCGCGGGAATACTCACCGTGGGCAGGCCCAGACGGCTGCCGATGGCCTCGGCGATCTCGCGGAGCGGGATGGCCCCGTCCCCGACCGCGTGCCAGTATTTGCCGGCCGGACCCTTCTCCAGCGCCAGGCGGAACAAGGAGGCGGCATCACGGATGTGCACGGCGTTCCACAGGTTCGCGCCGTCTCCGGGGTAGCCGACGAAACCCTTCTCCTTCGCGAGCGCGATCAGCTGCACGAGGAAGCCGGCGCGATCGGTCGTGCTGTGCGCGATGTTGGCGATCCGCACGATCGAAGACCGCACTCCCCGCTCGGCGAGGCCGACCACCGCAGTCTCCACGACGTTACGAACCCGCAGGGTGCCCTTGTACTCATCGCCGCCGGGAAGTGCCGGATCGTCCTCGGTGACCGGTCGGCCCAGGTTCCCGGACGAGCCGATGCTCCCCGCCGCGACCAGTGGCTTTCCGGTTCCCGCCAATGCCTCGCCGTACGCGAGCATGATCGGGAGTTCCGCGGCGGCCACGGCGTCGATCCCACCGGACGGAAGCAGGTCTTGCCTGTGCGCGACGTGGATGACGCCGTCGGAATCCGCGGCCGCCTCCTTGAGCCCGTCGAGATCCTCGATGTCGCCGCGAAGCACCTTCGCGCCGAGCGCGGACACCGCCGCCGCGGCCGTGTCCGACCGGGCAAGGCCGGTGACCTCGTGCCCGGCGGCGATGAGCTCGGGGATGATGTACGAACCGGAATGGCCGGTCCCGCCGGTGACGAAAACGCGCACGCTCTTGCTCCTTGTGAATGACGCTGTTGCTGCTCATTGAATGACGCGATGGACGGCGCGCAATTCCTGATGTGCTCATTCCGAGCGAGTCGGATTCTGTACCGAATTCGCTCCGGCCCCATCAGTTACCTATTCAGGTTGCCATTGGCCTGAGTGGCTGTCCAAGACCTGTTTCGGCCGTGGTGATAGCTTGGAGGCATCACCGGATCGGGAGGCGCCATGGATCTGGACCTGCGCAAGCTGCGCTACTTCGCCGCCGTCGCCGACCGGTTGCACTTCGGCCGCGCCGCCGATGAGCTGCATATCGCGCAGCCGGCGCTCAGCCGCCAGATCCGCGCGCTGGAGCAGGATCTCGGCGCATCGCTGTTCACCAGGGATCGTCACGGCGTGGCGCTGACCGACGCCGGACGGCAACTGCTGGCCGACGCCGGCCCGCTGCTCGCCTCCGCGGACGCGGTCCGTCGCCGGGTGACCGTGGCCGCGCGTGGCGGCCGGCGGCTGGCGGTCGGCTTCCGGACGGGCATCCCGGTCATCCCGGCGACGCGGGCGTTCGAAGCCCGGCATCCGGACGCGGTTGTCGACGTGCAGCGGATGGAATGGGACGACCAGGCCGCGATGCTGCTCGACGGCCGCGTCGACGTCGGCTATGTGCGGCTGCCGATCGATGAGACCGGTCTGCGCGTGACTCCGCTGTACACCGAGCCGCTCATGGTGGTGCTGCCCGCAGGTCACCGGTTGGCAGGCAAGGAGGAGGTCGCCGAGGCCGACCTGGCCGGTGAGCCGCTGGTCTGGCATGCCGACCCTGGCACGCAACCCACCAGGCGCCCGCTCCCCGACTCCGGGCTCCGGGTGCGCGGCGTGGAGGAGAAGCTCGAACACGTCGCGGCAGGCCGGGGCATCTCGTTCGTGGGTCGTTCGGAGACCGTGTTCTACTCGCGTCCGGACATCAGCTACGTACCCATCCCGGAACTCGCGCCCGACCAGGTGTGCCTCGCGGTGGCGGCAGCACGCACCTCGCCGCTGGCCGACGACTTCTTCGCCGCCGCGCAGGCGACGGCCGAGATCACGGCAGCATGTGGGAACTATGATCTGGGTGCGGCTGTCGATCTTGGCTGACGCTCGGACGAGCGGTGGCGGAGTGCGTCGATCCCGCCACCGTCCGTCCGTTGTTCAGCGGATCACCTGGCTTCGGCCAAGGGTGGGACGACGCAGCAAGCTCCGGTGAAGCATCTGAAGGCGTCCACCCGTGCCTTGTTGGTCCAGTTGTCGAAGCGGTCGATGACGAGGTCGATTTCGCTGCCCGCCTTCGTGGAGTCGATTCCGAGACCGGTGAAGAGCAGACGGACGTTTTCGGGGGTTTCGTTCTTCATGCGACTCGCTCCCAGGCGTTCGGTGTTTCGTCGGCAGCGAAATCGTCCGTCACCAGGGCCTTCGCATCCAGTGCTATCCATCATTCCGGCGTCGTGCTTTTCGACTACGCCGAATGCGTGACGCCGTTCACCCGAACGCGGGCCGGGCCGGCCGCTGAGTGCGGCCGGCCCGATGTCAAGCCGAGTTCAGGCTCGGATCACGCCACGTCGTACCGGTCGAGGTTCATGACCTTGTCCCACGCCGCCACGAAGTCGCGGACGAACTTCTCCTTGGCGTCGTCGCTGGCGTAAACCTCCGCCACCGCGCGAAGCTCGGAGTTCGAACCGAACACGAGGTCGGCACGGGTACCGGTCCACTTGACCTCGCCGGTCGCGGAATCGCGACCTTCGAAGGTCTCCGCGTCACCGGACGCGGAGGTCCACTGCACGCCCATGTCGAGAAGGTTCGCGAAGAAGTCGTTGGTCAGCGACCCCGGCTTCTCGGTGAACACGCCGTTCGAGGACTGCTGGGTGTTGGCGCCGAGGACACGCAGGCCGCCGATGAGGACGGTCAGCTCGGGCGCGCTCAGGTCCAGCAGGTTCGCGCGGTCGATGAGCAGGTACTCCGTCGGGAGACGGTGGCCCTTGCCGCGGTAGTTGCGGAAGCCGTCGATGGTCGGCTCCAGCGCGGCGAACGACTCGACGTCGGTCTGCTCCTGCGTCGCGTCGGTGCGGCCCGGGGTGAACGGCACCGTGACCTCGTGACCGCCGTCCTTGGCGGCCTTCTCGACGGCCGCGACGCCACCGAGCACGATCAGGTCGGCCAGCGAGACCTTCTTGCCGCCGGTCTGGGCGCTGTTGAACGACTCCTGGACACCTTCCAGGGTCCGCAGCACCTGGGCCAGCGTCTGGGGGTCGTTGACCTCCCAGTCGCGCTGCGGCTCGAGGCGGATGCGGGCACCGTTCGCGCCGCCGCGCTTGTCGCTGGCGCGGAAGGTCGAGGCCGACGCCCACGCGGTGGAGACCAGCTGCGATACCGAAAGGCCCGAAGCGAGCAGCTTTTCCTTGAGGGAGGCGATGTCCGCGTCGTCGATCAGCTCGTGGTCGACGGCGGGCACCGGGTCCTGCCAGATCAGCGTCTCCTGCGGCACCAGCGGGCCGAGGTAGCGCTGGATCGGGCCCATGTCGCGGTGGGTCAGCTTGAACCAGGCGCGGGCGAAGGCGTCCGCGAACTGGTCCGGGTTGTCCAGGAAGCGGCGCGAGATCTGCTCGTAGACCGGGTCGACCCGCAGCGACAGGTCGGTGGTGAGCATCGTCGGCGGGCGCTTGAGCTCACCGGTTTCGGGGTCGGGCACGGTGTTCGCGCCCGCGCCGTCCTTCGGCTGCCACTGGTGGGCACCGGCGGGGCTCTTGGTCAGCTCCCACTCGTAGCCGAAGAGGTTCTGGAAGAAGCCGTGGCTCCACTGGGTCGGCGTGGAGGTCCAGGTGGTTTCGAGGCCACTGGTGATGGCGTCCCGGCCCTTGCCGCTGCCGAAGGAGTTCTTCCAGCCGAGGCCCTGCTCCTCGATCGAAGCGCCCTCGGGCTCGGCGCCGACGTACTCGTCGGGGTTCGCCGCGCCGTGCGCCTTGCCGAAGGTGTGACCACCGGCGATCAGCGCGACGGTCTCTTCGTCGTTCATCGCCATGCGGCGGAAGGTCTCGCGGATGTCGCGGGCCGCGGCCAGCGGGTCCGGGTTGCCGTTCGGGCCTTCCGGGTTCACGTAGATGAGACCCATCTGCACGGCGGCCAGCGGGCCTTCGAGCTCGCGGTCACCGGTGTAGCGCTCGTCGCCGAGCCACGTACGCTCGGGACCCCAGTACACGTCCTCGTCCGGCTCCCACACGTCCGCGCGGCCACCGGCGAAGCCGAAGGTCTTGAAGCCCATGGTCTCCAGGGCGCGGTTGCCGGTGAAGATCATCAGGTCGGCCCACGAGATCTTGCGGCCGTACTTCTTCTTGACCGGCCAGAGCAGACGGCGGGCCTTGTCCAGGTTGCCGTTGTCCGGCCAGCTGTTCAGCGGGGCGAAACGCTGCATGCCGGCGCCGGCGCCACCGCGGCCGTCCTCGATGCGGTACGTACCCGCGCTGTGCCACGCCATACGGATCATGAGGCCGCCGTAGTGGCCGAAGTCCGCGGGCCACCAGTCCTGCGAAGTCGTGAGGACGGCGTCGACGTCCTTGGCGAGTTCGTCGAGGTCGACGGTCTTGAACTCGGCGGCGTAGTCGAACCCGGCGTCCATCGGGTCGGAAGTCGCGGAGTGCTTCCGGAGGATCTTCAGGTTGAGCTGGTTCGGCCACCAGTCGCGGTTGCCCGCGCCTTCGGTGGGGTGGTTGCGGCGGCCCGACGAGACGGGGCAGCCGCCCGCGCTCTCTTCGTTCATTTCGCCGACGACGGCGTCCGGGCTGTCAGACACGGGAATCCTTCCGAGAATCAGAGCCGCAGGGCTCAGGAACGAGGTTCGATCGCACGGGTTTCGATAGCACAGTCGGGACACAGGCCCCAGTAGATGACCTCGGCCTCTTCGATCACGAAGCCGTGGTCGTCCGACGCGCTCAAACAGGGTGCGGGACCGACGGCGCAGTCGACGTCGGCGATGACACCACATGATCGACACACGACGTGGTGGTGGTTGTCCCCCACCCGGGACTCATAGCGTGCTACGGATCCCGCCGGCTGGATTCGCCGGACGAGACCCGCGGTGGTCAGTGCCCGCAACACGTCGTAAATGGCCTGGTGAGAGACCTCGCCGAGCTCCGCACGCACGGCACCGATGATCGAGTCGGTGTCGGCGTGCGGATGGTCGCGTACCGCGGTCAGCACAGCCACCCGAGGACGCGTCACGCGCAGGGAGGCCCCGCGCAGCATCCGCTCGAAGTCCTGGGTCGTGGGCACGGCCGCAGTCTGGCCCATTTTCTGGAATGAATCAAGTTCGCGGATCTCGGGCGTGTCTCCGATGGTGACCCCTTAGCCCGAGCACCCCGGGGCCGAGCGGCTCGGCCGTCAGGGATGGCTGCCACTGCTGACGCCGGCTTTGTGGCTTCCGTTACAAGAACCATTCGGAAACTTCACCACCGTGACAAAGAGCCGCCGGAAAGTGTGCCGCCTGCCGGGTTCAACGCCACACGACTGGTCTAGACCGGGACGGTACCGACCACACGAAAGTGCCAAACCCAAAGAATCTTGCGCCCGCGGAAGGGGAATCGCCGCGTGCGAGGCACACTTTTGGCGTACATCAACCACAAAAGTGGTGTACTCGAGGTATCCGACGGGTGAGTGCCTCTCGCCGGAGCGTCGCCACACCGCCCGCTCGCAACCACCGACAACCGTTGGCAGAGCGCTAACTCACGTGTTTCCGCTGCTCCAAGACCGCGAAGAACACTTCGCCTGTAAGCAATTCCGCCGTGGTAGCGTCTGCGCCCTGCTCATCACACGATTGTCCACACACCAAAGGAAAACGACCATGCCCGGACAACACGACAGCACCGTCGTGGCGGTGGACGGGCCGGCGGCGGCGGGCAAGACCACCACCTGCCGGGCGTTGGCGAAGTCCTTCGACCTGCGTTATCTCGAAAGCGGTAGAACCTATCGCATCATCGCTTTCGAAGCGCTTCAACGGGAGATTCCCGTGGGAAACGCACAAGAAATCACCGAACTGTGCGACGAGCTGATTGTCGAGAGCCGTTCAGCGGAACTTTTGACGTCCGAGCGCTACGCCTCGGACAAACTCCGGGCCGCACCGGTCAACGTCGCCGTCTCGGCGGTCGCCAGGATCGCGGATGTCCGGCGGCGTGTCACCAGCCTCATCAGGCTTTGGGCCGAAACCCAGACCCGGTGCGTCATCGAGGGACGCGACATCGGCACCACCATCTTCCCCAAGGCGCCACTGAAGTTCTTCTTGACAGCCACACCCGAAGTCCGGGCACTGCGACGAGTACGCCAAGAGCACGCCGACACCTACGAAAACGTGCTCAAGGACGTCATCCGCCGGGACGAAGCCGATATGTCGCGGGCGGCGTCACCGTTGGTCGCCGCCGAGGACGCCATCCGGATCGACACCTCCGAACTCACCCTCGACCAGGTGGTCAGCCGAATGTCGTCGGCGTGTCGCAAACGAGGCTTAGAGACCAGCCGATAGGGCGAGTAACCTTCTGCTTTGTCTGCGACGAAGCTAACTTGACCACCGGTATGACTTCAAGTGATCGATCAATGACAAGGAGTATTACTGATGGAACCGGCGATGGCGAAGCAGAACGATGCCGAGTCGGCCACCGGCAAATGCCTCTTTTGCCAGATCCACGATCCCGAAGTCAATGACTTGCTGATCGAAGGCCGGGAGATCTATGTCCGCCGTGACAACTTCCCGGCGGCCGAAGGTCATGTCGAGGTCGTCCCGATAAGGCACGTGTCGTCCTACTTCGAACTCACCCCAAGTGAGCATGCCGAAATCTATACCCTGATCAAGCAGGCACGGTACAAGATCGAGGAGCAATTCCAGCCCGACGGGTACACCATCGGGGTCAACGAAGGACGAGCCGCGGGCCGGACGATCGACCACCTGCACATCCACCTGATCCCGCGTTACGAAGGCGACGTACCGGACCCGCGGGGCGGCATCCGCCACGTCCTGCCCGGGACGGATCCCGACGAGTGGCTGGCCTGAGCCTTCACCGCCTCCACGACGAACCAGGTGGCGCGGCCGCTCGGCAGGACACGAACCGAGACGAAGCCGGCGGCGGACAGTTCATCCACGACGGCGTCGGGGCTCCGCAACGAAAACCATCTCGGTGACGAAATCCGCGTGTCCCGCACCCATCCTTCGCCCTCCCCCGCTTTGAGACTGATCGCGGCGGCCCCGCCGGGCGCGAGCACCCGATGGATTTCGGAGAAGGCGACGGGATGCGCCCGCCGCGGCAGATGGAGCACGCTCGCACAAGCCCAGACGCCGGCGAACACCCCGCTCACCAGTGGCAAGGCCAGTAAGTCGCATTGCACCGCACCGAAGAGCACACAGCGACGGCGCGTGTACCTCAGCATCTCCGCGCTGATGTCGCCCGCCAGCACGTCCGCACCGCGCTCGATCAGATACTCGGCATCACGGCCCGCGCCGCAGCCCAGGTCCAGCACTGCGCCAGCGGGCAGTGCCGCGAGAAACCGGTCCAGCTCGAGGTCGAGACCGGGAAATCGCTCCAGCTTGTCCGTGCTCCGGGCGTACTCGGCGGCGCATTCGTCGTAAGACCGGCGATTCCTCGACACGAGTGCGGGCAGGTCGTCTCCGTTCAGGTGCACTCGAAATCCTCTCGCCCGATGGCCATCCCCAGATTGGTCATCTCTTCGAGCAGTTGCCGCCGTTTGAGCACGTCGTACCCTCGGCTGGCGTCGACACTCACGCAGCCGACGAATTTGTTCCGCCCACTCCTGATCGGGGTGACGAAGAGCGCGGACCGATGTTTGAGGGCGCCGAACTCTTCCCAAGACAGGTTCATCACCGATTCCCGTCCCCGCCGGCTTACGTAGTCGTCGTATTTCTCCGGGTCCGTGAGCTCCGCCGCCAGCGGAGCGACGTCGAACCACACCTCACGATCGTGGAGCCAGCACAGCCCGACAGCGCCGACACCTCGTGTCGGCGCGAAACTCCGCGTTGCCGGAAAGGATGACATCCGATAGGAGGAAAGCCGCTTCAGCACACCGTGGATCGGATGCCGCAGGGTCCGTTTCCGCCGCCACACGTGGAGTGCCAGGTCTCCTGTCTCCAACGTGGGCTCGATTTCCGCGCTGATGTCGAGCAACCTGCCGAAGGTGGACAGGATGCGGCGGCGCATCACGACATTCCGGTCCACGAAGGAACGACGGTGCCAGCTCTCGAACGGGGTGAGCGCGCCGAACACTCCGGCCACGACGAGAAAGATCAGCAGCAAGTACGGGCGGCCACTCAGGACATCGTCCCAGAAGGTCCGGGAAGGAACGTTGTAGGCCTTGCCTGCCAAGCACAGGGTCGCCGACAGCAGGACCGCCTTGTCCGCGGCCTTCGCCGTCATCAGTCTCATGCCTGTCTATCGCCCTGGTGCCGCCATGCCTTACCGGGTAGGGCCGAACGGGTGCCGTCCTCGGCCCGCAGAACCACCTCCGGCTCCTCGGTGACGACCCCGATCCGATGGAAACCGAGCGATTCCGCGAGATCGTCCGCCTGGTCGGGCGGAACCGTGAAGACGAGTTCGAAATCGACCGAATCGCCCATGACCAGGCTCAGCGGCTCCACCCGCACGTGATCGGCCACGGCGGCCACCCCGGCCAGGACGGGGACCGCCCTTTCGTCGACGGTGATCCCGACGCCGCTGAGGTCGGCGATACTGAGCAAAGTGGCCTTCAGGCCGTCCGAGGTGTCCTGGCAACTCGTGACCACACCGCTCGCCCCGAGTGCGAGTCCCTCGTCGATCCTCGCCACCGGCCGTTTCCAGTGGGCGAGCATCGGCGGAAGCAGCCTGTCGATGGCCTCGTCCGAAGCGTCGGACCTCAGGTATGCCATCGCGGCACCGGCTGGCCCCGTCGGCGCCGTCAGGCAGACGACGTCACCGGGTTTCGCCCCGGACCTCAGCAACGCACGACCGGCCGGGCACACCCCCAGCGCCGACGCCGACAGGATCAGGCGTTCCGCGCCACCGATGTCACCACCCACGTTGTGACAACCGAAGGCCGCACAGGCGTCGCGGATGCCCTCCATGACCGAGCCGAACAGCGCGTCGTCCATCTCCGACGGATACCGGACGACCGAAAGCAGGCCGATCGGCTTCGCGCCCATCGCCGCGATATCGCTCAGGTTCGCCGCCACCAGGTAGTAGCCCAGGTCGTACTCGTCGAGGTGACCCATCTCGTACAACCGGAACTTGGGGCCGCGGATGTAGTCGCTGCCCACCACGAGGTCGTGGCTCCCGGCCAGCCGGAAGACCGCGCAGTCGTCCTGGTCGTCGGCCCCCGTGGTCAGGTCCACCCGGCTGCCGTCCGGGGACGAGACCGGGGCGAATTCGCCCGTCTGCCGGGCGAACAACGGCACGATGGTCTCGGCGATGCGGGTCGGTTCGTCCGAGAATTTCTCACTCACCAGTGGTCCACCATTCGCATGGTCCGGCGGAGTTCCTCTTTCCGCATCACCACCGCGTAATCCCACTCAGGGTCTTCGATCGCCAGCACCGCTCCGACGATCGAGCGCAAATACTGCCTCTTCTGGTCCCCGGTCGGCCGATAGACCCGGATTTTGTCACGGTATACCCGAAGGAAATACGCCGAAGACGGCCACGGCGGGAGGGCGAGTTCACCGAGTGAACCCAGATCCTCGTAGGCGAGGGAATCCCCGATCAAGAGGTCGTCCACGCGATCCCCGTCGACCGGGAGGAAATGCAGATGCGCGTGCGTGATGCAGGCGTGGCTCTCCTGGCCGTCGCTCGACCCGTGCTCCAGGATCAGCGGCTCACCGAAGGTTTCCCGGTACAGCGGGACGAAGTCGGCGAGAAAGTCGCGCACCTCCGCCGCATGGAGGGAAAGTACCTGCGCGAAGGACAAGTAGTGGTCCGAAGGCAACAGCAGGAGGTGGCCGAGGGCGAGCGGCGACATGTCGGCCAGTAATGTCAAACTTTCCGTTGACCATATTAGGCGGGACGGTGGATCGCCTTCGTAGAAACGGGCGAAGGACGTGTCACCGGAACCCGAAAGCTCTTCGCAGAAATCCGCACCCGCGCACTGCACCGTTTCGATCATGTCTCCCCCTGCTGCCTCGTCCTCGCCATCGTCGATCAGGGCACCTGGATTTTTGCGCACCGATATGGCGGACTTGAACGGTCAATGAAGAGATTAACTCGAACGTTGCAACGTGCTCATCGATTCGTGATGGCGGGCACTTTGGAAGGATTCAGGACAAATACTGGCCGATTTCATCGGTGACGGGAAATCGTCGATGAAATCGCGCACAAAGGCCGACCCATCGACGAAATCCGCGCCCCGCCCGCTACTACTCGTCGCGTGCCAGCAGCTCCCGCACTCGCTCCTGCAACGCCTCCCGCGGGTACGCGTTCACCTGGGCACCCGCCATCCGAACCGGATCGCCGAAGAAGAAGTACTCGTACAGCGACTCCCGCCCGGCGAAGCTCGAGACCGACGCGTCGAACGCGAGCTTGAACAGCCGCGCGCGATCCTTGGCTGGCAGGGTGGCCGACTGGAGGTAGATGTCGATGTCGGGGCGGCCCTCCGCCTCGAAGTCCGCCTCACCCGGTAGTGCCATGAGACCGGACGCCGAGAACTTGCGGATGATCTCGGTCAGCCGCGGTGAAACCTTGGTGGGGTACCAGTTCCTGGCAGCGTTGAGGACCTCCCACTTGGGCAGGAAGACGCCGTCCTCGCTCACCGCCCCGTCGGCCTCCGACGCGCGCAGCACGGCCTTCTCGATCTCGACGTAGGAGATCAGCTCCGACAGGTCCTGCTGGATGTGCTGGAACCCGCCGATGCCGATCGCGGCGGCGATCTCACTGGCGAGCCCCAGGTAGAACTCGGTCTTGGCCAGTGTGCGCGTGACGACCTGATGGGTCATGAGCGCGCCGGCGCCGGTCTCGGAGTACCAGGCGTTGCACAGTTCCGGATGCCCCAGCAGGAAGACCCGCTCGTTCGGGACGAACACGTCGTCGAACACCACGACCGCGTCCATCTCCTCGAAGCGCGACGCGAGCGGCTCGTCGAAGCGCGAACGGCCGTGGTCGAGTCCGGCGCGGCAGAAGTACTTGAGCCCGGGCGCGTCGTTCGGAACGGCGAAGGCGTAGGAGTACGGGGCGTCCTCGGGGGTGCCGCGCAGGACTGTCGACGGGAACACCAGGAGTTCGTCGGCGATCGGCGCGATCGTGGCGAGCATCCGGGCGCCGCGGACGACGATGCCGTCCTCCCGCTCCTCGACCACCTTCGCCGAGAGGTTTCCGCCGCCCTGCTGGCTTCCGGACACCGAACGGTTCACCTGCGGCGGGATCAGCGTGTGCGTCGCGAGGAGGTCGTTCTCGCGCGCCATCTCGTAGTACTTCTCGATGCGCTCGCCGAAGACGGGATCGGCCTGGGAGAAGAACTTCTTCGCGGTCGAAAGCGCGGTGAGCGACGAGTTCATGTAGTCGCCGGTGCGGCCGAGGAAACCGTTGGAGTACTGGGCCCACACGGAAAACGCGGCGCGGCGGCGCTTGAGGTCTTCCTCGGTGCGCGGCACCAGGAACGAGGTGCCGACCCGCTCCCCCGTGGTCGGCGACTCGTAGGTGAGGACGTCGCGGTGCGCCGGGTCGTGCTGGAGGTCGAACAGCTTCGCGTAGGTCAGCGCGTTGTTCCGGAAGGCCGCGTGCTCGGCGACCTTCGAGGTCACCTTCTCGCCGTCGACGTACAACTCCGGCGTCATCGCGTTGAGCTTGTCGAGGTACTGCTGTCCGGTACGGGCTCCCATGTCGTGCTCCTTCTCGGGGGGACGTCGTTGTCAGAACAGGGATTCGTGGCCTTGCGCGGATTCGTGGATGGTCGAGAACCGTCCGTTGACGAAGCCGAGCGCGTCGCCTGAGCGGTAGTCGAACTCCCGCACCTCGCCGAGGAACAGGGTGTGGTCGCCGCCGTCGTAGGCGGCCCACGGCGTGCAGTCGAACCAGCTGAGGACGCCGCCGAGCCGCGGCGCGTGCCCGCCTTCGACCCACACCGGCGCTCCTTCGAGAGACGGACGGCCGGCGAAGTTCATCGCGAGCGCCTCTTGTTCCGCGCCGAGGACGTTGACCGCGAACGGGCGGCCTTCGAGCAGGTCGTGACTCTTCACGGTGCGCTGGATCGAAACGAGCACGAGCGGCGGATCCATCGAGACCGCGGTGAAGGAGTTCACCGTCAGGCCATGTCGTTTCGTCGCGGCATCGAAGGTCACCACCGCGACACCCGTCGCGAACCGACCGAGACAGCCTCGGAAGAACTGCGCGGCCGGGCGATACAACTTCGAACCCGGCGAAAACCCGCTTTCGCGTGACATCATCGTCGATTCCTGTTCTATAATCGAACAGCCAGTTCAACTATCGAAATGGATCGTATACGATGGTTTCGGAGTCTCGCAAGGCTTCAAGCGCGTCCCAGACCCTCAGCCGCGGCATCCGCGTGCTCGAAGTCCTTGCCGACGCACAGGAAGCGCTCAGCGTCGACCAGATCGCCGAACGGCTCGGCGTGCACCGGTCGATCGCGTACCGGCTCATCCGCACGCTCGAAGACCACGGGCTCCTCACCCGGGAACCGGCCGGGAAGTTCGAACTCGGCACGCGACTGGCCGCGCTCGCCGCGGGGATCAAGCACGACCTGCAAGCCGCCGCGCTGCCCGAATTGACCGCGGTCGCGAACGAACTCGGCATGACGTGTTTCGTGGCGGTGATGGACCGCGAAGAGTGCGTGACCCTGGTCAGCGTGGAACCCCGGCACGCCGTCGCGTCCGTCGCGCAGCGCCCGGGGTCCAGGCATCCGTTCACCGCGGGCGCCCCCGGCCGCGCGATCCTTTCCCAGTTGTCGTCGGAAGACTGGACGGACGAAGTACGGGAAGTGGCTGCCCGCGGCTACGCGGACAGCCATGGTGAAGTGATCGAGAACCTCAGCGCGGTCGCGGTACCGCTCCCCCTGCGCGGCCACGACCCCGCGGCGCTCGCGGTCGTCTATCTGTCCAGTACGCGAACCGCCGTCGAGCTCGCGGAGCGGCTCAAGGCGGCGGCGAAGGCCGTCCGTGACGCTCTCGGCGGTTGAGCGTCACGGACGGGTCACTTCGAGAACCTAAGCGGGCTCACCGCCTGCTCGGCTTCGTGGTCCGGGCCGAGCGGGATCCCCGACCTGTCCCGCAGGAGCAGGGTGGCGATGAGGCCGATGACCGTCATGCCAGCCAGGTAGACGGCGACGGAGAACGACGTGCCGGTCGCGCCGACCAGCGCGGTGGCGATCGTCGGTGCGAACGCGCCACCGAGGATCGCGCCGAGCGCGTAGGAGATCGAGACGCCGGAGAATCGGATCGACGCGGGGAACAATTCCGCGTAGAACGCCGCCTGCTGACCGTAGGTGAAGCCGAGCCCCACGCTGAGAATGATCAGGCCCAGCGCCAGCAACACGATGTTCCCGGTGTCCACCAACGGAAAGAGGACCGCGACGCCGGCGAGCTGGGCGATCCAGCCCATCACGTAGGTGCGCCGCCTGCCGATCCGGTCGGATACCGCGCCCGCCGCCCACGTCGAGACCAGCCAGGTCGCGGCCGACGCCGTCACCGCCCACAGCACCGGGCCGCGGTCGAGGCCGATCGGTCCCTTCGGGTTGGTCGCGTAGTTCTGGATGTAGCCGCCGGTGGTCATGTAGCCGACCGCGTTGTTGCCCGCGAACACCAGCGCGGCCACCAGGACGAGCACGGCGTGCTTGCGGAACAGCTGGATGATCGGGGTCCGGGTCTGCTCACGCCGTTGGGCGATCTCCCGGAAGACCGGGCTCTCCTCGACACGGCGCCGGACGTAGTGGCCCACCAGGATCAGCCCGACGCTGAGCAGGAACGGGATCCGCCAGCCCCAGTCGAGGAACGCCTGGCCGGGGACGAGCAGGCTGGTCAGTGCCAGGACTCCGGAAGCCAGCAGCAGACCGAGCGGGACGCCGATCTGAGGCGAGGCGCCGAAGAGTCCTCGGCGTTCCGACGGCGCGTGCTCGACGGCCATCAGCACGGCGCCGCCCCATTCACCGCCCGCCGAGATGCCCTGCAGGATCCGGAGCAGGATCAGCAGCACCGGCGCGAGGACGCCGATCTGATCGAACGTCGGGAGCACACCGATCAGCGTGGTCGCCACGCCCATCAGGATCAGCGTGAGTACCAGGACCACGCGGCGGCCGTACTTGTCACCGAAGTGCCCGGCGAGGAAGGCGCCGAGCGGCCGGAACAGGAAGCTCACGCCCACCGTGGCGAAGGCGACGAGAGTGCTGTTCGCCCCGAGGCCGGAGAAGAACAACTTGCCGAAGACAAGACCGGCCGCGGACGCGTAAACGAAGAAGTCATACCACTCGACGGTGGTACCGACGACGGTCGCGAACGCGACCCTGCGACGGTCCGCGGACGGGGGCGCGGTGCGCCCGGAGGTGCGCTCATCCTGCGCTGGGTTCGACACGTGGACTCCTTTGTCGTCGGCCGCCTTGCCACTGTGGCACGGAATCATATACGTTATTAGATACGAAGCAAGGGTCGAGGAGTTCAGGGAAACATGGACACTTACGAGGCAACGGCGCCATCAGGACGCGGGTCCGGTCCGCTGGGCACCCGGCCGGGCAAGATCATCGCCGTCCATCTCAGCTACGCGTCACGGGCCGAGCAGCGCGGGCGGCGTCCGGCGAACCCGTCGTACTTCTTCAAGCCGTCGAGCTCGGTCGGCGCGTCCGGGGGCACGGTCGAGCGCCCGGCGGGGACCGAACTGCTGGCCTTCGAGGGCGAGATCGCGCTGGTCATCGGTACCACGGCCCGGTGGGTCAAACCGGACAAGGCATGGGAGCACGTCGCCGCGGTCACTGCCGCGAACGACTTCGGCCTCTACGACCTGCGCACCGCGGACAAGGGCTCCAACGTCCGGTCCAAGGGCGGTGACGGCTACACCCCGCTCGGCCCCGGCCTCATCGACGCGCGCGACGTCGACCCCTCCGCCCTGCGCATCCGCACTTGGGTGAACGGCGATCTGGTGCAGGAGGACACCACGGCCGGGCTGATCTTCCCGTTGCGGCAGTTCGTCTCCGACCTCTCCCAGCACTTCACCCTCGAACCCGGCGACATCATCCTCACCGGCACCCCCGCCGGGTCCACGGTGGTCTCCCCTGGCGACGTCGTGGTGGTCGAAGTGGACGTTCCCGGCACCTCTGCCAGCAGCGGACGCCTCCACACCACCGTCACCCAGGGAATCCGGGCGTTCTCCGACATCGGCAGTCTCCCCGAGGTCGACGACAAACAGCGCGCCGAAGCCTGGGGCACTGAGCCGCACGAAGAAACCGCCCCCGCGCTCAGCGAGGCACTTCGCGCCAAACTGCTGCGTGCGCCGGTGGCGGGCCTGTCCGCCCAGCTGCGCAAGCGCGGGCTGAACAACGTCGCGATCGACGGTTTGCGCCCCAACCTGCCCGGCTCGAAGATCGTCGGCACGGCAAGGACTCTGCGCTTCGTCCCCAACCGCGAAGACCTCTTCAAGTCCCACGGCGGCGGCTACAACGCGCAGAAGCGCCTGTTCGACTCGGTCGGCACCGGCGAGGTGATCGTCATCGAGGCCAGGGGTGACAAGGGTTCCGGAACGCTCGGGGACATCCTGGCGTTGCGGGCACGGTATCTCGGTGCGGCCGGGGTGATCACCGACGGCGGGGTCCGCGACTTCGACGCCGTCGCCGCGACCGGCCTCCCAGTGTTCTCTCAGGGCGCGCATCCGGCGGTCCTCGGCCGCAAGCACGTGCCGTGGGACACCGACGTCGCGATCGCCTGCGGCGGCGCGACCGTGCTGCCCGGCGACATCATCGTCGGCGACGACGACGGCGTGGTCGTCATCCCGCCGGACATCGCCGAAGAGATCGCCGACGCGACGCTCGTCCAGGAGGACGAGGACTCCTGGATCGCCGAGCAGGTCGGCCAGGGCCGCGCGATCGAGGGGCTCTTCCCGCTCAACCCGTTGTGGCGGGAAAGGTATGAGGCATGGCAGAAGAAGCAGTGAAGACGGCCAGCAAGTCCGAACTCGCCTACGAGTGGCTGCGTGAGCGGATCGCCCGGCACGAGTACGGACCCGGTTACCGGCTGGTCCTCGCCGAGATCGCCGGCGCGCTCGACATGAGCGTCGTCCCGGTGCGTGAGGCGATCCGGCGGCTGGAGGCCGAACGGCTGGTGACCTTCGAACGCAACGTCGGCGCCCGGGTTGCGATGGTGGACCAAAACGAATACGTCCACGCCATGCAGACCCTCGGCGTGGTCGAAGGCGTCGCCACCGCGCTGTCCGCGCCGGGACTGTCCGAAGAGGACATCGCGAAGGCGCGCAGAGTGAACGAGCGGATGATCGCCCTGCTCGACCACTTCGATGCGCACGAGTTCACCGCGCTGAACCAGCAGTTCCACTCGCTGCTCTTCGAATGCTGCCCGAACCCGCAGATCCTCGACCTCGTGCACCAGGGCTGGACACGGCTGTCCGGACTGCGTGACTCCACGTTCGCGTTCGTCCCCGACCGCGCGCACCGGTCGGTCGAAGAGCACGAACAGATCCTCCGGCTGATCTCCGAGAAAGCCGACCCGCTCGACATCGAATTCGCCGCGCGCAATCACCGCTGGGCCACCATGCAGGCCTTTTTGGATGCTCGAGAGCGCGCAAACCGCTGACTGAGGAGGACTTTTGACCACCACGACTCCCCGGCCGATCCCGGACGGTGTCCCGGAGCGGATCCGGCACTACATCGGCGGCGAGCTCGTCGATTCGGCCGACGGCGCCGTTTTCGACGTGCTCGACCCGGTGACCAACGAGACCTACGTACAGGCCGCCGCGGGTAAGAAGGCCGACGTCGACCGTGCCGTCGCCGCCGCGCGGAAGGCGTTCACCGAGGGGCCGTGGCCGAAGCTGCTGCCGCGTGAGCGATCGCGCGTGCTGAACCGCATCGCCGACCTCGTCGAGTCGCGGGACAAGCGGCTGGCCGCGCTGGAGAGTTTCGACTCGGGCCTGCCGATCTCGCAGGCGCTGGGCCAGGCCCGCCGGGCCGCGGAGAACTTCCGGTTCTTCGCCGACCTGATCGTCGCGCAGGCCGACGACACCTACAAGGTGCCCGGCCGCCAGGTCAACTACGTCAACCGCAAGCCGATCGGCGTCGCCGGGCTGATCACGCCGTGGAACACGCCGTTCATGCTGGAGTCGTGGAAGCTCGCCCCGGCGCTGGCGACCGGCAACACTGTGGTGCTCAAGCCCGCCGAGTTCACCCCGCTTTCCGCGTCGCTGTGGGCGGAGATCTTCGAAGAGGCCGGGCTGCCGGCGGGTGTGTTCAACCTGGTCAACGGTTTCGGCGAGGATGCCGGCGACGCGCTCGTGAAGCACCCGGACGTCCCGCTGATCTCGTTCACCGGCGAGAGCGGAACCGGCAGCCTGATCTTCGGCAACGCGGCGCCGTTCCTCAAAGGACTGTCGATGGAGCTGGGCGGCAAGTCGCCCGCCATCGTCTTCGCCGACGCCGACCTGGAAACCGCGATCGACGCGACGATCTTCGGCGTGTTCTCGCTCAACGGCGAACGCTGCACCGCGGGCAGCCGGATCCTGGTCGAACGCGCGATCTACGACGAGTTCGTCGAGCGCTACGCCGCGCAGGCCAAACGTGTCGTCGTCGGCGACCCGAGCGACCCGGCGACCGAGGTCGGCGCACTGGTGCACCCCGAGCACTACGAAAAGGTCATGAAGTACATCGAGATCGGGAAAACCGAAGGCAGGCTCGTCGCCGGTGGCGGCCGCCCGGACGGCTTCCCGACCGGGAACTACGTGGCGCCGACAGTGTTCGCCGACGTCAAACCGGACGCCCGGATCTTCCAGGAGGAGATCTTCGGCCCGGTCGTCGCGATCACGCCGTTCGACAGCGAAGAAGAGGCACTCGAACTCGCGAACAACACGAAGTACGGGCTCGCCGCGTACGTCTGGACCAACGACCTCAAGCGGGCGCACAACTTCGCGCAGGCCGTCGAGGCCGGGATGGTGTGGCTCAACTCGAACAACGTCCGTGACCTGCGCACGCCCTTCGGCGGCGTGAAGGCGTCCGGGCTGGGGCACGAGGGCGGCTACCGCTCGATCGACTTCTACACCGACCAGCAGGCGGTGCACATCAATCTCGGCGAGGTGCACAACCCCGCCTTCGGCAAGGGCTGATCCGTTCTCCCGTCCACAAAGGATTCCGCAATGACCTCCATCCCCACGCCGTCCTCACCACCGCCGGACGTCCTGCGTTGCGCGTACATGGAACTCGTCGTCACCGATCTGGCGCGGTCGCGCGCGTTCTACGCCGATGTCCTCGGCCTGACGGTGACCGAAGAGGACGAGGCCACGGTCAGCCTCCGCACGATCGACGAGTTCATCCACCACAACCTCGTGCTGCGCCAGGGCCCGGTCGCCGCGGTCGCGGCGTTCTCCTACCGCGTGCGGTCGCCGGAGGATCTGGACAAGGCCGTCGCGTTCTACACGGAACTGGGCTGCCGGGTCGAACGCCGCGAGGACGGCTACACCAAGGGCATCGGCGACTCGGTGCGCGTGCAGGACCCGCTCGGTTTCCCGCTCGAGTTCTTCCACGACGTCCAGCACGTCGACAGACTCAGCTGGCGCTATGACCTGCACGTCCCGGGCGCACTGGTCCGGCTCGACCACTTCAACCAGGTCACCCCGGACGTGCCGCGCGCGGTGAAGCACATGGAAGACCTCAACTTCCGTGTCACCGAAGACATCCAGGACGACCAGGGCATCACCTACGCGGCGTGGATGCGCCGCAAGCCGACCGTGCACGACACCGCGATGACCGGTGGCGACGGGCCGCGCATGCACCACATCGCGTTCGCCACGCACGAGAAGCACAACATCCTGTCCATTTGCGACAAACTCGGCTCGCTGCGGATGTCGGACCACATCGAACGCGGCCCCGGCAGGCACGGCGTCTCGAACGCGTTCTACCTCTACTTGCGTGACCCCGACGGGCACCGCGTCGAGATCTACACGCAGGACTACTACACCGGCGACCCCGACAATCCGGTCGTCACCTGGGACGTGCACGACAACCAGCGCCGCGACTGGTGGGGCACGCCGGTGGTCCCGTCGTGGTACACCGACGCGTCGCTGGTGCTCGACCTCGACGGCAAGCCGCAGCCGGTGGTCGCGAGGATCGAGGAAAGCGAACTGGAGGTCACTATCGGCGCCGACGGCTTTTCCTACACGCGCAAGGGTGACGACGAAGGTGAACTACCGGCGTGGAAACAGGGCGAGTACAAACTCGGCAACCAGCTCTGAGGCGGGACCATGCTCGAACAGGAAACGATCACCGCGATCGCCGACGAACTGGCGGCCGCGGAGGAGTCTCGTGAGACGATCCCGCTGCTGACGGCGCGCTACCCGGACATGACCGTCGAGGACTCCTACGCCGTGCAGAACGAATGGCGGCGCCGGGGCATCGCGGCCGGGCGCCGTCCGGTCGGCCGCAAGATCGGGCTCACCTCGAAGGTCATGCAGGCCGCCACCGGGATCACCGAACCCGACTACGGCGCCATTTTCGCGGACATGGTGTTCGAGAACGGTTCCGTGATCGAGCACAGCCGGTTCTCGAACGTGCGCATCGAGGTCGAGCTGGCCTTCGTACTCCGCGATTCGCTCACTGGCCCGGACGCCACGGTGTTCGATGTGCTGCGTGCGACCGAGTACGTCGTGCCCGCCCTGGAGATCCTGTCCTCGCGCATCGAGATGGCGGGACGGACCATTGTGGACACGATCAGCGACAACGCGGCCATGGGCGGCATGGTCTACGGCGGTAACCCGGTCGCCGTGGACGCCGTCGACCTGCGGTGGGTTTCGGCGCTGTTGTACCGCAACGAAACCATCGAGGAATCCGGCGTCGCCGCCGCGGTGCTGAACCATCCCGCGAACGGCGTCGCCTGGCTCGCGAACAAACTCGCCCAACACGGTGACAAACTCGATCCGGGCGACATCGTGCTGGCCGGATCGTTCACCCGGCCGATGTGGGTGCACCCCGGCGACACCGTGACCGCCGACTACCGGGACCTGGGAGCGATCACATGCCGCTTCGTCTAGACCCGACGTTCCGGGAACGGCTTGCCGAGGCCACGCGACCGCAGATCGGCATGTGGGTCACATCGGGAAGCCCGGTCGTCGCGGAGATCTGCGCGGGCTCCGGGCTGGACTGGCTGCTCGTCGACACCGAGCACTCCCCCGTCGGCCTGGAGACGGTGCAGTCTCTGCTCCAGACGATCGCCGCGTATCCGATCACGCCGATGGTGCGCGCCCCGTCCGGCGACGCGGTCGCACTGAAGCGCCTGCTCGACCTGGGGGCGCAGAACCTGCTCGTGCCCATGGTCGACAGCGCCGAGGAAGCGGCGGCCGTCGTGCGCGCCGTCCGCTATCCGCCGCGAGGCGTGCGCGGTGTCGGCAGCGCTCTCTCCCGGTCCGCGCGCTGGAACCAGGTCGAGGGCTACCTCACGAAGGCCGACGAGTACATGTCGCTGTTCGTCCAGATCGAGTCGACGGCGGGTGTCACGGCCGCCGCCGAGATCGCCGCCGTCGAGGGCGTCGACGGCGTCTTCGTCGGGCCGTCCGATCTGGCCGCCTCGATGGGGTTGCTCGGACAGCAGACACATCCCGACGTCACGGCGGCCGTCCTCGGCACTTTCGAGGCCGTGCGGGCGCAAGGGAAACCGGTGGGCGTCAACGCGTTCGACCCCGCACAGGCCCAGCGCTATCTCGACGCCGGTGCTTCGTTCGTCCTGGTCGGCGCGGATGTCACCTTGCTGGCCCAGGGTTCGGAGGCATTGGCGCGGCGGCATTCTGGTTGAGGTCGCGGACATCTTTGGCCTCGGCGGGAAGCTGCGGATAGCTGTCTATTGGCGTCCCTCGACTTTCGATCTCGAGGTCTATGAACTCGGTCTCTGGGCATGCCGAGGGGCCCGTCGCCGGTGTGGCTGGCGGGCTCCTCGGGGTCAGGCAGGGAGGGTGTTGCGCCGGGTTCTTCGCAACGGATCCAGATACTGGGGCGGAATGAACTCCGGCAACCCGTCGGCCGCCATCCGGACTTCCCAATCACCGTGGTGGATCAGCCGGTGGTGAGTCGGCGGCGGGAGCTTCCCCCGCCGCCGCTCTCAGAACCGTGCGTGACACTCTCGCGTCACACGGCTCCCGTTGTCGAACCTGCCGGGAGTGCCCCGTGTCGCCAATGCACGAACATGCCCCGGTAGTGCGTAGCGATCTGGGCGATCCGCTTCCGGGCTTTCGATGGCCACCGGTGCAGGTGTTTGAATTTCCGCATAGCCCATCGGACCAGATGAGGATTGATCCGATCGGCAAGGAAGCTGATCAACAGAGATTTGTAGAAGCGCCCGTAGTAGTTGATCCAGCCGGCCACGACGCGGTTGATCATCGCGGCTATCTCTCTGAAACTCAGGTCGGTACGACGTCCGAGTCGCCATCCGCGGATCACGGCCGCCATCGACTTCTTGGCGGATTTGCTCACCGCGGGTAAGAATCCGGATTTCCAGCGACCGTCCCGCAGTCGAGCGTATCGGGGCCGGAACGTGTATCCCAGGAAGGTGAACTCCACACCATACTGCGCGCGGTCTCTGCCCTCTTGAACACACTGCACGATCTTGGTTT
>NZ_JADNQM010000098.1:0-1243 GCF_046269425.1 Amycolatopsis sp. cmx-11-12 | reverse complement strand
GGTCAGAGTCAGGCGGGGAGGGTGTTGCGCCGGGTTCTTCGTAACGGATCCAGGTACTGGGGCGGGATGAATTCCGGCAGCCCGTCGGCCGCCATGCGGACTTCCCAGTCGCCGTGGTGGATCAGCCGGTGATGGAAGGAGCAGACCAGCACGAGGTTGCGGAGGTCGGTGGGTCCGCCGTCTGCCCAGTGATGGATGTGGTGGGCGTGGCAGTTCTTGGGCCGTCGGTGGCAGCCGGGGAAGGCGCAGCCCCGGTCCCGGATGTTCAACGCTCTCCGTTGGCCTGGGGTGACGAACCGCCTCAGCCGTCCCACGTCCAGAGGCTCCCCGGCGGCATTGAGCACTACCGGAAGCATCAAGCAATCGCAGGCCGCCATCCGTGCCTCGCGGGCGGTCATCGTCCCGACGAAATCGAGGCAGGCGGTCCCTAGCCCGGTCTTGAGTTCCTCCAGGCCGATGGTGACATGCACCAAGGTCCGGTAGCCATTGGTGCCGGGCTGGTCGGGGCAGGCGATCGCGAGATCGACAAGGTCGACCCAGGCGTCCCCCGGGCGTTCGGCTTTGCTGCGTAGGTCGGCCTGGCCGAACTCATCGACCGGGCGGGGTTTCGCGTAGGCCTCCAGCGCTGCGGCGGTCCGGGCTCCGGCTTCGTCGTCGAGCAAGCCTTTCAGTGTCCAGAAGCCGTCTTTGCGACGTTCCAACGTCAGTTCACGGTGGGGCTGGGCGGGTTCGGGGTCCTTGGGTTCGTTGCCGTCCGGGTCGAGCCATCCCAGCAACTGCTCTCCGAGATCCGACACCTGCCGAGGACCCGCCTTCCGGGCCAAGTCGGCGAGGGTCTTCTCCGCGTGCTCCCGATCCTCTGCCGCCACCTCGCCGGGGATCTGCCGCAAGATCTCCAGGATCTGTTTGATCCGCTCCTCACCGATCGCACCGTCCGCCGCCGCCGCGCCGGTCGCGGGCGCGAACGCCGGGATCTCGGTGCCATCCAAGGCGCGGGTGGGGTTCAGGTCGATCGCGCGATTCACATATGGCCGCGCCTCACCAATAGACAACCCGGCGATATCGGCGAACCACGAAACCGTTGTCCCATAGCCGTACAAGTCTTTCACGCCACGGGACTCGACCTCGGCCAAATACCGGCCCAACCCGGCGGACGCTACCCGCATCACCTGCAGGAACTGCTGCACGCCGTGGGCAAGCTCCAGCTTGCCAGCGCGCCACAGTTCCTGCGGCAACTCGGGAA
>NZ_JADNQM010000097.1:0-1277 GCF_046269425.1 Amycolatopsis sp. cmx-11-12 | reverse complement strand
CTGAGCTGCCTCGCGTCTTCCGGACAGTCGCTTAGTGGTTTCTCATGCTGCGACGTGGTGTTTCAGGTACTCGGTGTGGACTTCGTGGGGTGTCTTGTAGTCGAGTCCTGAGTGAAGGCGCCGCTGATTGTAGAAGCCTTCGATGTATTTGACAATAGCTCGGCGGGCTTGTTCTCGGGCGGGAAATACGGTGCGGTACACGAGTTCGTTCTTGATGCTTGCGTTGACTGATTCAGCGAGAGCGTTGTCCCAGCAGACTCCGGTGCGGCCGACGGACGATCGTGTGCCGAGCGTCCGGAGAAGGTCGCGGAATTCGGCGGATGTGTATTGAGTGCCGCGGTCGGAGTGGAAGATAGCGTCGCGGGGTATGACCATGTTGCCGACGGCCATGGTCATGGCGTCACAGACGAGCGAGGCATTCATATGATCGGCCATCGACCAGCCGATGATTTTCTTGGTGTGGCAATCGATGACTGTCGCGAGGTAAAGCCAGCCTTCCCACGTGTGAATATAGGTGATATCACCCACCATTTTCTCGCCCGGCGCGGTCGCGGTGAAGTCGCGGCGAACCAGGTCTGGCGTGTCGGCCGCGGCGGGATCGGCGACCGTGGTCAGGCGCCATGGCCGCGGCTGACACGGGACGAGGCCTAGCTCCCGCATGAGAGCACGGACCAGCTCCGGGCCGGCCGTGACGTTCTGACGGGCCAGCGCGGCGTGGACCCGCCGGTAGCCGTAGGTCTCGTTCGATTCGGCGAAGATCGTGACGATGTCTCTCTTCAACTCGGCCCGGCGTTCGCTGGTGGCCGAGGCCGGCCGGGTCCGCCATTCATAGAACCCGGACGTGGACACACCCAGCCACATGCACATGCGCACCACGGAGTAGGCGCACTTCTCCCCATCGATAAACTCGTAGACCTCGGCTACCGATGATCCTGGGCGAAGTACGCCGCCGCTTTTTTCAAGAAATCCGTCTGCATTCGCAGGTCACGGTTTTCACGTTCAAGCTCCCGCAACCGCGCACGCTCACTCAAAGTCAGAGGCTCTTCCTCCAGGGGATGAGCTTCACGAAAAGCGTTCACCCAGTTCCGGAGAGTCTGCTCGACAATACCCAGCTCGCGGGCAACCTGAGCAATCGGCCGAGACCCGTCCAAAACCATCTTCACGGCCTCGTCCTTGAACTCAGGCGAGAACTTCCGTCGACGCTGCGACACTCAATCTCTCCGTCCAGTCTCTCCCACCTTAGTGGGTCAACTGTCCGGAAAGAGCGAGGCATCTCA
>NZ_JADNQM010000096.1:0-1278 GCF_046269425.1 Amycolatopsis sp. cmx-11-12 | reverse complement strand
ACCTACCTTCATCTCCGACACAGCATTGCTTTCAAGCGACTCTGGCTTCTACATCAGAACCTCTCAATCGCATTCGAGACACACGATGGAAAGAACAGACCAGCACTAGATTCCGCAGATCGGTCGGTCCGCCATCTGCCCAATGATGAATATGGTGGGCGTGGCAGTTCTTCGGCCGCCGATGGCAGCCGGGGAACGCGCACCCCCGATCCCGGATGTTCAACGCTCTCCGTTGGCCTGGGGTGACGAAGCGTCTGAGGCGTCCCACATCGAGAGGTTCCCCGGCGGCATTGAGCACTACCGGCAGCATCAAGCAGTCGCAGGCAGCCAGGCGTGCTTCGCGGGCGGTCATCGTGCCGACGAAGTCGAGGCAGGCGGTCCCGAGGCCGGTCTTGAGTTCTTCGAGGCCGATGGTCACGTGCACCAAGGTCCGGTAGCCGTTGGTGCCGGGCTGGTCGGGGCAGGCGACCGCCAGGTCCACGAGGTCGACCCACGCGTCACCCTGACGCTCAGCTTTGCTGCGCAGGTCGGCCTGACCGAACTCGTCCACCGGGCGAGGCTTCGCGTGAGCCTCCAGTGCCGCTGCGGTCCGGGCCCCGGACTCGTCGTCGAGGAGGCCTTTCAGGGTCCAGAAGCCGTCTTTGCGGCGTTGCAGGGTCAGTTCGCGGCGGGGTGGGGCAGGTTCGGGGTCCTTGGGTTCTTTGCCGTCCGGGTCGAGCCATCCCAGCAGTTGCTCTCCGAGTTCCGACACCTGCCGAGGACCCGCCTTCCGGGCCAGGTCGGCGAGGGTCTTCTCCGCGTGCTCCCGATCCTCCACCGGCACCTCGCCGGGGATCTGCCGCAGGATCTCCAGGATCTGTTTGATCCGTTCCTCGCCGATCGCGCCGTCCGCCGCCGCCACGCCGGTCGCGGGCGCGAACGCCGGGATCTCCGTGCCATCCAAAGCACGCGTCGGATTCAAATCAATCGCACGATTCACATACGGCCGCGCCTCACCCACAGACAACCCCGCGATATCAGCGAACCACGAAACCGTCGTCCCATACCCGTACAAGTCTTTCACGCCACGAGACTCGATCTCCGCCAAATACTGCCCCAATCCGGCGGACGCTACCCGCATCACCTGCAAGAACTGCTGCACGCCGTGGGCAAGCTCCAGCTTGCCAGCGCGCCACAGCTCCTGCGGCAACTCGGGAAGGATCGTCTCGGACACACCCCCATAATACCGGAATTCTGTCGAACATGTGTTCGTAATCTTACGTTACCGCGAAACGGCAC
>NZ_JADNQM010000095.1:0-1301 GCF_046269425.1 Amycolatopsis sp. cmx-11-12 | reverse complement strand
TGAGCGGCCCCGGTCCTTCCGGACAGCGGACCAACTAGAGTTCGTGTCTGGAAGAGAGGGTGTCCGTGTCCAAGAAGAGTCGTCGGTCGTTTACTCCTGAATTTAAGGAGGAGACGGCGAGATCGGTGGTCGAGTCGACACGTCCTGTCGCGGCGGTCGCTCGGGAAATCGGTGTCAGTGAGCAGACCCTGCGCAATTGGGTTAACGCGTACCGTCGCGACCATGCCGCCGATGAGCCGCCATTGAAGATCTCAGAACGTGCCCGGTTGCGGGAACTGGAAAAAGAAGTCCGGGAACTGCGCGCGGAACGCGAGTTCCTGGGAAAAGCCGCAGCCTTCTTCGCCAGCGACTATCGATAACAGAACTCTACGAGTTCATCGAGGCGGAGAAGGACGTCTTCAGTCAGGCCATGGAAAGGCCGTTGCCTGTCGTGACAATGTGCTCATGGCTTGAAGTGTCGAAATCGGGCTTCTATGAATGGCGTACCCGGCCAGAATCAGAGACCACCCGGCGCAGGCAGTATCTCGCCGGGCTGATCACCAAGATCTTCACCGACTCGGACGAGACCTACGGTCACCGTCGCATCCACGCCCAGCTAGAGCGCCAGGGCGAGCGGTGCACCCCCGAACTGGTCCGCCAGATCATGCGAGACCAGGGCCTGGAACCCTGCCAGCCCAAGCCCTGGCGGCCGGCACTGACCGACGGCGGCCCGGCGATCCTGCCGGACCTGCTGCGCCGGGACTTCAGCGCGGACGCGCCATGCGAGAAAATGGTCGGCGATATCACCTACATTCCCACCTGGGAAGGATGGATCTATCTGGCGACCGTCATCGACTGCCACACTAAAGCGGTCATCGGATGGGCCATGGACGACAACTACCGAACACCCCTGATCGAGAAAGCCATCCACATGGCCGTCCGGAACTACTCAATCAAACCCGGAGCAATATTCCACACCGATCGCGGCAGCAACTACATGTCCGCCCAATTCGCGAACACACTCCGATCTCTTGGCATCCGGCACTCCGTCGGCCGCACAGGAATCTGCTACGACAACAGCATGGCCGAGTCATTCTTCGGCGCCCTTAAAAACGAGCGATCCCATCGAGTGATCTACACAACACGAAAACAGGCCATCGCGGATATCGCCGCATACATAGAACTGCGCTACAATAACCAACGTCTCCACTCAGGACTCGGTTACAAGACCCCCAGCGAGGTCTACACCGAGTACCTAAACCGGCAGCAAGCAGCGTAGGTCAAGCCACCAAGCAGCTGTCCGGGAAGATCGAGGCCCCTCA